>CAJXVA010000207.1 GCA_913061055.1 uncultured Pseudomonadota bacterium
ATCCCCGTCAACCGACGGCACGCCACGGCCTGTGGCGAAGTCTTCGTGGCGTAGGCCTCACTGCGCCTTGGTCAGGCCCAGCGCTTTGCGCATGCGACGGGCCGACTGGCGCGAGATCGGGACCTCGGCCCCGGCCCGGGTGATCGCGACGAAGCCTCCGCTCGGCGTCGGGCGCAACATGCTGACCTCGTGCAGGTTCAACAGCACCCGGCGGTGGACCCGGTCGAATCCTCCGTCGGGGAGACGCGCGTGCAGGTCGGCCAAGGTCGCGTCGGTGAGATGCGACTCGCCCTGTGTCGTGTGGACGGTGACCAGAGCTCCATCGAAGACCGCGTGAGAGATCGACGGCGGGTCGAGCAGAACGATGCCATCACGGGTGACGACCGGAACCCGCGCATACGGGTCGGCGGGACTCGGCTCCGAAGCTCGGCTGCCCGCAAGGACGTGCGCGCGCGCGCGTTCAATGGCCTTGCCCAGACGCGATGCCTCGATCGGCTTGAGCACGTAGTCCACCGCCCCCAGCTCAAACGCCTCGATCGCATGCTGTGGGTGCGCGGTGGCGAAGATGACGTAGGGCGCATCGGCCCCCAGCAGCGCGTGCGCCTCGATGCCCGAGAGCCCTGGCATCTGCACATCGAGAACCAGCACATCGATGGCCTCATCCTGAAGCTGGTCGAGAATGCCGCGCGCGTCCTCGTGAGCACCGACGACCTCCACGCCCGGAATGCCCTCGAGCAGCCGAGTCATGCGGCGTCGGGCGGTGGACTCGTCGTCTGCGAGGGCGATGCGTAGGGCGGTGCTCATGCGGGGTCCGGTTCGGGGTTGGGCTGGGACGGAATCGTCAGTCGTACGAGCGTGGTGTCGTCTTGTGCCTCGATGGAGAAGCTCGCATCCCCGCCGTAGGCGTGCTCCAGGCGCTTCTCGACCAGCCGCAGCCCCTCGCCGCCGGGGCGTCGTCCCTTGAACGCGCCGGGGTTCTGCACCTCGATGCAAAGACCACCGGGCTGGGCGTGCACACGAAGGTGCACCGAACCCCGATGGGATGCCGCAGGCCCGTGCTTGATCGCGTTCTCGACAACCGGAAGCAAGAGCATCGGCGGCACGTCAACGCGCGGGAGGGGCTCGTCCATTTCCCGCTTCAGCACGAATTTTTCCGGGTCCCGGATCTGGTACAGCGCGAACAACGTGTCGAGCAACGCGACCTCCTGCTCGAGCGACCACGCCGGGGTGTGCGTGCCCGCCATGATCGTACGCAGCATCTCCGAGAGCTGAAGCGTCGCCCGCTCGGCGACCTCTCCATCTTCCCGGCACCACTCCGCGATCGCGTTGAGCGTGTTGAACAAGAAGTGCGGATCGAGATGGTTGCGAAGGGCGAGCAGCTGCGCCCGCTCAGCGGCGACGGTCATGTCATCCGCTCGCTTTCGCTCCGCGTGCAAACTGCGCTCGAGGTCGATGTCCCGGCCGAGCCCATACCCCCCGACCAGAAACAGCGCGATCGACACCAAGAGGCTGCTCCCGGAGGTCATCAGCGTGGGCTGCAACCCCAAGAGGTCGGGAACGACCGAGCCCACCAGCGCCACCGTGCCCGCCCCCGCGACCGCATAGACCACCAGGCGCCCGAACGGCTCGGTGAACGTCCGCCGTCGCGAGGTCTCCCCTTGAAAGAGTGCGCGCCACGACAGTGGGGCGAACAAGAAGAACGCCAAACACATCAACACGCCCAGCGGCGCGGCCATCGGCTCCACCGAGTAGTGGGATTGCGCCAGGACCAACGGAACCGCCACCACCAGAATGGAGAGCAGGCGGCGGGGAGCGAGCAGCGCGAGTAGCGTGCTGCGCAAGAGGGACCGTTGGGACGGCAAGGCATCGAGATCTTGCCCCGAGCGCCGGCCGTTGTCTCGATCGATGCGGGCCAGAATGCGTGGGCGGCACCAATCTCTGTGCGACCGGTCTCCATCCGGGGTCCGATGGCAGCACTTGACGTTGTGGATTTGGTCTCGGGTGCGGCATGCTCAGGACTCGCGCGGATGTCCGATTCTGAAGCACCGCCTTCGGGCGCGTCCTTGGCCGATGGCCTCGTCGCAACGTTGGCCGGAGAAACCTCGGAGGGTCTCGAGCCGGGGTCGCGCGACCGCGAGGGCGAACCGCTGCGTCGCGGAGACAGCGTAGGGCGCTACACAGTGCTCGAGCGCATCGGTTCGGGAGGCATGGGGGTCGTGTATGCGGCCTTCGATCCGCAGCTCGACCGACGGGTCGCGCTCAAGGTGATGCACGCCGGGCCCGACGGGGTCTCGGACTCGGGGGGGCGAGCCCGACTCCTTCGTGAAGCCCAAGCGATGGCCAAGCTCAGCCATCTCAACGTCATCACCGTCCACGATGTCGGCACGTTCGGCGAACGCGTCTTTGTGGCGATGGAGTTCATCGAAGGCTCCACCCTGCGGGAGTGGATGGACAGCGAACGCAGCTGGCCGGAGTTGGTGGACGCCTTCGTGCGCGCCGGTCGGGGTCTCGGAGCCGCGCACGCTGCCGGTCTGGTTCACCGCGACTTCAAACCGGACAACGTCCTGATGGGGCTGGACGGCCGGGTCCTCGTGATGGACTTCGGCCTCGCTCGTAGGACCACGCTTCGCACGGGCCCCATCGCCGACCAGCTCCAAGAGATCCGCGCGGCGAGCAGCTCTGGCGGTGGAGAAACGAGGGACCTCAACCTCACCCGTACCGGTGCCATGCTCGGCACGCCGGCCTACATGGCTCCGGAGCAGCATCGCGGGGAGCACATCGGACCGCAGACCGATCAGTTCAGCTTCTGCGTCGCGCTGTACGAGGCGCTGTACCGCGAGCGCCCGTTCGAGGGCGCGAGCATGGCATCGCTCGCGATCAATGTTCTCGATGGGACGATTCGCAGTCCGCCTCGGGACAACAAGGTCCCATCCTGGCTGCGCGCCGTCGTCGTGCGTGGACTTGCCGTGTCGCCGCAGGACCGGCATCCGTCGATGGACGCATTGCTGGCAGAACTGCAGCGCGACCCTCCTCAAGCGCGGCACCCCTGGCTCGTGGCGGGCATTGCAGTTGGCATCGGCGGCCTGATCACTGCGGCCTACCTCGGCACCCGCTCCAATCGACTCGAGGCGTGCAAAGGATCGAGCCACACCATCGAAGAGGTCTGGAACGCTCAGCGGCGAGCGTCACTCGAAGCCCGCTTCAACGCCGCGACGGCACCGTACGCGGGAGCCACCTGGCAGTCGATGGGTCGCGCGCTCGACGGCTACGCCGGCGCGTGGACGACCGTCTACGACGTTCGGTGCACCGCCGACGCTCGGGCTCGGGTTCGACGGACACCGCGCTTCGACGATCCAGGGCTGCTGTGTCTCGACGATCGAAAAGCAGACCTCGACCTGCTCCTGCAACAACTCGAGTCCGACGAGGGGGTCGAGGCGTCACTCCTGCATGCCGCCGAGGCGGTGCAGTCACTTCCCGCGCCCGCCACCTGCACCAGCGTCGGGCGCAACGACAACTCCGACGAGCGCCTTACGGCCGAGCCTGCACGCCGCGACAAGCTCGACGATGTGCATGCCTTGCTCGGACGTGGCCGCGTCGAGCTTGCGCTCGGCCACCCCAAGGCACCGGAGACTCTCGCGCGAGCCAACACCCGCGCTGCCAGCATCGATGCAGCTCGGCTCCAAAGCGAGGCCTTGCTGTTGGGCGCGAAGGCCCTGCTGCAACGCGGCAACACGACCGAGGCCGAGGCCAAGCTACGCGAGTCGATCCTCCTTGCCGCGCAGACCGGTCGCGCCGATGTGGAAGCCGCGGCGTGGACGCTGACGATGGACATCGTCGCGCTGCGACAGGGCCTGTACGCCGAGGGGGACCGCATCGCACTTGGGGCGGAGGCCGCCATCGCCCGGGCCGGGGACAGCCCGCTCGCACGCGCCCAGCTCCTGTCAGGTCTAGGAAAGATCGCGCAAGCCGAGGGCTCGTACGACGTGGCCTTCGAGAAGTTCACCCGAGCGCTGGAAGTCCAGAACCAACACCTGCCGCAGGGTGACGTTCGCAAGGCCGACACCCACGCGTGGCTCGGCGCGGCGCTTGAAGGCATGGGCCGATACGCCCGCGCGTCAGAGCAACACCGTGAGAGCGTGTCCATTCGGGAGCAGGTCCTCGGAACCTCGCACCCCGAGGTCGCCCGCTCGTTGCTTCGCCTCGCGTCCTCCATGCAGGGCCACCTCGGCGCTGAGCCGGTCGAAGGCACGCTGGTGCGAGCGAAGATGCTGCTCGACCGCGATGCTGTGATGAGCGTCGCCAGCCTACCCGCTGCCGGAGGGGAGCCTGCGGTCCCGGCTGCGGTGTTCGATGCCATCGAGTATCCCGTCGATCTCGCGCGCTGCCTCGACCAGCTCGGCACCTTGCAGCGGCAGGAGGAGGAGTTCGAAGCGGCCGCACGGTTGCACGCGCGCGCCGTCGCCATGCTCGAGCGTGCGCTCGGCCCAACCCATCGCGACGTCGGCTACGCGCGGTTGAACCTCGGGCTCGCACTGGCCGACCAGAGACGACACACCGAGGCGCTTCCCCACCTGCGTCGCGGGCTCGAGGTCTGGACCAAGACGCTCCCGCCGGGTCACGCCGACCTCGGCTATGCCCACCTCGACCTCGCCAACTCCTTGTGGGCGACCGGCCAGGCGGAGTCTGCCCGCGAGCACTACGCTCTCGCACTGGGCGTTTGGGAGGCCGCGATGGGCGAGGAACACCCGTTGATCGCGTATGCGCTCACAGGGCTCGGCCGCACGATGATCGAGACCGGAACCCCCCTGGACGCCCTGCCCCACCTGGAGCGAGCCCTCGAGCTGCGGACCGACGAAGGGGAAGACGATCTGAACCTGGCCGAGGCTTCCCTGCTGCTGGGCCAGGCGCTGTACATCAGTGGCAACGACCAAGCCCGCGCTCGAGATCTGGTGATGCGCGCCCGCAACCTCTCGGGTGCGTACGAGCCGACCGACGAGGCTGGCCTCCTGCGAGTCCTCACCGGTGGCGAGTACGAACGCTTCACCGACCAACTCGCCCCCGCAGGCCTCGGCGTCACAAACCGCTATCGCCCCGAACCGTTCTAGAGCGTCCCACCGGCAGGGGCGCACGCCCGGCCGACGCGGAGCCAGAGAGCGAAACGTCCCGAAGGGATGCGCAGTCACCCCGCTCGGACTTCGGGCGCGAGGTCCTAGTTCGGAAAGATCGAGAGCTGGAAAAAGCCGCTCTGCACATCGAACGAATCGACGGCGATCGCCACCGGAACGCCCTCCTCGAGATCGAGGTCGATCACCGACGAGACGTCGTTCGGCCCGTCATCGTTGCACGCGAGTTCGGTAAGGCAGTCGTCCGAGAACACCGCGAGGACGGTGTCGAAGCTGGAGCCTGCGGTCGAGATTCTCCAGCGCCCGGTGAACGGTGGCGTCCACGCGTAGACGATGTCGGGGCCCGCTCCGGCGCAGCTGGGAACGACGGAGTTTGCCTGCGTATTGTCGAGGAAGCCCTCGAGGAAGACCTCGGGGTCCGAGCCCAGGTCCTCATTCGGACACAGCCCGCCTTCGCTCACCTGCAGGCCCCACTCCCCCGTATCCCCAAAACTATCCAGGACGATGACGGTGGTCTCACCCGCAGCCATACCGAAGCCGATCTGCGAGGTGACTCCGCCGCTGATGTCGTCGTTGCACGCACGCTCGGGCAGCTCGCAGGTGGGGCCGAGCGCATACAAGACCGTGTCGAATGTGGACCCCAGGGTGTCGAAGACGTAGCTCCCGGCTCGGGGTGCCGTGAACGAGAATGTCACCTCGGCACTCGGGGAGTCGACACACGACGGCTGAAACCGGCTCTCCCCCTGCTCGAAAACACCCTCGATCGACAGGGGAAGCTCGCTTGCATCGATGACCTGATCCACGCACTCCACCGGACGAACATCGTCGTCGTCGGGCGGAGGAAGGTCGTCATCGTCCACCGGCTCGTCATCGTCCGCCGGGCCATCGTCGACCGGGGGCTCCTCGTCGTCGGGCGGCTGCGTGTCCACGATCGTGCCGCTGTGCTCGATCACCCGGTCGGTACAACCGGCTGCAAGAAGACCAGCGGACAAGCATGCCAATCGCGTCGAGCGAACCATCGAGCCACGAGGGTACCGGCCTGCGTCCCCGAACGCGAAGCCGTAGGGCCGGCTTTGCGGAGGCAACGTTGCAACTCGCCACAGACGCAGTCCCACGGTGCGTATTCAGTTTCCCGCCACCGGGTGTGCCGAGGGACACGGGACCACCGCTGCCCCTCGCCACCCCGTTGCGTCGCGAAGCCCGGGCGCCCTACTCTGACCCCGTGCTGCCGACCGCGTTGATGACCGCCGCTCTCATGACCGCCGCTACGGTCGCCCCGACTCACCTCGCGAGCGTCCTCGCGCAGCCGGAGGCCGACCCGAGCTGGGGAGAGGATAGCGACACAGCCGAGGATGCGGCAGAAGACACCTCCGCAGAAAGCGAAGAGGAGCTGACGGACGCTTCGGCGGCCGAAGAGGTCCAGCCTGCAGCACCGGTCCAGCCTGCGGCCCCGATCCCGACGGAGCCCATCGCCCCCAAGACCGTCGATGACATCGTCGTCCCGGAAAAAAAAGGGGTCGGCATGATGGCGGCTGCGGGTGCGGTCGGTGTGGTCGGATGGGGCGTCATGGCGTGGCGGATCGCTCGCATCAAGCGACTGTGCACAGCCGACAACTTCGACGTCACCAGCGTCTCTCAGGACGACCTTTCGAGCTTGTCCGAGTCCGCCGCCGACTGCCTCGTCTCCGCTCGTGGCGGGAACGCCGGGTTGTGGGTGCTTCAAGCCGTGCCCAACGCGGTGAACTGGGGCCTGGCCCCGGGGGGCGCTTCCCTTCGCGCCAAGCACGACGCAGCGCTCTCGGCGAAGACGGGTGAAGTTCAGCGCAAGCCGGGTGTGTTCATCGGAACCGGAGCCGGCCTGCTCACGGCCGGTGGCGTCGGTCGCATCATCGTCGCGGTGATCCGCATTCGGTCGATCAACCCCGTCAACGGCATCGCGGCCAACTGTCTCGACGGTGCCGATACCCAAGCCGACACGTTCTTCGACTGCTACGCGGACCGCAACGCGATGCTGTACGGGATGCACCAGCTCTCGTCCGCTGCCATCGCTGGTGGCGCGGGCCTGCTCGCGTACGGGGTCGTCTACAAGCGAGAGCGACGCAACTACGAGCGCAACTACGGCGCCGAGAAGGCCGCCAAGCTCGAGTTCACAGTGGCACCTCAGCTCTCCTTGGACTACACGGGCGTGTCCGCGAACCTTCGTTTCTAGGGCACATCCAGCGGGAGTTTCAGTGCGGGCTCCTGGTCCCCACGGCCTGTCAGAGCGCGATCCGCGAAAAACCTAGGCGAACAGACCGCGCATGAGTTTCGCCAGCTGATAGCGTAGACCCCATGCGCTGGAGCTTGGGGCCGTGGGTCGCGTTGTGCCTGACGTCGGGTTGCACAGACTTCGTGGGCAGTGACACGGACGGAGCGGACGCGGCCTCGGGTGGCTCGAGCGCCGCGACCGAGGCATCGGGCAGCGCCGGGTCGAACGCGACCGCGATGACGGCAACGACGGGCGAAAGCACGACGTCCACCACCGGCACGAGCACGCCGACGTCAGATGTCACGGACTCCGCCTCGACAACCGTCGGTCAGGACACCGACACCACCGATCCGTCCGGCACCACCGACACCACCGACACCACCGACACCACCGGCGGATCCGAAGCGACGAGTTCGGAGAGTACGGCATCGCCTGCGAGCTGCGACAACGAGATTCTCGATGGGGATGAGACCGACACCGACTGCGGCGGGTCGTGCCCGGGATGCGACCTCGATCAGGACTGCGAGGTCGGGACGGACTGCGCGACGGGCTTCTGCTCAGGGTCGTCGATGTGCGCCCTTCAGCAACCTGTGGTGTGGCTCGACGCGAGCGACGACACAACCCTGTTCAGCGACGACGAGTGCGCGACGAGTCCGCCCACGGATGGACAGCAGGTCTACTGCTGGACCAACAAGGGGTCGGCCGGAGGCCTCTTCCTCGACGAAGGTGGGCAGCCGAACTATCGCGAGGGCAGCGACGGGGTCGAGTTCAGCAACGACACGATGGCCTCCGATGCCAGCGTCTTCGGCGGAGCGCTCGGAGATGTGACCGTCTTCCTCGTCCAAGAGGAGGTCGACAGTCGCAACTCCTTCGACTTCAACCTCAACCATCCCGTCGAGGACGGCGGCCGATACTCGAGCCACATCCCGTGGGGGAACTCCAACCGCCGCGTCATCTTCGACATCGGCGGAAGCGGAGGCGGTGCTCGCATCGCGACCGCACTCGATGTGATCGAGGTCGGCGAGACCCACCTGTTCAGCTTCGTGAACTCGGCGGACGGGGACCAGAGACTCATCTTCATCGACGGCACCGAGGAGGCATCCGAGGCGGGGGCGCGCTCGGCCGAGGCAGGCTCGGTCTCCGTCGGCAACGGTTCCGACGCTGTGCTGCACGAGTTTCGCGTGTACTCGCCATCACCCAGCGGCGCACAGCGGCGGGTCATCGAGGGCCAGCTCGCGTGCCGCTGGGGCCTGCGAGATGAGCTTCCGGCAACCCATCCGTTCTACGACGCGGATGGTGAATCCCCGGCCAACTGCCCTCCAGCCCTGTGAACGCAGGCTGATTCCAAAACCCGAAGGGAGCCACGCATGCGCGCCTCCCTTCGAGAACTTCAGCCAGCCCCGAGTGTGGGGCCGACGTTGATGTGCGTGAAGTTGCGTTGCATATGGACCTCGCTGTGACCGGGGCGGGCGACCTCTCTGGGGAAAGCTCGATGGTGACAAGTCACCCGACCCCGCGTTTCGAATGAGGCGCTGGCAGGTGCCGCGCCGGTTCGCACACCGCAGAATGCTGGTGTGCCCCCGGCGGTCCGGGGCCCCTGCCCCCGTGCGCCGCCGCGGTTCCGGAGGTGTAGCAGCGAGGCGGGAGGCGTCAAGGAGCGGTCGGCTCGACCCGGCGAAGAAGGCCCGGCCAGTGCGCGCCCAGGGCCAGGGCGCGGGCGACGTACATGGAAAGGAACGCGAGCCAGACCCCGGCGTTTCCCAGCCGAGGCGCGAGCAGGAGATCGAGTCCGAGGTACAGCGCCGTGGCGATCACCGCGGATGTCCGCAGTGCGCGGCCCTCGGTGGCGCCCAGGAACGCACCGTCGAGTTGCCACGCCGCGACCCCCAGCGCTGGGACGACCGCGCAGTAGGGCAAATAGGTCAGCGCCATGGCTCTGGCCTCGGGGTCCGCCACCATCCAGGTGATGAGCGGAGGGCCGATGGCGAAGAAGAGCACCGAGATGAGCACACCCAGCCCCAGTGCAAGCTCGCTGGTCACGCGCATCGCTTGGCGGACCCGCACGCGGCTGCCGGCACCGACCGCCTCCCCGATCTCCTTCTCCGCCACAAACGCGAACGCATCGAGCACAAAGGCTGCGACCGCGATGAACTGCAGCAAGACCTCGTTGCCGGCCAGTGCCGCGGTGCCGACCGCCGCGCCCGAGTTGACGAACCAGGCGAAGCAAAACAGCAGCGCGAGCGTGCGGATCAAGATGTCGCGGTTCGCCGAGAGCAGCGCCCAGAGTTTGTCGCGGTCGAAGAGCTTGGCAGGGGCACGCAGGGCGTCGCGAACCAGCCAGACGCCGAACCCCAGCGAGACCCACTCCGCGATCGCCGTGCCCGCACCGATGCCTGCCGGCCCCCAGCCGCGGGCGCCCGCGAGCCAGGCGTCGAGCCCGGCGTTGACGACGTTGAGCACGACTTGGAACGCGAGCAGCGCCCGGGTGCGGCCCGTGCCCAAGAGGTAGCCCGTGACCCCGTAGCCCATCAACGCCGCGGGGGCGCCCCAGACCCGAGCTCGGAAGTACTCGCCGCTGAGCAACTCCACGTCCGCCGCCGCGTCGAAGGACGCGAGTGCGACCCATTCGATCGGTCGTGCGCCAAGAACGATCACAGCCCCGATGCCCGCGGCGACGATGAGGGCGCGGACCAGGTGGGCGCGGGCTTGGGCGTCGTCGTTTGCGCCCTGGGCCTGCGCGACGAGGCCGGTGGTGGACATGCGCAAAAAGCCGAACGCCCAGTAGACGAACGAGAAGATCACGGCGGCGACGCCGACCGCCGCGAGGTCTGACTTGCCGCCGACCCGGCCCATCACGATGGTGTCCACCACGCCGGTCAGGGCGGTGGCGGCTTGGGCGAGGACGACGGGCCACGCGAGCGCGAGGACGGAGGTTCGCGTCAGGCGTGAGGGGGCGGCGGACATCGGGTTGGCGGGACCCTACACGAGGTGGATCCTTCGAACCGGGCGGCCCGCACCACGGGTCGGCTCCGGTCCTCCGAGGCCGTGCTATCTTCGGTCGGTGGCTACGACAAGACCAACGGAGGACAAGCCCTCCGACGTGGATGTCACGCTCCTTCACGCGAGCCTCGCCCTTTCCCTCCGGGAGCGGCTCAGAGCATGCGTGCGTACCGGCCGCATGACGCAGCGATTCCGCCGTGTCCCAGACGCAAGCTGATCAGGAATCGCTCATCGACGCGCTCGTCGCCGGTGGAGTCGAGTTCATCGTCGTCGGAGGCATCGCCGCCGTGCTTCACGGCGCGCCGATCTCGACCCGCGACCTCGACATCGTCCACGCACGCGATGCTGAGAATGTCGAACGACTGCTGAGCGTGCTGGACCAACTGGGCGCCCGAGTGCGGGACCTCGCCGGACGTGATCTGCGACCGAGCAAGAGCGCGTTGCTCGGGACAGGCCAGAGCCTCCTGACAACTCGGCTTGGACCGCTGGACTGCCTCGGCGCGCTCCACGACGGTCGCGACTTCAATGCCCTCGTTGGGCACACGTGCGAGCTCAGCGACGATTCACTGACGATTCGCGTGCTGGACCTGCGCACGCTCATCGCCGTCAAGACCGAGGCCGGCCGTCCCCGCGACCTGCTCGTCGTGCCCTTGCTGGAGGCGCTCCTCGACGAGCAGTGAGGCCAAGCCGGGCGATGCGGCCACATCCGAGAAGGACCGCAAAGACGTCGCTGGCAGCGCCCGCGCACAACGACTAGTGTCGCTGATTCGTGGGCTGCGAACGCTTGGACTGTGTGCGCTTTTCAACCGAGCGCGAGCTCATCGAGCTGCTGTACGACCGTTACGGCCTCGACGAGGTTCTGCGCCGCTACCTCGAGCAGCAGACCGCGGCACCTTGGTACGAGATGGTGGTCACCCGCCAGATGCGGCTCAGCCCCCTGATCGCGCCGCGCCTCACCGGCTTGCTCGACACGGTGCGCACCAAGCTCGACTTCGAAGAACCCGTGGAGCTGTTCGTCGAGCCCAACGCTGCGATCAACGGGTTTGCGTTGCACCGCATCTCGGAGAAGAAGCCGCACGTCATCTCGGTGACAAGTGGCCTCGTGGAGCGGATGACGGACCCCGAGATCTGCTTCGTGTTCGGCCACGAGCTGGGGCACCTTCGCTACAATCACTATCAGTCGCGGCTCGCCAAGGCCGTGCTCACCGAGCAGGACGATCGCTTGCCACCGCTGTTGGAGCGGCGCCTGGAGACCTGGGACCGTTTGGCCGAACTCTCGGCCGACCGCGCAGGCTATGCGGCCGTCGACGGCGAGCTGAGTGCGATCGTCAGCGCGTTCTTCAAGATGGCCAGCGGCCTGGGCCCCGAGCACCTGCGCTACGACATCGACGCGTTCTTGTTGCAGCTCGAAACGCTGCAACGCCTGGAGCGCCGCGACTTGATGGCACGGTTCTCTCACCCGGTCACTCCGGTCCGCGTGCGCGCGCTTGCCTTGTTTGGCGAGCGCGGCGGCTTTGACAGCTCGCCCGAGCAGCTGCGGGCCACCGATGCCGACGTGGCCGAACTCGCCCAGCTCATGGAGTACGAAGCGGTCGAGGAGGTCGAGGTTCACGTGCGTGACTTGCTGATCGCCGGCGGATTGTTGGTGACGCACGTCGATGGCAAGCCCGCGACCGAGCAGCAGACCACCATCCTCCTGCTGGCACTGCTGCACCTGTGTGCCGACCCCGAGGCGGCGATTGGCGAGGTGAAGTCGGCCGACGCAGCACGGGAGATGTTTGACCGCTCCGCGGCGTGGCTCTCCGAGAACGCGGGCGAAGAGGCCTACACCGCCTTCGTGCAGCTGAGCCACATCGCCGCGCTGGACGGTGAGCTGCACCCGAGCGAGGAGGCGCTACTGCTCGAGCTGGCGACCAAGCTGGCGATCTCGCAGAAGAGAGCTCAGGAGATCCTCTATGACGCGCTCACCAGCTACCTGCAGACCCAAGCCACAGGGAAGACCGCGGCGCCGGGGTTTGTGATGGGACCGCTGGGGTTGGATGCGTCGGACGACCCGGCCGGTGAGTAGCGACCTCCCGTCACGATGCTTTTCTTTGCGATGGGCCAACCCAACCGGAGCTTGTTCGGATACCACCCGTCATCTCCCCCCGGAGTCTCCATGACCAGCTCGATCCGGCGCCTCACTGTCCTGCTCTCGACCGTTCTCCTGGGCTGCGCCTCGTCCGCCAGCCGGCCCGCCGCCGACGCTCCTGCCGCGGAAGCTCCCGCTTCGATCCCCGTGCGTGCTGCGGGGTTCTCGTCCGTGGTGGCCGTCTGTACGTGCTACGTGAGCATCACCGTGGGACCAGCGCACCGTGTGGAGGTCAAGGCTCACAAGGAACTCGTTGACGGCGTCAAAGTCGAGGTCGAAGACGGAGTGCTGAAGCTCCAGTACTACCCGACATCTGTCGAGTACGCGCGCGAGCCGGTTCGGTTCGAGGTCACGGTGCCGGAGCTGGAGATGGTGGACGCCAGAGTCGTCACGCAGCTCTCGGTCACCGGGGTCCGCGGCGTGGACAACTTCTCGGTCAAGGCCGATGGTGCGTCGCACGTCACGCTCGATGGCGCCGTGCACTCGCTTCACGCCGAACTGCACGGCCGTTCCACACTCGACGCGCAGAAGCTCGACGCCACCGACGTCGATGTCACCATCGATGGACGCGGCGAGGCGGACGTTCAGGCCCGCGAGCTCTTACGTGCCTCGGTCTACCGACTCGGAAAGGTCCGCTACCACGTCGAACCGGTCGCGCTCGAGGTGACCCACGGTCGCCGTCGCGTCAAGCCGGGCTGAGCCTCGCGTTGGGCACCGAGACCCGCGGCCGCGGAGCGTGAGCAAGACGCTGCGTGGTCGCTTCGAGATGCCGATGGCCGCGGCTGGTAGGACAGTCGTGGGTGTCGCGAAGACTGTTGCGGGGGCGGGTCATTGTCGTTGAGCATCCGTCACACACTCCTCAATGGGAACGTGCAGCCGGTCTTTCGCCACGGAGGTCGCCATCTTCTCTCTGCCGCCGCCGGATAGCGCCGGCGGGTCGCGGCGCCCAAAAAGAAAGGAGCCAGGCTCGATGCCCGGCTCCTCTCGAAGCATCAGTTCGCGGTGACTACGGGGTCACGCTGATGTTGTCGAGCACCAGCACGAACTGGTCGGTCGAGTTGTTCCGCCAAAGCACGCGCACGTCGGATCCGACCAAGCCTTCGAGGGGCTCGCCCGCGGCGGCGCTCAGCGTCCGTGTGGTGAGCATGGTTTCCTCGGCGGCGATCGTCAGGACGGGGGTGTTCGCGGCGAGGAACGCCGTGGGGTCTCCGTTCATGACGAAATCCATCAGGTCGAGGTCGGTCGCATCGGCGACGTAGACCTCGTATCCGTCGGGGAAGTTCATGTCCGGAGCCATGCCATCCCAGCTGAGTACGGAGGTCGCAGAGAGGGCAATCGCAGGCGTGACGAGCCAATCGTCGGAGGTCCCAGCGGGGTCGTAGAAGGACGTGCTGTACACCGCGGGGTTCGCCGGGGTGACGGTCTCAGAGACGACCCACGCATCCGAGATGTAGGCAACCTGTGCGGCGACGGGGAGTCCGTCCACATCGATGGCAAGCCACCCGCCGGGCAGGACGCCAGGCAGGAAGTCCTCGGACAGGGCGAGCCCCGCGTCTTCCCAAGTGCAGTACCCAGCCGCGGCACAGGTCATGCCGGTGGGGCACATCTCTGCACCGCTGCAGTCGACGACACATTCCTCGCCAGGCGAGGTGTCGTCGATCTCTGCGCATGCCGCAACCGCGTCGCCGCCTGGAGGCACCTCGCGGCAGTCCGTTGTCGGGTCGGTGCAGCCGGCCTGAGCGCAGACGGCCGTCGCAGGGTCTGCCGCATCGTCACTGACGCAGACCTCTCCATCCAAGCACACGGCCTCCGGGTTGTTGGCGCAGTCGTCGAACCCGACCTCTGGCGCCTCAACTGGGGGCCACATGCAGTGACTGCCAATATCCGCGCCGCCGAGCGCAAGTGAAACGCAGATCATGCCATCGGGGCAGGTCTCGCCGTCGCTACACCCAAGCGTGCAGATGCTCCCGCCATCATCGGGAAGGTCGGTGCAAGTCGGCTCAGCGTCTCCGGTGTCCGGAGCCATCGAACAGTCGCTCGCGTCGGCGCAGCCGTTGGTCGCACAAGCTCCGAAGCTTTCCCCGTCAGACAGGCACTGCCCCATGTCCTCGCAGGTTCCGACCTCATTCAAGCAATCGCCGTATTCCGGGATCGCACCCGGGTCCTCGCCGACGAAGCAAACGCCCCCATCGCAGAACATGTTGTCCGGACAGGACTCGCCGCCGCTGCAGTCGAGGAAGCAGTCGTTGATGTCATCGAGCATGCCGCCGGGGCCGAACTGATCTTCGCATCTGCCGAGGTCCTCGAAGCCCTTTGGAGGCGCGGGACAATCACAGGTGTCCTCGCAGCCCAAGAACAAGCAGGCCGACGCGTCGTTCGAGCCGCCAACACAGACGCTCTCCAGCTCGCCGCCGCATTCTTCCCCGCTGCCACAATCGGCGTACTCCCCTCCGCCCCAACCGTCGGGACACAACGGGGCGTCACCATCTGGGACACACAAGCAGGCCACGCATTCGAAGTTCGCGCCGCAGTCGGCCTCGACGGTCTCGTCGGTACACTGGTCGTCCTCGTCGCAGCCGGGCGCGTCGGTCGTGCTGCCGTCCGAGCCCCCGGTGTCGGGATCGATCGTGGGGTCGGTCGTGGACGAGCTGCCGGATGCCGTGGGCTCGGTTGGGGTGACGGTCGGATCGGTCGCGTCCGTCGTTCCGTCCTCAGTGTCAGCCTCGGTGTCAGCCGTCGCGGCGTCGTCAGAACAACCCGCGAAGCCAAGTGCGATCACAGCAGGAAACAGGTAAACGAGTTTTTTCATGTGCTTGTGCCCTCTTCTTGTGCCTGGGAAGCCCAGCCCCGGCGTCGACGGAGCCAGGGTACGGCAGTCCCCCGCTCCGGCCAATGTGGGTGGATTCACACCCTGGGCCCGAGAGCCGGCTTAGCCGCCCGCCTCGAGCGCCTTGAGCTCTTCGGCTCCGGGGAGCGCTGAGAGATCGGGACGAAGCACGATCCTGTCTCTTATACACATCTGACGCTGCCGACGA
>CAJXVA010000208.1 GCA_913061055.1 uncultured Pseudomonadota bacterium
ACGAGATGTAGAGAGGTCTCGTGGGCTCGGAGATGTGTATAAGAGACAGTCGGCGATCAGCACCCGCTGACGCTGCATGGTCCGGTGGGCCCGCTCCCGCTCTCGCACGTGCTCGACCAACGTCACCATGGTTCGAATCGTCTCCGCGTCGGCGTTGACGTCGTCCTGGTCCGCGAGCAGGACGATCCGCTTCGCGAGCAACAAGTCCGCTCGGACGATCAGCTCTTCTTCGTCTTCGGGTCGCTGGCGGTAGACGATGCGCGAGAGTTCGGGCTGCCGCACAAAATCCGGAGGGTCGTCCTGGTTGCCGACCACCAGATACCGGGTGCCCACCACGCCCCGTCGACGCAGGTCCGTGAACCACTGCGCGGACAACAGCGGCGCCTCCGAGGGCACGAGCTTGCGGTAGTACCGCATCAGCTCGTGCAGCAGCCGGCGGGTCGAAGGGCGAATGTTGACGACCACCGTGTGCCCGCGAAGTCCGGGAGGGCGCAGCCTGGTCAGCTCGATCAGCTCATGGACAACGTCGGTGCCAAGGCCGATCAAGAATGACACCAAGAACAAGCCGAACACTGTCAGCAGCAGGCTGATCAGCACCACCGGCAGCGCCTTGGGGTCCGCCATCATGTTGCCGGGGTCTTGGACCTGGCGGAACGACCACCACAACAGCGCTGAGAACGTCTTGTCGGCGTCGGTCACCACGTCGTCCCCGTTGACGTCGACCGGCGCGTCGCTGAGGTAGTACAGCAGCACCGCGCCCGCGAACGAGAGCACACCGACGACGAAGCCCATCAGGACCAACTGCCGCGCCCGCTCTCGACGCGAGAGGATGCCGACCAGGTCGCGGACCAGCGGGGCCCAGTAGCCGAACAGCAGCAGCATCCGGGTCAGGCGAAACACCCGGAGCCACCGGGCCCCCGCCGTGCCTACGGGCAGCGGCAAGAACGAGACCAGCGCCACGCTGTCGACCACCAGCAGCGCGATCGCAGCCCAGCGACGGCGCGCCCCGTGGTACGGCGCGTCCACCCCGTCTTCGTTCGCCGCACCCAACCGATCGACCGGCTCCGCCTGGTGTGGGTTGACGATGACCGTGAAGACCCGCAGACCCACCTCGGTCGCAAACAACGCCAAGAACCACAGGTCGTACTCGTCCGCCTGCTGGGACGGGATCAAGCTCGCGATGATCGCGATCGAGAGCACGAGACGAACCCCGAACTGCTCGAGAAACATCTCCACCCTCGCCGCGAGCGCCCGAAGCTTCGATCGGGGCGGCTGAGGAGCCTCGTCCATGCGCCGGGACTCTACCAGCCCGCGGACGCCGCCTGGCGGACCGTGTTAATGTCCCGGCCGTCACAGAGGCAACGCCATGACGATCAAGACCCGTACCGAGACCGACAGCATGGGCCCCATCGAGGTCCGCAGCGACCGCTACTGGGGCGCCCAGACCGAGCGCTCGCTCCACCACTTCGACATCGGGAACGACACCTTCCCCCGTCCGATGATCCGGGCGTTGGGCATCCTCAAGAAGGCAGCCGCCATGACCAACGGCGAGCTGGGCACGCTGGAGCCCAATCTGGTCGAGCTCATCGTCAAGGCCGCCGACGAAGTGATCGAGGGCAAGCTCGATGAGCACTTCCCGCTGCGCGTATGGCAGACCGGAAGCGGCACCCAGACAAACATGAACTCCAACGAGGTGATCTCGAACCGGGCGATCGAGCTGTCCGGCGGCGAGATGGGGAGCAAGAGCCCCGTGCACCCCAACGACCACGTCAACCGCGGTCAGTCGAGCAACGACACCTTTCCCACCGCCATGCACATCGCGGCGGCGTGGCAGACGGTCCATCACGTGCAGCCGCATGTCAAAGCGCTCCGGGACACGCTCGCCCAGAAGGCGACCGATTTCGCCGACATCACCAAGACCGGCCGAACGCACCTGCAAGATGCGACGCCTGTCACCTTGGGACAAGAAATCTCGGGCTGGGTCGACCAGCTCGACCACGGGATGCGGGCCGTCGACGGTGCGCTGGCGGACGTCTACGAGCTGGCGCTTGGCGGGACCGCCGTCGGGACCGGGCTCAACACGCACAAGGACTACGCCGTCGCATCCGCGCAGCACATCGCGACGCTCACCGCCCTGCCCTTCGTGACCGCCCCCAACAAGTTCGCGGCCCTGGCAGCCCATGACGCGCTCGTTCGGCTGCACGGCACGTACAAGCTGCTCGCGGCGGCGCTCAACAAGATCGCCAACGACGTACGCTGGCTGGCATCCGGGCCCCGATGCGGTATCGGGGAGATCATCATCCCCGCCAACGAGCCCGGCTCGTCGATCATGCCGGGCAAGGTCAACCCGACCCAGTGCGAGGCGATGACGATGGTCTGCGCTCAGGTCATGGGCAACGACGTCGCGGTCAACATTGGCGGCATGAGCGGAAACTTCGAGCTCAACGTCTTCAAGCCGTTGATGATCCACAACGTGCTGCACAGCGCGCTGCTGCTTGGCGATGCCTGCCACAACTTCCGCCGGTTCTGCGCCGAGGGCATCGAGCCCAACCTCGAGCGCATCGAGGCGAACCTCAAGAAGAGTCTGATGCTCGTCACGGCCCTCAACCCGCACATCGGCTACGACAAGTCGGCGAAGATCGCGAAGAAGGCCTACGTCGACGGCACGACGCTCAAGGAAGCCGCGTTGGAGCTCGGCCTGCTGAGCGCGGAGCAGTTCGACCAGTGGGTCGTGCCCCGCGAGATGACAGGGCCCAAGGCCTGAGCGAGCTCGCCCAGCGGTTGCCCGGCGCCATCGAGACGGCGCGGGCACACTTCGAGCAGGAGATCGTCATGCTCGCCCGGGCCCCGCAAGGGTTCGCGGCGGGCTTTGCAGCGGCCCGTGCTCGACTCCTTGCGCCGCTGGGGTCGGCCGAGCACGAAGCGTCGGTCCGAGGCTCGGCCGCGCTGTCGGCTGCCGTTCGCGATGCGCGTGCGGCCGTGGACGCGGCCCTCACCGAGACTCTCGCCGACCCCGCGCTGCTTCGCACACTGGAGCGGGAGCCGCCCAAAGGACCCCAGTGGCTGCAGCTGCGTCGCGACTTCGAAGACGCCGGTGCCCGTCTGGACGTCACCGACCGCCAGCGTCTGCACGCCCTGAACCGCCGGCTTCAGAACGCGAGCCAAGCATTCTCCGACCACGCGGCGAACGGACCCAGCGCGGCCGTGGTCCGGTCTCGGTTGCGCGCTCAGACCAGCGCCGGGCAGCGCGAGCAGACGTGGGCGGCGTTTCACAACCACGCCTCAGCAGCCGCCCACCTGCCCTTGGAGGTCCTGCGGTTGCGACGAGACTGGGCCCGGCTGCTGGGCTTCTCCGACTACGCCGCGTGGGTGGACCGTGACGCGGCCAGTCCCGGCAGTACTGCGGGCTGGCTCGATACGATGGCCGAGGCTGCCCGAGTCCGCGCCAAGACTCAGCCCCTGGCGGAGCCTTGGAACCGCTACGCGACCGTACCGGACACCGCCGGGGTGCCCCTGTCGCTGGACCGTGTCGTCGACGCGCTACAAGCCGTCCTGCACCGGCTCGTTCCCGATGCCCGGCTGCGATTCGATGTCGAACCCCGGCCCGGCAAGCGCAGCGGAGCATGGACCCACGTCCCACCCACGCCCGAAGATCCGGTCACGATCTGCGCCTCGCTTCCGGCCAACATCGACCTCGAGGGCCTCCGCACCCTGCTGCACGAAGTCGGGCACGCCGCCGATGCGCTCGTCTCGCCCACCGCCCTTCGCATCGCACCCAACGCCCTCGAGTTCTCCTCGACGTTGCTCGAGCCCTTCGCCTGGCATGCCCCGACTCTGAGGAAGCTCGCAGGTCGGGACATCGACCAAGAGGCGTTGTCCGAGATCCGGCGCGCTCGACTGGGTCGCCCAGCGCTGCGGCAGCTCGCCCTCGCCCGCGCCGACCGGGCCCTGCACGCGGACTTCAACCCCGACACGGACGGTTCCCCCCTCCCCTGGGTCCGCCGCGTGTACGACCGAGTCGAAGGCGCCCCCCGAGATCCGCGGGATGCGACCGTCGCCACGCACATGCACCTGTTCGCGCATCCACATGGATACGCCGCCCGGTATGCGACCTATCCCTTGGGAGATGCACTCGCGGAGCACCACTGGGCGCATTGCCGGGCGGACCTCACGAGTACGCTCCGCGCGCTGGCGAGCACGCTGTGGACGCCGCAGGGCCGAGGCGATCCCGTCGGGGTGCTTTCTCGGCTCACGGGGGCTCCCGCGAGCCCGGCGGCATTCGTTCGAGCGGCCCTCCCGTGAGCCTCGCATCGCCACAACATTTCGCTTCCTTTTCAAGCACTTACACCTAGAAACCCGGTCCTCGCGCCCGTCCGAGAGGGGACCCGGTTGGCGAAAGGTGCCCGGGTGGCCCACGATCTTCGGGATGCCTCGGGTCGAGCACGGGCCGCTGTCGGGAAACCTTCTTCCCGACTACGACGGCGGCTCTACGGTCAACCTCATGGCCACGCTCATCGGTGCGCGCGGCGGGACATCTCCGCACGTGCCACTGAAGGGTCTGGACCCGGCACCCCTGCGCGAGGTCGACACGCTGCTGTACATGGTCCTCGACGGACTGGGCCTGCACCAGCTGCAGCGTCACCTCGACAACGGGCTCGGCCAACGGTTCTTCGCTCGCCACCCGCACACCCGTCTGACGACCGTGTTCCCAGCGACGACGGCCGCCGCGGTGACGACGTTCGACACCGGCTGCAGCCCCACGGAGCACGCGATCCTCAGTTGGTACCTGCACCTTCCAGATCTTGGCGTGCTCTCGACCGTGCTCCGCACCACGAGCCGGATCGGATCCCCCCTGCTCCCCGAAGGCTTCGACCTTCGCGAGTACTACCAGGTGCCCTCGCACGTGGAGACGATGCAGGTTCACCGCGGCCTGCTGTCCTACGGGGACATACCCGAAGTTCCGTTCGGCCAAGTCGGCACCCGCTGGTCCGACCGACGATCGTACCTCGACCTGCCGGGCATGGTCGACACCGTCGAGGCATTCGCGACGGAGCAGCCCGGAGAAAAGCGTTTCGGCTACGTGTACTGGCCGCGGTACGACGGGCTCTGCCACGAGCATGGCATCGGGCATGACGAGGTGGCCAACCACTTCGAAGAGCTGGATGTTGCGCTGTCGGACCTGGAGTCCCGCCTCGCCGGCCAGAGCGTCGCGATCTGCATTCTGGCCGACCACGGGCTGGTGGACGTCGACGCCGAGCGATGCATCGATGTCTCGACGATCGAAGGATTCATGGACTGCCTCGCCGCCGCGCCGGGCGGAGACCAACGGCAGCTCAACTGCTTCGTCCGCCCTCGCTACGAGAAGCGGTTCCTGGAGCTTGTGCAGCGCGAACTGGGTGATGCGTGCACGTGCATCCCCGGCGAGTTCCTGTTGGAGTCCGGCGCGTTCGGGCCGGGCACGCCCCACCCCGAGCTTCACCGCCGTCTCGGCGACTACGTCCTGCTGTGCAAGGACGGCTACTCGCTGATTCACACCCCGCCGGGCTTGGAGCCCATGGTGATGCCAGGAAGTCACGGCGGTATGTCTCAGCCCGAAATCGAAATCCCGCTGTTCGTCCTTCGCCCATGAAGCCTCGTCCCCGAATCGGTGTCTCCTGCAACTTCATGCACGCGGACCCCGACCGCGCGCTGTTTCGCGGCAAGGCGCTCCAATACGTTGAAGCCCGCATGGCCAAGGCGGTTTGGCGCGCGGGAGGACACCCCATCATTCTGGTCGAGCTGGACGACCCGGCCGCGATCGAAGCCCAAGCGTCCGACCTCGACGGCTTGCTCCTGACCGGCGGCGCTGACGTCTCGCCGACCAGCTACGGTGAGACCCCCATGCAGCCCGAGTGGTCGGGCGACGCGATTCGCGATGCCTACGAGATCGACCTGATCCGCCGGGCTGAGGCCATCGGCACGCCTGTGCTCGGCATCTGCCGCGGGATTCAAGTCATCACCGCGGCCTTCGAGGGCACGCTGTGGCAAGACATCAACACCCAGATCGAGGGCACGTTGGTCCACCGCGACTGGCACCGCTACGACCAGCTCGGGCATGACGTCGCGGTCACCGAGGGGAGCTGGGTCTCCACGGTCTACGGCGGCGTGACGACGCTTGGCGTCAACAGCATTCACCACCAGTCGATCAAGGAACCGCCCAAAGGATTCAAGGTCACCGCGGTGGCGCCCGACGGTGTGCTCGAGGCCGTCGAGCTGATCGACGACAACCGGTTCGTCGTCGGCGTGCAATGGCACCCGGAGTGGCTCGAGGCCGACCGCGTCGCCACGGACCCTGACGCCCAGGGCTGGGCCGACGGTGGGCCCATCTTCAGCGCCTTCGTCGAACACTGCGTGCGCTGAGCGTCCAAGCGAAACCTAGAACCGCAGCGTCGCGCCTTGCCAGCGCGCCTGGCTGCGTCGGCGGCTCCGATTGCGCTCGACGAGCATGAGGGCCACCCCGGTCGAGGCCAGCGCAACTCCAGCCACCGCGACCGCGAGCCCCGCCACCGAGACGGTCCCGCTCCGATCCGCGTTTCCTTCGAGCAAGACCGGCTCGGCGATGGCGAGGCCGGCACCCAATCCGAGCGCGAGGCCGCCCACGCCGGTCAGAACGATGCCGGTGCCGCCCATCGGTCCGACGCTCCAGACTGGCTCCGCGCTCTCGGGCACGGCCACGACGACCGGTGCCGGCACGACCGCGGGCTCGGCGGGGTTCGGCTCTTCCTTGGGCTGCAGCCGAGCGGCCAGACGCGTGATGGCGACGTCGAGCTGGTCGGTGAGTTCGGCTTCACTGCAGAGCCGACACTCCGCCGCACCGCGGGTCCCCTCGACCAGCTCGCCGTCGCGCGTCACGGTGTACGCATAGCGGTATCCGACCGCGTCGGGCAGCGTGTCGAGTCGGATCGAGATGAGTGCATCGCTTGGATCGTTCGCCGGGAGAACGTCGGCGTCGCGAAGGACCCGCTCACCCCGGGTCGTCAGACGTGCCCCAACCGCAGGCCCAGCCTCCCCGAGCGCACTGGCGTCGACATCCAGAGAGGCACGGGCCGGAGCACCGGCGGTGAGCGAGGCCAGCAGGAGGGCGGCTACTTGAGTCGACATGCGGCGACGGTCCGTTTCACGTTCGGGTCCTTGGAGTGCTCTCCGGCCTTCACACACTCGGCGCTCTTGCCGAGCTGGAATGCCGCCTCGACAAACACCCGCGTCCGGTCTCGCTGGTGTCCTTTCCAACATCGCTTGGGCTTCGATAGCTTGTAGGCGGTGAGGTGGTTCGCCCGCTTGTCTGCACTCAGAGCCTCGGCCCTCGCCTCGATGCATGCGCGGGTCTGTGCCGGCGCGGGATTCCGCGGTGCGGGTTTCGGGTCGGGGTCGACCACGGGCTCAGGTTCGACAACAGGCTCAGGCTCGACCGCAGGCTCGACCGCAGGCTCGGGCTCGACCACGGGCTCGGGTTCAGGCTCGACTCCAGGCTGAGGCTCGGCCGCCGGGGCCCGGGCGTTCTCGGCCGTGGACGCAACGGGCTGCGGCGTCTGGCCGAGGTCGGAGCTGGGACTGGACGACGCCGCAGCAACGGGTTCCTCGCTCCTCGCGCGGGCGACTGACAGCTGCCACGCGCTGAGCCCCACCCCAACGACGGCGAGCATGGCCGCGGCCGCGACCCAAAGCCGGCGCCGCCTTGCCGCTGGTACCGATGCCGAGACCGACGGCTTGGACGGACGCACGACCATGTCCACCTCGGTCGTGGTCGCGGTGGGTAGCGACGCTCCGCTGCGCAGCGACGACCCGATGCTCTGCAGCGCTTGGGCCACATCGTCCGCGCTCTTGGGGCGTCGCTGTGGATCGACTTCGATGCACGCGTGACACAGCTGCACCAGCGCGGCAGGCAACCCCTCCACGCGCTCGGCCAACGGCGGCGGTGGCTCGGTCGCCTTTCGCGTCAGCACCTCGACCATGTTCTCCGAGATGAACGGAGGGTCGCCGCACAACGCCTCGTAGATCATCACGCCGAGCGCGTACACGTCGAACCGGGGCGTGGGGTCGTGCCCCTTGGCCTGCTCGGGTGCCATGTACTCGGGTGTGCCCACGCAGTGACCCGGACGGGTCAGCCGTTGCTCCTCCGCGCTGCGGACCGCACTGGCCGAGATGCCAAAGTCCAACACCTTGACGCGGTGCCCATCGCCTTCGGGAACGAGCATCACGTTGTCCGGCTTGAGGTCGCGGTGCACGATGCCGACGTGGTGTGCGGCGCCAATTGCATCGGCGACGGCCCCCATCACCTCGCAGGTGCGCAGGGGTGACAACGGGCCGACCTCGCAGATCTCCTCGTACAGCGAACGGCCGGTCAGGTACTCCATCGCCATGTACAGGCGACCGTCGTCGAGCCGCCCCGCGTCGTAGACCTCGACGATGTTCGGGTGGTTGGCCGCATTGGCTGCACGCGCCTCTTCTTTGAAGCGACGAGCGACGACTTCATGCCGACTCCAGTCATGGGTCAGGACCTTGACCGCAACCTGTCGCCCAACCCCGATGTGTTCCGCGAGGTAGACCACTCCCATCCCCCCGCGGCCCAAGGTGCGCTCGACCCGGTAGCGCTCGGCCAGCTCGGTACCGGGCGGAATCTTCTCAGCGTACGTCGGCGGCACCAGGTCGCGGGTGGACCGGGTGCCGCGACGGAACTCCGCGGTTCTCGGAGCGTGCTCGAGCAGGGCGGTGTATGCAGCGTGGTCCTTCTCCCGAGCCTCGCCGAACAGCCCCAACATGAACGCCGCGACCGTCTCCTGCGTGGTGTCCGGGGCGTTGGTCGCAAGCCACCGGGTGAGCGCTTGCAGAAACGCCTGCGCCGTCTCGTAGCGGCCATTCCGGTCGTTGCTCAGCGCACGGTGAACGATCGAATCGAGGTCGTCGTCGACTCGTTTGGACAGCGCACTGGGCCGGGCAGCTTTCCAATCCGCGACGGCCTGCGTGTCGATGCCCGCTCCGCGTAGCGGGCGTCCGGTGATCAACTCCCACAGGACGACGCCGCAGCTGTAGACATCAGCGCGCCCGTCGAGTTCCTCACTGAGCGCCTGCTCCGGCGCCATGTAGCCGACCTTGCCGAACACCACGCCCGGAACGGTCATCGATGCCTTCATCGCCGACGTCGCGAGACCAAAGTCCGCCAGACGCACGGCGCCCGCCCAATCGATCAGGATGTTCGACGGGGAGATGTCGCGGTGAACCAGCGCGAGTCCGGGGAACGTGTGCGCGTAGTGCAGGCCACGAAGGATCTCGCGCAACATGTGCACGGCGATCGGGATCGGGAACGCCTTGCCCCGCTCGGCGCAGCGGTCCCAGACATCGGCGAGATCGCGGCCCTCGATCAGCTCCATCAGGATGTAGAGCTGGTCGTCGACGTCACCGGCCTCGCGGACGTCCACGATGTTGTTGTGGTGAAGGCGCACCACGACCTTCGCCTCATCCTCGAACCGTCCCCGGTAGTCCATGTCTGGGACTCCGGCCCGCAGGAGCTTCACCGCGGCCAGGCGAGCGAGCGGACCGTCACCGACCGTGGCCACGTAGACACTCGCCATGCCCCCCTCGCCGAGGCGGGCCAGCAAGGTCAGTTTCCCAAGCCGCCGAGGCGGATCGAGCCGCTGCAGCGACTCCATCACCATGGCGCGAACGCTACCACGGACGACGTCGAAACGAGTATGCTTGCGGCCGTCGTCCGCCCCCGCGTTTCCACGCGGGCCTCGCACCTGAACGAACCGACATGACGGACTCGGCAAACACGGGCTCGACCGACGCCAGCGGAAAGACCGCACCGGGCGTCCTGTACTTCGACCCGAACCCCACCACGGCTCGGTTGGCCACCGCGGGCCTGCGCCTCGCGGGCTACCTGGTCTACACGGCCGGCAACAAGACGGAAGCCGTCGAGCACTGTCAGGCGCACGGGCCCGGCGGCAGCGGCACCATCGACGTGTTGCTGCTGGACACCGCGAGCTCTCCCGCGCTCTCGGCGTCGGTGCTCAAAGCCCTGATCCAAGTGCCAGGTGCATCCGAACTTCCCGGGGTGCTGCTGGTCAGTCGCGCCAACCCAACCCCGTTCCCCGGGTCCGAAGGTCTGCCGTCTCTGAGACGTCCGTTCACGACCCCGGCGCTGCTCAAGTCCCTGCGCGAGGCGGTCGAGGCCACGCCGCCGCCGGCCGCCGAGATCGCCCAGCGGACGGGCGATGAAGCGATCACCCGGCTCGACGAGACGCTTCGGCAACACCTCCCCGAACTCGCGCTCACCGGAGATCAACTCCGGGCCCTGCAGTCCTCGCTCGTCGCGCTCGCGCAGCTACCGACTCCAGAGCCCGGCGTCTCCCTCACGGCACATCTCGACAACACTCGGCTCGAGTCGCTGCTCGCCATGCTCGAAGACGAGGCCGCGCGAGGCGTTCTCGAACTCAAGCACGAGGGCGCCCAATGCCGACTGCATCTGGACCGCGGGCGCGTCCGCATGGCTGAGATCACGGGCACGGCGGACGAGGACCTCCGGCTGGGTCGCTTTGTGGTCGAGGCTGGTTTTCTGTCGGACGAGACCCTGGAGAGCGTCGCGACGTCGCCCAACCCGCAGGGGAAGCTGCTGGGAGAGAGGTTGCTCGAAGAGGGGCACCTGCGCCGTGGCGAGCTCGCGCGCGTGCTCATCAACCAGGCGATCGAGATCGTCTGTCATGTCAGCGGCTGGTCCTCGGGGCGTGCGTCCTTTGCCGTCCTCGACGAACTCCACCCCCTGGCCAAGGCCGCCGCAGGAAGAGCCGAGCTGCGGATCTCCGACGCCCTGCTCGAGGCCCTGCGCCGCGAAGCAAGCCGGGCGGAGATGGGCCCGCACATGCCTCACGTGGACGAGGTCTACGTCCGGAACGACCCCGAGGTGGCACGCGTCGGCCGCAACGGCTTCGCACGCGAAGAGCTGGGGATTCTCGAGAACCTCAACGGCCGCAACAGCGTCAAGGATGTGGCCCGCAAGACGCGAACCGGCACGTTTGCGGTGGCGTCCATCTTGTACCGGCTCGGCCGCGCGCGGCTGGTTCACCGTCGACGCGCGCCGATCACAACCGGGCCTAACTAGTCCGGGCTCAGCCCCCTGCTCTTCCGAGCCCCTGCTCTTCCGAGGATGTTTCATGGCCAACGCTTCGACCCACGTCGTCATCGCCGAGCCCGACGCCGCGACCCGAGAGCAACTCGCGACCCTGGTGACCGAGGTCAGTGCCTCGCTCGGCGTCGAAGTCAAGATTCACCAGGTCAGCACCGGGACCTCGGCGTTCGCCGCCTGTAGCGAGCACAAGCCGCAGCTGCTGATCTCCGAGGTCATGCTGGAGGGCCTCAGCGGTCTGACCCTGCTGCGTCGGCTCGCCGTCGAATCCAAGGCGAAGACCGCCGTCGTGTTTGTGACCGACTTCTCTCGCGACCACGACCGCTACTGGGGCTTGCGAAACGGAGCCGTGGCATACCTGGCCAAGCCGTTCGATGAGAACGCGCTGCGCTCCAAGATCCACCGGGTGCTCACCGACGGCCCCGAAGCCGTCGCCGATTCACCCGCACGCATCTGAGCGGCTTGCTCGAGCTGGGCGCGCGAACACGAGCACGCGTTGGTCTTCGACTCGGCTTCCCGGCGTGCGATCCACGCAGCCACCTCCGATCGCCCCGCCTTCACGGTCTCGGATCGGCGCTCGCGCCCGGCTGCTGAACGAACCGCGCTCGGCCACCCGCCCCGTCCAGCTCGACCCACATCTCGTCGCCCGAGGTCCCGAACTCGAGCCGGATGATGTAGGCCTCGAAGATGAGGTACGACTGCCCTCCGGCCGGATACATCTCCACGACGATCTGGTCGCCGAAGCTCGCGAGGAGGGTGTCCCCGTCCCGGCTGAACGAGATCTGCTTCACCGGAACCCGGGCGTCGGGGACGGCGTTGTACGTGCCCGCGATGGCGTCGAATGCCGAGGCGTCCAGCGGGGCGAGGGCAACCTCCTGGTGCTCGTGCGCGGGCCAGCCGTACACATGAGCCACGGCGTTGATGACCTCTGCCGCGAGCACGCCACCGGTGTCGGAGTTCGCCATCACGACGACGCCGGAGCCTCTGCGGACATCCATCACCATCTCCCCGCGGTATCCAGCGTTGGCCCCGCCGTGACCAAAGCGCATGTCGCCGGTCCGGGGAGCGACCATGAAGCCGAGGCCCACGTGGCCAGCCACCGCCCCGGGCACCCCCATCATGCCGGGGCACTGCCGACCCAGCGCATCCTCGGCCATGGCCTGGCCCACCAGTGATCCGCGCTTCCCCTCGTAGGCGCGATGGACCTCGATGAGGAACGTGGCGAGATCACTGGGGCGCGTCCACAGGCCCGCCGCCGCCATCTCGGGATACGTGTGCCAGCGCCCCTCGACGATGCGACCGTCGACACGATGCCCCACCGCCGCGTTCGCGTGGAAGCGCTTGGGCAGCGGCTGCTCGAAGGTGCTCCGTCGCATCCCCGCCGGCCGTAGCACCTGTTGCGAGACGACCTTCGGGAAGGGCTTGCCCGTCACGTCGATCAACAACTGCTGGAGCACTGTCGTGCCCCCGCCGGAGTAACGGAATCCTTCGCCCGGCCGCTTGTCGACGCGAACCGGAGGGCTGTTGGCCGGCGGCTCCCCGTCGAGGATCTGCGCGGCGGTCGGGAGTGCAGCCCCCTCGGCGTAGCCCGCGAATCCATGCACGGTGAAGCCGGCGCAATGGCTCGCGATGTCGCGGATCGTGACCGGCCGCTCCTTGGTGTGCTCGTTGTCGGGCACCGACCACGTCTTCAGGTACTGGTCGACGTCCGTGTCGAGATCGATCGTGCCCGCCTCGGCCAGCCGCAGCGCCGCGAGCACCGACACCGGCTTGCTCATCGAGGCCGCCTGGAACATGGTGTTGGCGTCCACGCGCCCGGGCTCGCCCGCCCGGCGAACGCCATACCCCATCGCCCAGTCGATCCGTCCCTCGTGGATCACCGCGATGCTCACGCCCGGCACGCTCAGCTCGGCCATGCGCGCGCTCAGAGCCCGGGGCGCGGGCTTCCCGTTGGGACGAAAGGAGGGCATCAGGTTGGCCTCGACCAGCGCTCGCCTCGCCTCGGCATCACCGACCAACGGCTCGCCTCCGATCGCACGCGTCACCAGGGGCACCCCGATCGGTCGCTCAATCTCGAGCGCCGCCTCGGTCGCGGCCGCGGTCTGGAACTGCACGACGCGGTCCTCCTGGGTCGGGTCCAGATCGACCTCGAGCCATAGGAGGTGCGCGTCTGAATCGGGTCCATCGAACCCGATCACGCCCACGACCTGCGCCTCGGTCTGCTCGACGATGCGACAGATGGTGATCGGCGTCCCCTGACCCAGCCCCGAGCCGAGGATCTCGACCTGCTCCTCGAGCGGCCAGCGCAGCAGCATCTCCTCGGTGGCGGTGTCCCGATCGAAGGCGATGATCGCGTCGCGCGTGGGCGCGCCGAGCAGCTCCACCACGGCGCGGAACCTACGGGAGCCCACGTCCTCGGGAAGCTCCGCCGCCGTGCAGGGAGACGGGTCGGTCTCCTCCTGCGCGGTCTGGGCCGGGGCAGACGGGTCGGTCGTCGCGGGGCTCTGGGGCCGAGGCTCCGGGCGACACGACACGGCACCCAGGCCGGCGGCCGAGACCAACGCTGCAGCGCGGATCCACGGTATCGCCACTGAGAGCTTCGGTCTCGCCGTGCCATTCACGGCTTCGATTGTCCGGGACGGCGCGCACGGAATCCACCCTGGAGCGGAGACGGTACTGACGGCAATGATGGTGGCCGTCGTCGCCGCTGCGTCGTAGTGAGCGCTACCGGTCGGCTTCGACCACGAGCGTGTTCGCTGTCTGATCGCCGAGTCGCTGCCAGTGCTGGTGCATGGCGACGAGCGCAATTCCCACGAGGTAGTTGAACATCCCGTCGACGATCGCGAGCAGGTTTCTCGTGAAGGCTGGGCCGACTCCGCAGGGGTTGAGGGACATGTCGACGACCTTGATGCCGACGAGCTTCTTTCCAACCGAGAAGCCGAGCTTGCCCTCCATGACGCACAAGACTACGAAGGCGGGCAGGCTCAGGACGAATGCGAGAACGGCGATGCCTGAGTCATCGATCCCGCCGTCGAGTGCCCTGGGCATGATGACCGCGAGCGGGAGCGCGGCGACGATGGCGGTGTCGACAGCCCGGGCAATGCCACGCCGCGTCAACGAGGCGTAGCGAGCGACGCGGTCGCCCACGCGGTACTCGGTCACGCGATGGGCCTGCATTCGGCCGGAGAGAATGAGTGCGAGGAGCCCGGTCAGCACGAACGGGGCCAGCTGCGAGGCAACGATGAGGCCGATGGTCTCCTCCATGATCGTCGAGCCCGAGTGTTCGTGGCTCGCGACGACCGAGTCGTCGTCGAACTGCTTCACCGACAGACCGTCGAGTACCAAGTCGGTGATGACCGCAAAACGACCATCGGACAGCGACACGGCGCCAACGTCGGACGCCCCGTCGACCGATTCCGAGAAGAAGCTCCGCCATCCCGCGCTCTCTCGCCAAGCCACGAGTCTCGTCGTCTCCTCGCGGTAGTCCAGCTGCAGCACGACGGGGGCATTGCCCTGCGCCACTACGGTCCAGTCGTCCGCGACGATTTCGGTCGCCTCCCAGGGGGACAGTCCGCCGGCCGTGAGCGCGGCGTGACTGATCGGCTCGTCGTAGCCGGACACGAACACGTGGATCTCAGACCCAACCGCAACCGCCCGGATTTCGTCGACATCGACCGGGGTCTCGGTGCTCGCGGTCCATGCGACGTTCCACTGCGCGCCATCCCAGGTTCGCAGGTCCACCGTGTCCATGTCGTCGGCATAGCTGTGCTCGACGGTGACGACGGCGGGTCGGCCGTCGTGGACGAGTGCCCAGTGCTTGTAGGGGATCCCGTCTTCGAGCTCGATGACGCTGGGTGCAGCGTCACGCACCGTCGTGACCCGGTCCGTCTCGACCATGTAGATCGCACCATCGGCGGCCACCAGCTTCGGCTCCGAGAAGTCGGACCCGACCTCCGCGACGACTTCCGGGGCCGCGTCGCGATCGAGCGGCACGCGGACGAGCGAGCGCGGGGTGTCGGCGTCGGTGTCGTCACCGTTCACGAGCGCCTTCGCCGTGTAGTAGACGTAGCCATCGTGCAGGGCGGGCGCGCCGAAGTCCGGATTCGGGCTCGTGAACACCCCGAAGATCGCGCTGATCACGGCCCAGCCGATGAGCACCACCGGGACGATGAGTTGAAGCAGCCCGATCAGGATGACGCCCGTCAACACGGCTCGCTTGACGGAGCGCTTGGAGTCGGGCGACTGGAAGCCGGGTGATGCTGGGGGCGGGTACATG
>CAJXVA010000209.1 GCA_913061055.1 uncultured Pseudomonadota bacterium
CTACACTAGATCGCTCGTCGGCAGCGTCAGATGTGTATAAGAGACAGCACCAGGGAGCCCGCGTCTGGCTGCTCGCACTCCAGGACGTCCTTGGACGTGTCGCAGGGCGGGTCGAAGGCATAGTGCGTCATCCCGCCCGCTGTGGCTCCGAGCGCGAGCCCGACCCCCCCCAGCACACCGCCGACGATCACCCGGCGGTGGTCGGCATTTTCAGACTCCGCCGTGTCCGAGCCATCATGTTCGGCGGGCGTCGGCGGCTCCTGTGCCGCCGCGAGGGACGGGCACAGGGCAACGGCAAGAACGGTCGAGACGGCGAACGAGGATCGGGGCTTCACGATCGACGGTGTTCCGAACCGGCGCCGATTCGATTGCCCTTTCTTCGTTTTTTCTCATGCCCACGTTCTCCGGGCCGCTCAGCACCCGATGCGGACCAGCGCGATCAGCGGGCCGTCGGGCGTGGGTGCTTCCTTGGTCGGGACCGGAAGCTCGACCTCGGCCTCGAGCATCCACATCGTGTCGCCCTCTTCGTTGCACAGCGTCTGCTGGACCCGCCACAGCCGCGGCTGCTCCTCCTCGATGTGAGTGAGGTGCGTCATGCGAGCGCGGTGGTCGAACACGATGGCACCGATTTCCTCCAAGCACGGCGCCAGCGCAGCTTCGAATCGGTCGTCGTCCCACGCCGGCTCGGTCGCACGGGAGGCGATCGCTGCCTCTTCAAAGTCCTTGGAGGCGAGGGCTTTGACGACCGCCTGCATCTCGGCCCGGATCCTCGCGTTGAACGACCGCGGGTCGGCGGCGGGATCGGGCGGTGGAAGCTCGATCTCGGGCACGTCCTCGTATTCGACGGGACGACCGGCAGCCATGGCTTCCCACTCCCGAACGAGCGAGGAGTCGGCGCGCGCCAACGTGGCGCGCAGGTAGGCGATGACATCCTCGAGGCGGTCATCGCGATAGACGTCGGGTACGGTCTGAACCAACGCCTTGTAGGCCTGGGAGAGGTAGCGCAGCAACACGCCTTCGCTGCGGCCCAATCCATACTGCTTGGTGTAGTCGTTGAAGCTGGCGAACCGCTCCACCATGTCGCGTGCGATGGACTTGGGGCGGACGTTCTCCCCGCGCATCCACGGGTGATGGGTACGGAAGTTCTCGTAGACGCCGTAGATGAACTCGGCGCACGGCTTGGGGAAGTCGACCTTGTCCAGCGCCTCCATGCGCTCCTCGTACTCGACGCCGTCGGCCTTCAGCCGTCCGACCAGCTCGGTCTTGGCGGTCTCGACCTGACGCTTGAGCACGGCCGTCGGGTTCTCGAGGATGGACTCGACCAGCGAGACCACATCGAGCGCGTAGGAGTCTTGGTCCGGGTCGAGGGCTTCGAGCGCCTGCAGCAGGAACAGCGACAGGGTGTGGTGCAACGAGAACTCGCGCTGCAGTCCCTCGGCCACCCGAACCGCGCGGCGTCCTTGCACGGCGCCATCGAGGACCTCGACCACGCCGGCGGCGCGCAGGTCCTTGAACAGCTGAGCGCCTGCCCTTCGGTGCCGCTTGCGTCGGCCCTCACGCTCATACGAACGCCCCAGGATCTCGACGATGCGGCCGTAGCCACCATGCAGTGCGCTGGCATCGATCTCGCGCTTCATGACCGAGAGCAACAGACCGTGGCTCATCTGCATCTGTGAGCTGAGCGCCTCGGGCTCGCTCTCCCGCAGCTTCTCCATCGTCTTCTCGTCCCACGGCACGTACCCGCGATCGGGCGGCTTCTTGCGCGTGAACTTCTTCTTCTTGGCCATCGCGGCCTTGATCTCGGCCTTCTTGTTTTCGACGACGTGCTCGGGCGCCTGCACCACCACGCTGCCCGCATCGTCGAAGCCCTTGCGACCCGCGCGGCCTCCGATCTGCTTGAAGTCTCGGACCGACAAGATGCGGACCTTTTCGCCGTCGTATTTGCACAGCTTGGTGAACACCACCGTGCGGATCGGGACGTTGACCCCCACGCCGAGCGTGTCGGTCCCCGAGATGAGCTTGAGGTGCCCCTTCTGCGCCAGCCGTTCGACCAACGTGCGGTACTTGGGAAGCAACCCGGCGTGGTGCACTCCAATGCCGTGCTTGAGAAAGCGCTGCACGTCCTTGCCGTAGACGGTGTCGAAGCGGAAGTCGCCGATCTCCGCGACGATCGCCTTCTTCTCGTCCTTCGAGCACAGGTTCACGCTCATCATGTTCCCCGCCTGATCAGCCGCCTCGCGCTGGGAGAAGTTCACCACGTAGACCGGCGTGCGCCCCTGCTCGTCGAGCTCGGTTACCGTGTCGTGCAGCGTGGTCTCGCGATACGCGAAGTCCAGCGGCACCGGGCGCGTCGCGCTGCGGACCACCACCAGCTCTCGGTCGGTGTAGGCCGGGATCCGCTCCTCGAACACCGAGGTGTCCCCCAGCGTGGCCGACATCAGCAGAAACTGGGCATGTGGCAGCGTGATCAGCGGGATCTGCCACGCGATCCCCCGGTCCGAGTCCGAGAAGTAGTGGAACTCGTCCATCACGACGTAGTGCACATCCGCCCACTCCCCTTCTCGCAACGCGAGGTTGGAGAGCACCTCGGCGGTGCAGCAGATGATCTGCGCCTTCGGGTTGATGCTGGCATCGCCGGTCATCATGCCGACCCGGTCCGCACCCAACGAACGGCACAAGTCGAAGAATTTCTCGCTGACCAACGCCTTGATCGGGCTGGTGTAGAATGCCCGTTTTCCCTCGCACAGGGCCTTGAAGTGCATGCTGAGCGCAACGAGCGATTTGCCCGACCCGGTGGGCGTGTTGAGGATGACGTGGCGTCCACCCATCACCTCGAGGAACGCTTCTTCTTGGGCCTCGTACGGCTCGACTCCGATCTCCGCGAGCCACTCCATGAAGCGCTCGAGGATCTCGTCGGCATCGTCCAGCGGCGCCGCCGGGATCTTCGCGCCAAGCGACGGGGATTCTGTACGTTCAGCGCTCACCGGGTGCAGCAAACCGTCCGCGCGCTCTCGTTGCAAGCCCAACCGCTCGCGAGCCGGCCTGAGCGGACGACAAACTGGGGCTCGTCATCCCTTCGGGGGAAGGGTCATCGTGTCATCGACGATCATGCCTGCCAGACAGCGCATTCCGCTGGTGTAGTCGTCGTCGCAGATCGACTCGACGCAGCACGTGGTGAGGGCGTTCCCCACGTCATCGACTTGTCCCTCCAAGCGTGAGCACACCTCGAGGCTGCGAATCGGCGGTATGGCTTGGGCGACGCTGGTGCTCTGGGGACGCGAGCAGCCCGGACCGATCCCGTAGTTGAACTGCAGGTCGGCCGCGCTCACGCCTGCCTTGGCGTCCGCAGGCAGCACGTCGTCTTCGGTCCAATCACGGACGACCAGACCGTCTTTCCCACCCGCGATCGGCTGGAAGGGGGGATCGGCGTTGTGCTCGGTGACGGTCGGTACACCGAGCAGGCCCAGCATGAACACCGGCTTGTCCTGGTCCTGCGAGAGGTAGTCGAGGTAGGCGCTGTAGCGGTCGATGGGTTGAAGATGCTCGGCGTCCGTGGGATCGCAGTCGTAGACGCCTCCGCCCCGATCGACACAGTCGACCCCGGCGTTCCAGCACAGTGCGCTGCTCAGCGCCGGCATCCCTGTGTCGGGGTCGGTCGCGTAGAGGTCGGTGTTGGTCATCATCGCGGGCGTTCGCACCGAGCAGTCAACCTCGTTGGTGACAAGGACGATGCCCAGTGCGGCGCCATCTCGAACGAACGGCCTCGGTCCCAAGTTCCAAGTCGCCTCGGGGTTGAGCGCCTGCAGCATGGCCTCGAGCGGAGATTCGAAGCCGCATCCGTTGACCCCCATCGGCGCCATGCAGGCCAACGCTTGCGCGGTCGCGGTCTCGAGGGTCCCGTCACCGTCGAGGTCGACCGAGCCTTCCGCAGGGAGGTTGTGCACCTCAGAGTTGAACGCGACGAACAAATCGAGGTTCGGAGCGAGTGGCTCGGGGCAGACCGCGGTGCAGGCTTCCGCTTCGTTGGGCGCCTCGGCGCCCAGGCCCACGAAGTCTTGGATCCGGTCGGTGCACGCGGTGGTCACCGGCGAGCCCATCGCGGGCTCATAGCCCGCGGGTTGGAACGGGGCGCAGAACTGGTTGTCCATGTCGGTGGTGGTGAACATCACCTGCACGTCGGCCTCGAGCGCGCGCAACTGTTGGTCCAGTTGAATCATGCTCAGAGCGAGCGTCCGCTGAGCTCCCGCCATGGCCGAGGAGTTGTCGACGACGACGAGGACATCGAGCATGCAGCCATCGGTGATGCAACGAGCCGCGGGTGTTCCGGTGGTTTCTGTGGGCTCCGTGTCTCCAACCGAGCCTGTCGTTCCATCGACGGTTGTCGAGGGGTCGAGCGGGCCCGTCGAGGACTCCGTGCTCGATGGGACGGGCCCCCCTACCGAGCTCGAGCCCTCGCTGCTGCCCGGGCCCGAGCCTTCCTCGCCGTCAGTCCCCGTAGAGGAGACAGCCGGTCCGCAAGCCGCGCTGAGAAGGGCCAATCCTAGCCAACTTCGAAGTCCAAACATGCACACAAGGTACCAGTACCCTGGACAAACGCACCGCTTGCTAGCGTTCCACGACTCGGAAGTCGTCAAGGCCGAGCCTGTCGCCCCGGAAGTGCCCGGTCGCGGCTGTGTTGAACGTGGTCGGGCCACCGTCGAGGGCCTTTGCCAAGTACGGCGTCTCAATCCCCCGGCGCCCACGCCCGGATGAACCGAAACTGCGGCCCTGTCTCCGGCGAGATGGAGTGCGCGTTCGGCTGCCCCACCCGGCGCTGCGTCAACGCGTCGAAGACCGCTTCGCCTTGGACCAGGCCGTGGCGAATCCACCAGCAGGCGACCACGGTCCCCGCACGTCCCAGGCCGCCCATGCAGTGCACGTAGACCGGCCGTCCGCGGGCGCAGCTGGCATCGATGGTGTCCAGCACCAACTGCATTCCAGCCCGGCTGGGAATCCCGCCGTCGAGGACCGGGCTGCCGACCCACGCCCACTCCTCTGCGTCCGGAGCGAGCTTCTCCCACAGAACGCGGACTCCGGGCAGCTCGCGGGGTGTGGTCAGGTCAACCACCGTGCGGATGCCAGCGTCGGCCAACGCCCGCAGGGTCGCGCGCTGCGTCGCCCGGTCCCCAACCCCTGGGTGCGGGCCCGCGAGGAGCTTGCCCGGCTCTGCCCAATAGCTTGATGCGATCGGGTGCTCGGTACAGGCGGGGTCCATGGGCCGTACGGTATCAGGCGACGCGAGCGGCCCACGTCGGGACGACGTGCTCTTGGGTCGCGTGGCCACCTGCGTCAGGCCTGCTACGCGCATCCCGCCGCCCGAGGGTCCGCGACTCTCGTCGACACGGAGCGACGCGATTTCGACCGGCTGCTCCGTGGGGACGTCAGGTCGGCACATCGGTTCCGTTCTCGCCTGATCGCGATCTGATCACGCATGCCTCCAAGGGACATACAACTGCAAGCGTTCCACGCTCGCCAAGCTGGTGCCGCACGAGATTCGGGCGCGGCGAGGAAGGCGAATGCGGATTTAAGCCTGTGCGGGCTGACAAGCACTGGACTCGGTGCGCGAAACCTGCAACGAGTCGACAATGCGGATCTCGTTAGCCCTCGCATGGTTGGGACTGCTCGCGGCCGCAGTTGGCTGTAGGAAGACCACCACCGTGGCAGACGATCAGCCCCCGGTGGAGGAGGTCGCTCGGACGACCTCTCGAGCCGGCGCGCTCGGTCTGATTCCAGACGGGGTGAATTTTCTGGCGAGCGCGGACATGAAATCGCTCATGGAGTCGGAGCTGTTCAGTCGCGAGGTCGATCTGCTGCGTTCACTCGATATCGGGCCTCTCGAGCCGCTCGCCCGCTGCGGAGTTGATTTCGGCGGCCTGACGTACGTTCTCCTTGCAGGAGACACAAACACCGAGTCCAACTTCGTTGCGATCGTGTCGTCTCCTGATCTCGGAGCTCACACACTCGAGTGTCTGGCGGACAAGGGTCCAGGAAGCGTCCGCGTGGAACGTGGCCGCAGCGTCGCGACCGATCCCGAAACGCAAGCGAAGGTCTACGCCATCTCGCCGGGGGTGCTTGCGATGGCGGCCCCCGGCCTGCAAGAAGCATTGGAGGCGAGGTTGGATGGGCAGGGTCAAACGGCGATCGCAGGCTCCATGCGCGAGGCGGTCGAGTTCACGGACCTCGACGCTGATATCGCGTTCGCGCTGGCCTCCGACGAAGACCTCGCTCGCGACACCCCAGGATTTCTAGCTCTCGCCGCGGAGGCGACCGTCGCGGATGGCCTCGCGGTCGAGTTCGTGAGCATCTTCGAGTCGCCCGAGCTCGCCGAACGTCTCGCAGCGGCGGTCGATCTCTCGATATGGAAAACGGTCGCGGACGACATCGGCGTCTCGGCGACCGTCGTTGACTCGGTCCGGATCGACGTTCGGGGGAGCGTCGCGACGCTCCGAGTTCACGCAACCGAAGACGAGGTCCGAAGCATCACCGACGTCGTCGGAAAAGCGCTGCGGGAGGATCTCCCGCGACGGGACTCGGACCAGGATCCGCGCGCGGGGACGAGCCAGCGACAGGAAGAGCTCGACGCGCAATTCCTAAAGCGGCGCGCGGCCCGCTATCGCTCGATGTGGTCGGACGGCGACCGCCAGCGCGAGTACCACGAGCGGTGTCTTTCGAAGTTCGTTCCCGAACTCGACGCCGGGATACGCGAAACGTACTGCCTGTGCGTCGCACGCGACATGAGTGCGCATGGCTCTGACGCCGCGGAGGCCGTGGAGGATTGTGGGATCGCGCTGTATCCGATCATCTTGCGTTCCGCCGGCGTGAAAGAATGCGAAGCCCTCCACGGTGAGCGTGCGTGTTCGTGCTGGGTCGAGGCCAGGGAAACCTCGGCGGCTCTCTATCTGCGTGCGAGCCACGCATGCCTGGACCAGAGCACCACCGTGAACAGTCCGGCGTGGTTCGGCCCCGAGTGATGGATTGCCTCGCGTACGGGAGCCCGGCCCGCCCTGCTCACAACCGAGCGGCGGCGAACACGGGGTTCCGCGGCTACGCCGTTGGGCACAGCTCGTCGAAACGCGCGAACTTCGTCTTCGCGGCATCGTCCAGCTTGCCCGCCGCTTCAATCGTCTCGCGAGCGGACTTCGCCGTCGCCGTCGCACAGCTCATGACCTGGCGTTTGAGGTTGTGAGGGTTTGGTCGTTTCGCGTTCTCCTCGATCTCCGCCTCGACCTGGGAAATCGTCCACGCCAGCTCCGACAGCGGACGCTCGTAGTCGCAGACCTGCACCGCATCCGCCGCCAGGGCGGCGTCGACCGGCTTCACCGTGGGCAAACGTCGGTGAATCTCACTGCAGACCATCGACTCGGCCATCGACTGCTTCGCCAGACCCGCACGGACCTCGGCGATGTCTTTCTTGGTGGCCTCGACGGCTTCGGCGACCAGCGGGTCCAGCGCGGCGGCAGGCTCGGCGGAGTCCGCCTTGCGCGAATCGGGCGAACTCTGGCTCGCGTCGGCGTCAGGGGTTGCGTTGTCGCATCCCGCAGCGGCGGTGATGAGAATGAGCGCGAAGGTGGTCAGCGTAGTTCGGGACATCGTGCTGCCCCCCAAGACGGACGCCCCGCCCCGCCGAGCACGACTGGGCGTTTTTTTTTTCTCAGCCGGGGCCCGGCCACCCCGGAGCGGTCGCGTCAGGCGCGACCGCCGAGCGACACCGGCCGTACTCGCTGGACCATCGACGCGTTGAACTTGGCGGGCTCATCGACGAACGGCTCGTGTCCCGACTCTTCGAACCACACCAGCGTCTTGGACGGTGCGCGCAGGCTCTCCACATAGGCCGTACTGGTCTCGGGCGGGACCCAGTGGTCGTGCCGGCCCAGGAAGAAGAACGTGGGCACCTCGAGCGAGGGGGCAAGCTCGTGGAGGTCGATGCGGGAGACCTCGGGCCACATCGCGTCGAGCGAGAAGCGAAAGCCCCGCAGCAGTCGCGAGAGGTCAGCCATGGAGTACTCGGGACCCGCGAGGAGGACTCGCGCGAGCTTCCACAGCGCGCTCACACCGAGCTTGCCCTCGAACCGCTGCAACCAAGTGCGCTCGGTCCACAGTCCGTCGACACCGTACGGCGGCGGTCCAACCTCGCCAAGCTCGCGGAGGGCTCGGCGGTCCTGACGGCGCTCGGCCTCGGCCAGCGCGTAGGCGTAGGAGCCAGCCTCCGCAGCCGACCAGTCACCGATCTGGCCGCTGCCCACGTACGCCGCGACCCTGTCGGGGAATCGGGCCGCATACAGCACACCCAGCGCCGAGCCCCAGGAGTGACCGAACAGGGTCACCTTCTTCTGGTCGAGGCGCCGACACACGCGGTCGACCAACTCATCGAGGTCGCGGATGAACTGCTCGACGGTCATGGACGACCCGGGGATCTTGTCGCTGTAGGACTTGGCGGTGCCGCGTTGGTCCCAGTACACGACCGTGAAGTCACGCTCCAGCTCGCCGTTGTGGTGGCGAAACAGCCGCGTCTCGGAGAACCCGGGCCCACCATGCAGAACGATGAGAGGCGGGTTTTCGACGTTGCGACCGCGGAGCATCACCCACTGCTCGAGCCCGCCCAGAGGCATGACCGAGATCTCCGCGATGCTTCCAGGGAGGACCGAACCATTCGGCCGGAGAAAGGGAGGGGTGTGCCCGACGTGCTGCATGGAGTCCCTTCCCAGTTCGAGGGGAACCGAGACATGTCGTGCGTCGGAGGCCAAGCACCAGCAAGATTTGCGGATCGCGGCGGCCGACTGCTGGGCGTCGGTCAGTCCGGTTGCCAGGTCGGACTGGAGCCCTCGCCGAGGGACCAGACGCGGCCGTCCCGGTTCATCACGACGAGCTCTGCTCGAGCATCCTCCCACTCGGTCGCGGCGATCGAGTTGCCGTCGGGTGACAGCCAACCGCGGCCCCGGGATCCGCAGGTGGTGCTCCACAGCTCGGGGAGGCCTTGTTCGTGGGCGTGAACCGTGAGCCTGGTTTCGTCGGGACCACATCGTTCGGTCACCAGAAGGTGATTCGAAGTCTCGGCCCAGCGAGCCAGTTCTCCACGGACGGTGCCGACAATGCTGCCGGTGGTTGCGTCGATGACCGCCCAGTCATCGTTTTCCTCTCTTTCGACGAGGAGACTGCGCCCGTCGGGGGACCACGTTTCGCTGAACCCGTGCCCGGTGATGAGCCAGGTTGCCGTGCCAACGTCGGCGGCGGGGCCGACCATGAGTCGGCCGTCATCGCGAAAGGCGATCAGGTCCCCACCCGGCTGCAGAAGCGGGCAGTGCTCGAGGCGGCGCTGGGCGAGGACCGCCTGGGTCTCCAGATCGACGAACTCGACGGTGCGGAGGCCCTCGAACAGCCGACGACACGACACGGCCTGCCCGTCGCCGTTGATGCTCACGGTGCTCCCGGGGAATCTCCAGACTCGAATCTCGTCCGGGACCAAGGGCTCGATCGCGAACGAACAGGTTTGCGGTTCGCCCGTCCCGACGGATGCAGTGCCGCGCGCCTCGGTAACGAGCAGGTCTCCGTCGCTGCGGAACGTTGGGTCGGAGATTAGAAGATCGCAGTCGAACGTGCCGGCGCGTTGCAGTGGCTTCTCATCGACCCGTGCGATGGACATGTCGCTGTACAGCGAGAGCAACACTCCGTTTCGCATCCACGCCAGCTCGACCGGATGCGTCGAGGACGGGCTGCCGTCGCCCAACACCGCGGAGACCGGCGCGGCATGGCCACCGGTCCGGTGCACGCTGCCGTCTCGGAGGAACGCGAGACGTGAGAAGCCCTCCGGGTCCGAATCCGGTCCGCAGCCACCCATCCATACGGCGGCAATCCCTGCCAACCAGCGCACGTCACAAGGATACGCCCGCTCGTCCAAGCGCGGAAGCGGTCTCACGGCTCCACACCGCCGGCCCGTTCAGCCCGAGTCCTCGGAGACCTGGCTTGGCGCTTCGAGTTGAAAGACCCGCCCTGCCGAGGCCAGCAGGTCATCGTCGTGGGTGCTCGAGACGATCGTCGACCCACCTTGGACGAGGGCCCCGAGCACGTCGAGCAGCCCCGCCCTGGCTTTCGCGTCGAGACCGGTGGTCGGCTCGTCGAGCAGCAGAACCTCGAACGGCCGAGAGACGGCAACGAGCAGGCCGGATGCCTGACGCTGCCCCTTGCTCATGCCTCTGGGGAATCGAGATGTCAGGGCCTCGGCGCGCAACGCTTCGACGCACTCCCACGCGAGTGGGGGCGGCTCGTCGAGTCCATGAAGGCGAGCGACGTACGCCATCTGGTCGGCCACGGTGAGGTCGTCGAACAGCGCGGGCTGATCGGGTACGAACGTCACCCGCTTGCGCGCGCCGAGGCTCCCCGCGGCGTGGCCTCCAATGCGGATCGAACCGCGGGTCGGATGCTCGAGTCCGGCCAGGAGCAGCAAGAGTGTGGTCTTGCCGGCGCCGTTGGGTCCCGCGAGCGCGCAGTGGCCAGCCTCGAGGCTCAGCTGCTCGACCTCGAGCACCACCGCCGTGCCGAAACGTTTCATCACATCTGTGACTTCAATCATCGGGATTCCGTTCGAGTGGATGGGTGGCGACGAGACCCGCGCCGACTGCAACCGCGGTGAGGAGTCCAACCCACAAGGACGGGTCCCCGGCCTCGTGATGCCAGACGCGGTGCGCCAAACCGACGACGCCCACCATCAACACCGCCGGTCCCAACATGGCCCGCGCCCAAAGCATCGGTCCCAGGGTGCCGATGCCGAATGTGCCGGCCAGTTTGCCGAGGTCCGGTGAACCCAATCGCGCCTGCAGGGCGGCACCCAAGGCTCCAAACCCGCACAGGATCAGCGCCACCGAGGCATCGGCGGCCTGCGAGGGCAACTGCCAGCCGACCATGATACCGCCGACGCAGAGGGTCAACCCGAGCATCGTCGCGAGTTGGTTGCGCAGCACGGACGCCGAGCCTGCAGGGTAGTGCACGACGAACCCGCGTTGATCCGCTGTCGCGGCGAGAGAACCGGAGAACTCCAGCCCGATGAAGCCCGCGCACCCAGCGATGGCCAACAGCGTGATGCCCTGCCAGCCGTCGGCGAAGGCGATCAGAGCCGACAGGGCGGATCCCGCGACGAGAAGCCGGAGCAGGTGGTTCGCAGCGTCGTGCTGCAACGCAGCGAACTGGCGCCACACCGCGGTCGGCATCCAGTCTCGGGCCAGTCGGATCCGGCCGACGCGTTTGGGCCCGGACGCACGCCTGAGGTCCAACAGGACGCGATGGAAGTCGAACGTCTGCATCGAGGACCGCATCGCGTCCAGGGCCGCCGCCTGCTTCCACAGGACGTCGATCGGAACCCACCGCAGCCCGGCGACCGCCACGCCCCCGCTGACGACCACGACGGCTGCCAGCAGCGTGAGCCCGGCGCCCGACGAGAGCGACCCCCCGCTGGCCACGAACGCCGCGGTCGCAAGCGAGGCCACCGCGTTGGCGACCGCAAGCAAGCGGCGCGGGCCGGCGTGCCCCCGAAGAACCACCAGCCAACCCGCGGCCTGCAACACGAGCGCAGCGGCGGCACACAGGCACACCGCAGACACCCGAGCGGGCCCGGCCAAGCCGTCCTCCGCCCCGCCATTGATCGCCAGCATGAGGACGCCCGCGAGCGCAGCGAACATTGCGCCAAACAGGGTCTGCCGCGCCAGCGCGGGCGACAACAGCTTCGTCCGAGATACGGGGGAGCCGAGTTCGTAGACGATGGTGGAACGGGACAGGGCAAGCGGCCCTCCCCTTGCGCCCCAAAAGAATGCGGCCAGCCCGGTGCACGCACCGATGATGTCGAGCCCCACCTCGAAGCCCTGCACGTCGCTGGGCAGGATGAGCGCAAGGCCCATCCCGTAGACCGGGACGATGAACCACAGAATCGCCGCAAGGTACAAGATGTACAAGTCGCTGAGAAACCGTGAACTGCCGCGACTCATCCTCGGGCGCAGCGTAGCTCAAGCGTCGACCGGAGATCGCCGATTCCGCGGACCCTCGCCCCGCAACTCGACGGCCAGCCGCACGAGACCAACCCGCGCGGTTCAGCCGTGGCCCTGCAATGCGGCGTGAAGCGTCGTCACGTGTTCGAGGGCCTCCCTCAGTCGAGCTTGCTCCCCGACGATCTCCTCGAAGTGGATGGAGACCCGTTGATCCGTGATCTGCAATCGGCCCGGAGCATCCAGGGCGCGGAGGATGTCGGCCGCTCCCTGGGTCAACCGGTCGTGACCGTGCGGGCTGGGGGCCGCGCCGAGCCGGAGGCGACCGTCGAGTCCGGCGATGCCGCACGCGGGCGCCCCGGTCTCTTCGTGAACCGAGATGCCGAGCGCGAGAGGCTGCGAGAAGAACGCTGACACCGTGGTGGTGAACGCCGGGGGTGGCGTGTGGTCTCCGGCGAACGGCGCGGCCGTCATGCGCCACCCGACCTGCACCGCCGTGCCCTTCCAATGGCCTTGCCCCATGCCTCCGGCGACGTCGTGGGTCACCGCGAACCCCAACGCTTCCAGCGGTTCCTTCGGACTCGCCCCGAGGGTCTGCGTGATTCCGCGGGCGGTCTGGACCACGACCCGGAAAACCCACACGACCAACGCGAGGACGCCCAGCAGCATGACCGCAACGAGGCCAAGCATCAGCAGTCGGCTGACGCTCACGTGGAACGTCGCTCCGCCGCGGTGAGCAACTGACAGGCCGGACCGGGGTCCCACAGCACGAGGCAATGACCCTCGGGTGCCTCCACGACAAACACTCGGTCGGGTCGGGGCTGGCCGTCCGAGCGTGGCAGGAGCGCACGCAGCATCGGTCGTCCCGCGTGATCGGACACGCGCAGCCAGGTCTCCCAGACCGGCACTTCCGGCCCGTCGCCGAAGGTGTGCATGATCGCTTGAGCGCGGTCGGGCACGAGCCACGCCGCCTCGCCCCGGGCAAGCCCGAGCATGCGGTGCTCGTTGCGTCGCCGCATGCTGCGAAAGAAGAGCCACAGGGGCAGCAACACGAACATCGCCAATCCCACCCCGAGGGGAAGCAACTCCTTGGACACGTCACTCGCCAGGGCGCGCCCGCGGACGAACGCGATCAGCTGCACCACTGCGAAGCCGAGGTAGGGAACAAGCACGATGCCCGCGGTGATGAACCATCCGAGCCGAGCCGAGCCAACGTACTCGTCCCAATACCCCTTGACCTCCGCGGGGGCGTCCTCGAACGAGCGCGGTGGCGGTGACTCGAAGAAGCTCTGCAGCGCTCGACACCGGGCTCGCTGCTGCGCCGGCTTCGCGACCATGGTCTCAGCGTAGCAGACGGGCACAGACGGCCGTTTGGCCGCATGTTGTCGCCGAACTCCGGTGCACTCGCTCCTAGGCGGGCGGGTCGAGGAACTCGGTCAACGCACCGCCACCGATCTCATAGAACGAGTTCTGGGTGTACGAGCCCACCCAGAAGTGACGGAGCGCTCCGTATCCGAACCCTTCGACGACTTCGCCGGCCGCTTCGTTGTACGTGAACAGGTTCTCCTGCACCCAGCCGAGCTGCGGGTCGTGTCGGTACTGGCCGATGAAGTTGCTGGTCATGTCCGAGACGTAGACGAACGCGGTCCCGGTGTTCGGGTCGGTGACGACTTCGATGCCATCCATGTGGTCGCCGGCCAACGCGGGATACTCGAACGCATACCCCCAAGTCTGGGTTTCGGCGTCGTATTGGAAGACCCGGCGGGCGGTCTCGTTGCCGGAGTACCAGACGTCGTTGATGTCGTCGTGGCCGAGGAACGCGAGATACGCGTACGTTTGGCCGGCCAGCCATGGCGGTGCCGGGGCCTCCACGCTGGGGGTATTGGTGGCGAGGTCGTAGGCGGTGATGAACTGTGGGCCCGCCCAGTACAGCGTGGTGGGGGTCGCGTGAAGCTCCATCGTGTGGGGCACCGCGCCGCCGTTGTCGACGGGGAATGACTGCACGAACGTGAACACCCGCTCCTCGATGGGGCCAGTGTGGTCGGGATCGTCGGGATGCTGGTGCGGTTCCAACTCGCCATCCATGTCCGAGTCGAGCAGCGTGACATCGTAGGCTCCGACCGCGAGCTGAGATTGGGCGTTGTAGGCCACGAACCAGATGCGATCGCCGTCCGCGTCCACGTCACAGACCGTGGTGAAACCGTCGGCCGCGGGGGAGAACGACGAGAACTGATAGTACTCCCCGGTGGGCTTGATGCCCCCGATCGGCGCGAGCGGGCTGCACCCGCCGACGCTGACGTCGCAGTACATCCCTCCAGCCGCGTCGCAAACCTCGATCTCCTCCCAGAACGGCACGCCGTCGGTGTTGCAGGCCATCACGCGCGGACCCTTGCAGGTCCACTCACCAGCCTGGCAGTCGACACACCCGGTCCCTGAGATGCAAGCACCGGGCAGACACTCGGTCGTGCTCACGATCCCGCTGTTTCCGTCGCACACCACCTCGATCGTGTCGTCGCAGAGGGCCCCGGCGGGTTGGTTCTCGCAGATGCTTCCGTCGCCGAGATCGAAGATGACCGCGTCCCCGCTATCGCCAGCTCCCGGGCCCGTGGTGGACATCGAGTCCGCGCCTGGACCCACGCCTTGGGTCGAGTCAGCGTTACTCGTGCCGCTCGTGCCCTGCCCCGCTTCCGCCCCACCGATGCCGGGCCCGTTGGTCTCATCGTCGGCGGAGGTCGTCCCACAGGCGATGAGACTGGCGAACCCAGCGAGGAAAACCGTGCCATGCCAGTTTGAGCGAATCGTCATGAGTCCTTGTCAGTCAGACACCGACAACGACCCGTATTCCGGCGAAATCGGACAAAAGGCGCCCTCTTGCGGCCTTGCCCGTATCAGCCTGCGTAGGCGGCAGCCCGGGAACCTTCGGCGTCCGACCGGGCGCTACTGTTGAACATAGTTGGGGGCATCGGGTGCGCCCGCGCCGAGCCAGTCCGCAAACAAGGCCAGGTCCGCCTCGGAGATCATCCCGTCTTCGCCGATGACGTCACACTCGATCGGAGGCATCGGCAGCGGTTCGGCAAAGACGACCCGCTGCTCGACAGCCTCGTAGACGAGGCCATCAAAGGCCTGCGGGAAGACGCCCGTGAACGGCACGTGGAAGTCCGCGTGCGTGGAAATCGGGACGGCGTCGGACATGTAGTCGACAAGGCCCTCGACATTGTCCGTGTAGTGACAGCCGCAATTCCGGACGAGCGCATCCCCGATCTCGGGCGGCAGCTGCCCGGGTTCCTCCCCCGCGTCGACAACAGTCGCGGGGTCGGTGGTGACGTCGAGATCTTCAAGGCCGCAGTACCGGCTGTCTCTTATACACATCTCCGAGCCCACGAGACCTCTCTACATCTCGT
>CAJXVA010000210.1 GCA_913061055.1 uncultured Pseudomonadota bacterium
GTGCCAGCGTGCTCGAGCTGGTGCGCGGCAGCGACGGTGCCGTACTCGACGAGGTCGGGGCGGAGGAGCTCGAGCACGCTGGCACTGCCCTGCGCAACGCCAACATGATCACCGCGGCCTACCCGACGATTCGCGTGTTCGGGCCCGGCGAGGAGGCGCAGCTACCCGCCGAGTTCCAAGGCACGTACGCCGAGACGATCATCGAGGTGGACACGCAGATTGCGAACGCCGTCCTGGCCGGGCTGGACGACTTGCCACCTGCGTTGACGTCGTCGATCAGCGGGATCGCGATCGTCGAGCCGGCCAACAAGGGCTGCGTCGCCGCCGGAGTGGGATGTACCGACGGTGATGGTGGAGCACCCCGCGTCAACGCCTTCTGTGCAGCCGAGGGCCTCCAACAGAACGACGACGCAGGCGACCCGACCTCCACCGCCTTACTCAACGGTGCCGCCGTTGGGTCGTATCTCGTGCTCAACGTGCACAGCCTCCCGTGGACCGGCACCATCGCGCACGAGGCCACCCACAACTTCAACAACCGGATCGACACCCGCAGCAGCGCCGCGGCGAATGCGTCATGGGGCGCGGCCGAGGTCGCCGACGCCAAGGACGTCGTCCGCAAGTATGCGTTGGGGGCGGGTCTCAGCTCGACCTGGTACGAACTGCATCACTCCGTCTATGAAGCCGAGGTGGGCCCCGTGATCGAGGCTCCGCCCCCTGGCAGCAAATGGGACGGGTGGTGCACCTTGGATAGTGCGACCGCGGTGCAGGGCGGCTTTGCCACTCCGTATGGCGCGCTCCAGGTCGCCGAGGACATCGCCGAGTATGCATCGCAGGTCATCATTGAGGGCCCGTCGGCGCCGGTGTGTGCCCAGTTCTCTGGCCAGTCCGGGCAGGACGAATTTCCCGAGGAACTGGCGCTGCCATACACCAAGCTGGTCATGCTGCAGAGCCTTGGCGTGCTGACTGATGCGCAGTTCGACGACTGCACCGGGGGCATCGAGATCGGCCGCAGCGCGCCCGGGATCGAGCTCACCGATCAGGTCTTCACAACGGAGCTCAAGGCCGGGTTCTACGAGAGCGGCGGCGTGCGGTACTTCGCGATTCTCGGGCAGGGCGTCGAGCAGTGGCAGCTGCTCTACGAGGCCGCTGTGCCCGAGGGGAGCTCACCAATCGGCGCCCATAGGTTCGGGGCGATCAGCGGGTTCACCATTCCGTTCGGCCTGCCCGAGAACGGCGCGTACTTGAACCACCCGGAGACCCCACGGGCTTCGCTGGGAGGGTTGTTCGTGGTGAGCGAGATCTCCGACGACGCCGTGACCGGGGCTGTCTTCAACCTGTGGCTCGGCAACGCGTTTGGCCTGCCGACCAGCTTCGATTCGTACTCGTCATTCAGGATCCCCTTGTAGGCGCTCGAATCGCCCTGGAACAGCTCTGGGTTCGCGGTCGTCATGACGGGCACTCTTCGAGCTCGATCTTCAACGGCGCGTGCCGTCGCTGCCGCCCCCAGAACCCCTGCTGGACGCAAGGCTGCGCGAAGCGTTGGAGAACGCGTAGGCCGACCCCTCCATGGAGCAAGGCGTTCGCGAGCTGTGGAAAGAGCTCTGCCCAGGGGTGTTCGTCGCCCAGTTCTTCGACCCCGAGCGGCTCGCGTCGCTCAGGGCCTACCTCGACCACGTCGCCGACGCCGACATCCCGGTTCGACCCCCGTACGGCATCGCGCTGAACCGCGGCGGTGCGATGCTCGACCGGGATGGCCACGCCCGAAGACTGCCCAGCGGCCGCCCCTCTCAGTCGGCGCAGCAGCGGAACCCGGTCGAGTAGTCCCAGTGCGCCGTGTTGTGGGCCGTGGTCTGGTACAGGCAGCCCACGTTGTTGTTCACGGTGTCGACGTAAAAGCCGCCCCGAAACACGCCACCGGGGTTCGAGGTCCACTCGTGCAGGTTGCCCATCATGTCGAAGACACTGTCCTCGCTGACGCAGCCTTCGTTCTCGCCCGTGGTGTCCAGGCTGTCGGGGATCTGGGAGATGCAGGCGTTGCCCAACTCCGACCAGATCCAGTCCTCCGTCGTGCCGTAGTACTCGATCACGGGGTGGTCATCTCGGGCGTCGTTGCACACGCCCGGCTGGACGGTGTTGCCATACGGGTACGTTGTCCCGCCCGACCCCTGACAGGCTCGCATCCACTCATCGTCGTCGCACAAGCGTTTGCCGGCCTCGGCACACGCGTCCGCGGCTTGCTCTCCAGAGATGTAGCCCTGCGGGATCGACCCTTCGAGCGAGACGGCGCGGACTCGGACGCTGCCGGGATTGTGAAACGGTGACCAGCTTCCGAGCGGACTGCCGCCGCCATCGAGTTCGACAAGCGAGGCCTCGAAACGGTCGATGCAGAACCCCGCGACTGAGACCATCCCCGCCGGGCAGGCGTCGTCCCAGCTCTCCTCCTCCAGGCCTTCGTTGGGGTCGGGTCGCAGGTCGGGGTCGCAGGCCGTCTGTGGGTCGGTGCAGCACTGGATGTTGGCGTCGCCCGGGCAGAGCCCTGCGGTCGACACGAACGATCCGTTGCAGTCGGCGGTGTCCATGCAGACACCCGGCGCTCCGTCGACGCTGCACGAAGGTCCGGCGGGCACGCAGCACTGCTGGGAGGGAGGGCCGTCGCAGAGATCTCCGCCGAACGCGGTGGAGGGGTCGGCGCAATCGGCCACCGGTCCACACATGCCTTCTAAGGACACGACACCGCAGGTCTGCTCCGTTGTGCCTGTGGACTCTGAGCCGCTCGTCTCCGCGTCTGTGGTCGTCCCTGCGTCGGAGCTCGTTGCGCTTGTCGACGTGGAACCGTCGGAGCTTTCGCCTTCTCCACCTTCGGTATCAGCATTGGTCGCCGAGCCGTCAGCGGCCTCGGCCGCTGTTGTCCCGCCGGACGGACCACTGGTTGGATACCCATGCGAGTTCATCTCCGACTCGCCATTGCCGCTGCACGCGGTCAGCAGCACCAACACCCAGCCAGACCAGATCCGCAACTCCATCCGACATGTAGGCTAGCAGCTTGTTCCTGTGCGCCGCCGTAGAAACCTGCGGCAGCACAGAGCGTGGGCTCAGGCAGCCGCGGTGGCCACGGATCCGCGATGGCCTTCGGCCACGGCGGGACTCGCCTTCGCCGAGAGCACACCCTGGTAGCTGTCGCGATAGGCCCACGCAAGGAAGCCCAACAGGCCCACGATCATGAAGGTGACCGGGTTGGGCGGCGCGAGGACGGTGTGAAACGCGACGATGTTGACGACGACGGGCGCCAGCAGGACCAACGCGAGTGGGACGTAGCGGTTGCCCAACAGCAGGAGGCCAGCAACGACCTCAGTGCCCTTGATCAGCGGGAACATGTACCCGGTCGCAGCCAACGCCCCCATGAACGCCGCCGCGCCCCCCTCCATCGGTGGCTGCGGAATGAACCCCAGAAACCCGTTGAGGCCGAACACGAAGAAGATCAGGCCGAGGACGATGCGGGCTGCGACGATTGCTTTGCTCATGGTGGTGTCTCTCTCTCGGCCCACAACCTATCTGTTCCGTCATAGGAAACCAGAGATGACCTGCAGACAACAAATGTGCCCACGGCGGAACAATCAAAACGCCGGCCTTCGAGGTTTCATGGCGGCATGTGACCAAGATCGCGACCTCGATTGGAATCCCAGGACACCCATCGGGGTCTGACGCCCCGTGCTTCCGTTTCCGCGCGTACGCCCCCTGCTACTGCTCAGTCTGACCACCGCCCTCGCCTGCAGCGACGACGCTGCGGTGACCGAGACCAGCGACGCGGGTGAAACTTCCGGCACGACCAGCCCCACAACCGACCCCACCACGGGAGCCGGACCGACGACCAGTTCGAGCACAACGGACCCGGACAGCTCAGGCGAGTCGGAAGCGGACGAGAGCAGCACCGGCGACACGACCGGCGGTGAACCGATGCCCGAGCCACTGCTGTGGCAGACCGACTGCGAAGCCGGCAACTACGACCTCGCGCGGCTGCATCCGGACCTCGAGTGCACGGCCATGGAGGTTCCCTTGGATTGGGACGCCCCGGACGGCGAGACGATCGTGGTGGGCGCGGTGCGAATTCCAACCACGGCGGACGAACGGGTCGGCACGTTCTGGGCCCTCGATGGTGGGCCGGGAGGTTCGGGTCTGGGGTACGCGCTCGACGACGGCTGGCGCGAAGAACTGCGCGCCGCCGGCTGGGACGTCATCATCCCGCCCCACCGCGGGACATTCTCGCCGTTGCTGACGTGCTTCTCCCCCGACTACCTCGCCGTGGACTGCCGTCTCGAACTCGACGACGAGTGGGGCGATGGCCTGCAGCACTTCAATACCGTCGAAGCGGCGCGCGACGTGGGCGAGTTCATCCGGCGCGAACGTCTCAGCGAGGACGAAGCGGTCGTGGTCTATGGCGTCTCCTACGGCACGTACTGGGCCCAGTTCTACGCGGGGGAGTTCCCGACCCAGGCCACCGCGATCATCCTCGACAGCGCCGTGCCAACCACCGCCGACCTCGCCCTCGAGGAATACCTCGTGCAAGACATCGCCGAGCAGCTGCTCCAAGCATGCGTCGACGACCCCGTCTGCGGTGCGCGCGTGGGCTTCGAGTCGGGCGAGGCGTTCTCCGCCGCGGTGATCGACGCGTTCGACAATGGAGAGTGCGGAGCGGGCGACGTCGGAAACTGGGAAGACAGCAACCTTCGGGTGTTGTTTGGAAACCTGATCAACAGCCGTAACACGCGGAACTACATCCCACTGATGGCGGCGATGCTGACCCGCTGCGACCCGGAACTCTCGAGTACCGTCGGCGGTGCGATCAACGGACTCTTCGGGCAGCTCGGCGCACCCGTGCGGCCCACCGAACGCTTCCCGATCGGACCCCCGCTGGTCTCCGACCCCGAACCCCTGCACGATGGCTCGCCCCCCGCACCGAACAGCCTGTTCTCGGGTCCCCTGCAGTCGACCGTGATCGCCACCACGATGCTCACCGCCGACGCCACGCCAGCGCAGGCAGAGCTGGATGCAAGCCGTCACTTCGCCTCGCTCGGCTTCGGGACCTTGATGACGCGGGTCCAGGAGAGTTGGGACGACCTGCCGAAGGTCGAGTTCGATCGCGACTTCGAGTCCCAGACCCCGATGTTGGTCTTCAATGCGCACTACGATCTCCAGACAGTCTTCCCTTGGGCGGAGATCGTCGCCGCCCAACATGGCGCGCCACTGGTGGAGTTCGCCGACGGCCAACACGGCGTGACGCTGTCGAACACCGGAGGCAAGACGCTGGAGGGCGAGTCCTGTGCCCGCGAGATCATGCTCGCGTTTGTGGAGGACCCCGAAGCACCGGTCGATGATGACTGCGCGGGGGAGCTCCCGCAGATCGATGTGAACCTGGCCCGGCCAGATCTCGCAGGGATGTCGATGTCGGCCTTTGGGACGGACGACCCCTGGTCCTTGCTGCCCCCGCTCGAGTCACCGGACTTCTGAGCGCAGGGACCTTTCACGGGACGTAAGCCCGGAAGGCTCGGCGCCCTCACCGGAATCGAACAAGCGAGGTTCGTTTAAGCGCCATGTTAAGCGCCCCGTGGCTACACCTGCTGCATGCCCGCGCTCCGAGCCTTCCTGCTCTGCCTCGCGTCTGTCGCTGTTCTCGGATGTGGCGACTCCCAGATCGTCGAGCAGGCCGAGCAACCCGAGCCCGAGGCTGCCGCGGAGGACGCGTGTCCTCAGTGGCTGCTCGTCGAGCGAACCGGGGAACTCCGATACGAACGACGATTCCATGATGAGCTTGCGCGAGTCGTGCGCTGGGAGCATGGCGGCCCCGCACGATCGCGTTCCGGGGAGTTTCATTCGCTCACCGAGTTCAACTACGAGGACGGACTCGTCACACTGGAGTCGGAGGGTCGGGACAGCCTTGGCCAGGAGACGGTCGAGCGGTTTACCGAAGTGACCGAGCTCGATGCGCTGGGCCGGCCATCGAGGATTCTAGGTTGGGACGTTCCGGAGTCCCCCACCCCGAACCGAACCGTCACGCAGGAGTACAACCAGCCAGGCCAGCTGAGCGTGCAGCATCAGCAGGACGAGTACGGCAACGGAGCAACCGTCGACCGCAGGTGCACGTTCGAATACGACTCGGAAGGGCGACTGCTGGCCAAGCCCTGCAAAGGCACCCATCCGGATATCCGGCGCTACGGCTGGGACGAGGATGGCAACCTCTTGTTCTCCGAGCTCGAGACGGAGAGCTTCACGTCTCGCGCCGAGTACACATACGACGGGAGGCGACTCTCGTCGGTTCTCTCGGGCGACTTTTCGCGGGACGACTTCGCCTATGACACCGACGGGCGGCTGGCTTGGCACGAGTACCAACGATTCGATGGCCTGGGCGACGGACGCGACGAATTTGCCTACGACGATCAGGGGAAGATGATCCAACACGTCTCCCAGCGCCTCGATGGCTCGAGCCGCAACGTCACTTCGTTCCGGTACGACTCCGACGGGCGACTGATTGAGGCGTCGTCGGACCTGACACCGCGTTCGTTCCGCTACGAACGGTCGGGCAACGAGCTCGAGGTGACAGAGCGCTGGGGTGATGACCTGTTCGAGACCCGTCGCTATCAATGCTCCCCAACGCCCACGACCGGCATGCCCGTCGACACCAACCCCGAACCCTTCGGTGGGCGCGACCGAATCTTGCCGCACCAAACCGCCACGCCTCTTCCGTTCCCCGATCGTAGGTGAGCCGGCCCCCATTCGTTGGCTCTCGCGGCCGCAGCGCAGGCCATCAAGCGCGCCAGCGAGCCCCGCCACCGACGGAGTCGGTGTCCCATGCCGCCCCGACCCAGCAGCCGGCGCCCGTGAGAGTTCACAGGGGCCCCTCACGGTCATTCCTACGGCATGCGGACAACCGAAATCCCTCCCGCCAGTAGAGCCAATCGCTCGGCGACCCCTCGGGCACCGCCGCACCCGTGTTTTTGAGGTCGGTCGGGGCGATGCAGGTCGCAGACGTTGGGGCGCGCGTTCGCACAAGTGTCCGAGACCGGGACTTGTCGCCTGCCGCCGACCTGTGCCAAAAGCCGCGGTCAGGGAGAGACACCGATGACGATGAACGAAATGACCTGGTTGCTCGGTGTGGATCTCCGACCGGACGCGGATGGTGCCGTGGCCTTCGCCTCGTGGCTGGCCTCCGCTCGTCGGGAGGACACCGTCATCCCAGTGCACGTGCTCGTCGCCGATCACCTGCAGGCCGTGCTGCAGCGCCGCCACCTCGCCGAGGTTCAGGATGCAGCAAAGGCCGCGATGCTCACGCTGATCGCCAAGCACGACACCGACAACCACTTCGCCGAGCCCAGAATCGTCGAAGGTGGCACGGCCGAGGGCCGACTCGAGCTCATTCGCGAAGAAGAGGGCGCCCGTGTCCTCGTGCTCAACCGCTTCGCAACCGAAGCGCGTCGAAGCCTGAGGCGACTGGGCCGTGTCGCTCGCCGGTCTCTTCGTGCCCTGAACTCTCCGGTGATCACCGTCCCGCCCGGACTCACCGCCGAGAAGATCGGCAAGGGCCCGGTATTGGTCACGACCAACCTCACCGAGGAGTGCGGGCGCGCCCTCGAGTTTGGTGCTGACCTCGCAAAACGACTCGGTCGTAAGCTCGTCGTCACCACCGTGCGGCGCGTGCCGGACCAGCAAGCGCCGTCGTACATGCACGAGGCGGCGACCGACAAGGTTGCCGAGGTTCGCACCCAAGAGACCGCGGCCGCGTTGTCCAAGTGGGTCGAGGATCACGACGAAGCGGTCGACGAGCAGGTCGTCCTGCTTGGTGAAGTCGTCACGACCGTGACCAGCTTGGCCGCCGAGCGTGATGCGTGTCTGATCGTCGCCGGCTCGCGCCCGTTGTCCCAACTCGAGCGGATGTTCCTGACCTCTGTCGGTCGCGGGCTTTCGGCGATCAGCACCACACCGGTCGCGATCGTGCCTCCGGGCGACATGTCGGCAAAGTAGCGGAGGTCTCCGCGCCTTCCGATGTAACCCTCATCGGTCGGCGGGTACTGCCACTTCATGACGCTTCGTCGACCCGTTCGCTCCGGTCTGCTCCGAAACCGCGCCTTGGCCGGAGCCTGCGTGACCGCCATCGCCGCGAGCATGTCTCCGGACGTAGCCGCGAAGCCGTACAAGACCGCATTCCCCGAGGTCGGGACCCTGGTTCAGGGCAACGGAGCCGGGCACAGAACGTTCGTGGCCCCGGGTGCGATCGCCCTGGAGCGCTTCCGACTCGACTACTCGAAGACCGCGGACACGTCGATTCGCGATTTGGGGGTCGAGATCGTCAAGAAAGGCCTGGTCCGATCCTGGATGTCGGACGACAGCGCCCGGGCACCGCATACCCTGCGCGCGACGTGGCGCGACGTCCGAGCGAGCCCCAACACCAAACGCGTACACCTCTCCCAGCGCTGCACCGCAAGTCCCTGCCGCCTCGGAAGCGTGGCCGTTCGATCAGACAAGGTTCCGCTGCTCACCGGCTTCGTGTTCCACAACCTCGCGGGCGCCAAGAACATCGAACGCGTGAGCGTCTTCCCGGAGCGACGCACCGGACCCAACCGGCAGGTCACGTACTTCGCGAACTTCGAGACGGACGGAGGCAAAGCCTACACGGCGGATATCAACATCATCCTCGTTGACCCCTCGGTGATCGCGGGGCAGTTCAACGCATCGGCGCGCTCGGAGCCGGGGACCGGCTTCGCGAAGGTCCCGTTGGAGTGGGAGAACGGGCTGTTGGCCCTCCAAGGTTTCGACGTCCGGTTCCTGGGCGGAGCCCACGAACTGCAAGAGTTCGCGATTCTCCCAGTCAAGGGCGACAACTCCGTCAAGGCCGTCCATTTCAGCGACACGAACAACGATGACCCGATCGAGGCCAAGCTCTGGTGGGCCGACCTGCGGGGCCCTGGCGTGAAGGTGATCCCGATGGACAAACCTCTGCCCCGGCAGCAGCCCAATCACCCGGGTCCCAAGCCCACGGTGAAGCCGGGCATCATCCCCGGCAAGAAGCCCACGCCGAAGAACTTCCCCAAAGGCCCGACCAAGAAGTTCCCCGGGCCAGGCCCGACCAAGAAGTTCTAGAGAACCCCGCGACATGTGCGCGTGGCTTCTCGGCTGCCTTGATTCGATCTCCAGCGAGCGCCGGCTGGCGGTGCGAGCAACGGGCCCCACGGCCTCGTAGCGTCTGCTTCGGTGGGGCGCCCACGGGTGCGTGCTCAGCCGCGGAACGATCCTCCGCCGTGCGAGTAGACGCTCGGACGAGCCCGACCGTTCGGTTCCAACGGCCCTCAGCCAGCGGAGTTCCGAACAGACTCTCGCATGACTTATTTGCCGCGAACGAGCTCGGCCCTCGCAATCCTCGGACTTCTGATCGGCTGCGGACCCACGGTGGATTCGGGCTCAGCCGAGTCGGGCGCGTCCGGAACGGGCGAGCCAACGACGAGCACCGGATCCGAACCGCCAGACGGATCATCCACCAGCAACGACAGCAACGACAGCAGCACTGTCGACGGCTCATCCAGCGAAAGCTCGAGCGGCACAGATCCCCAGGACATCCCGCCTGCGGTCTGCGGCGGCGAGTGCTTCGCGGACGCCGTCGCCGCGGCCTACGACAGCTGTCAATCCGACCTCGACGAGTACCCATGCGACGCCGAGCGTCCGTGCGCCGACGCCTCCGTCGCGTGTGACGTCGACGGGGAAAACTGCGTGTTCGAGGCCGGGGACAGTGATGCCTACGTCGAAGCCGTCGCCTGTGCCTTCAACGCTGTCGTCGATGGCTTACCCGGTCGGTACAGCATTCGATACGGCCAAGAGAGTGAAGACACGAAGCTAGGAACGCTGTGGACTGCCCTCGAAACGAACGTCGAATCCGACGGCGGCGCCCAGTCGTTTTTTGTTGGCACGGCTCCGTTCGAAGGAGGCCTTCTCGTCAGTCTTGGCGATGTGGACCTCGCGTGCGTGCAGGAGCAGGTCGCAACACTTGAGGCCCCCGTCGACTTCGATCAAGCAGTCGCCACGGTGGTCTCGCTCTCCGGTGCGGTGAACGCCTGCAGCGAGCTGTGTCTGCAAGTCTTCGAAGGCGCCGTGCAGTTCCCAAGCGACCTCGCCTGCGAGGACGACGGTCGCTAGGCCGGCCTCTCACGTCAGAGCGTCGCGACGACACGCATTACGGCGTCGACATCGTCCGCCTCATTCTGGCGCCCGAAGCTGAACCGAATCGTTCCTTCGGGCGCTCCCAGCATCTCGACCGTGGAGGCGGCACAGTGCCGACCGGCTCGGACGACGATGTCCTTCGCGGCGAACACGGCCTCGGCCTTCTCGACCGGCAAGGCGTCGAAGCACGCAGACACAACCCCGGTGGACGGCCCCGCGTCACCGAAGACATGACAACCGGGAGTTCGGACGAGTGCCGCCCGAAGCTTGTTGCGCAACGAGGCCGCGGTCCCGATCGAAGGCGCGGCGTCCGAAGCCAGCCACTGCAGGCTCCGGCTCATCGCGACCGCGCTCGGAAGGTCGACCGACCCGACGTCGCAGAAGCCAACCGCCATCGGAGCGTCCGGCCCGAGCCACAACCCCCCGACTCCCAAGGGTGCGAGCGGTCCCTTGTGGCCAGCGAACACCACGGCATCGACGCCGAGCGTGTCGAATTGCAGTGCGGACAAGCCCACCACTTGGGCCGCATCCAACATCACGCGCGCGCCATGTCGGCGTGCCTGAGCGACGATCGGCTCCACCGGCAAGCACTCCCCGGTCACGTTCGACGCCGCCGTGACCACAACCCACCGCACCTTGCCGTCGGCCAGAAGCTCGCCGAAGCGCTCCAGGTCAAACGCGTCGCCGTTGCGATACGGGACCTTGCGGTGCTCGACGCCCACGTTGCGGACGAGATCGCCGATCGGAGCGAGGACCGCCTCGTGTTCGACCGCGCTGGTGAGCACAGCATCGCCGGGCGCCCACGGAATCCGCCGGAGCGCGGTAGCCAGCGCAGACGTGCATCCGGGCGTCAGCAGAAGCTGGGCTGGAGCCGCGATTCCCAAGCACCGCGCGATGTCGGCTCGCGCTTGCTCAAACAACGTGCCGTACGTCCGCGGATCCGCGGCCATCACCTCGGCAACGGTGTCCGCACAGCCGGGACCTTTCGGCCAACTGGTGCCTGCGTTGTTCAAGTAGCGAAGATGTCGCTCGGCCACGGGAACACCATAGCCCCGATCCGCCTCCGCCTACTCGGAGGGGTCGGGTTCGAACCTCAGCGTCAGCCTCGCGCCTCGGCGTCCCGTGTCCTCGGGCGCCGGGAAGAGTGTCGACAACGTGGTTTCGCGGATGCACTCGAGCATTTCTTCGTCCTCGATCTCGTTCTCAGCGCCGAACTCGAACGACTCGACGATGCCGCCGACATCCTCATCCCCAACGACCTCGAGGTTGATGTCGATCATCCCTGCGATGCTGGGGTCACGCTCGACGGCAGCTTCGTAACACTCGTCCGCGAGCGGCATGAGGTCCTTGCTCACCGCGTCCATCAGGTCGCTCAGTTCGCCGTTGCTCTTGTCTTTGATCGCGTGCGCGGGGCCAGCCTCGCTTCCCTCGCGACGAGGTTTCGAGTCCTCGGCCGCATCGGGCGTGTCCGGCTTTGAATCCTGACCGGTTCGCCGGGCCACGCCGTCGGCGATTCGACGAAGGTAGGCGTCTCGTTGCTTCGCATCCACCTTGCGCTTACGGGTCACCCGTTCGACATCGGCTCTCGCAGTCGACCGATCCGCGGACGCATGGACCGGTTGGACCGCGGCGACGCTCGTCTGTGCGGGCGCAGCGTTGCCCTGCACGACATCCTCCGGTGCCCACAGCCAAACCGCTCCTGCCGCCAACACAGCGAGCGCGAGCACGATCCACAACCGCTTCATGCCCGGTTGATACCAAGGCTGAGCGCAGGACTGACAGACGCAGTATCCGTCCGTCGGACAATTCGCGGGATGTCTGGTGATCGAACCCCGTCCAGCAGACACTACCCACACGATGGCTTACCGATCGACGTTTGGTTCTCTCGCGCTTTCCTGCGCTCTCCTGGGTGGCTCCCTCTATGGGCCCTCCGGGTGCGACGACACCATCGATTGCCAGGATCAAGGTTGCAGCCCCTCCTACCAGCTCCACCTCGAGGCGATGGACACGACCCTGGAGGAGGGCCTGTGGCGCGTCGCGCTCGAGGTCGACGGTTTCGCGATCGAGGCCGACTGCATGGCCTCTGGGGTGCTCTCGGGACCGGAAAACACAATCTGTACCGTCGGCCCCTGGGCTGAGGAGCCCGACCGACCGTTGGAGGTTTCCGTGAGCATTGGGCAGCGCATCGGCCCCGGCTCGGGCGAGCCGACCGACACGGGCGACCCACCCGAACTCAGCAACCAGGGGATCTTCGTCACGATCACGTCCAACGACGAGATGCCGCCGGTCGCGGTGCTCGACGTGACCGCTCAGTACGAAGGCTCCACAGTCCTCGAGAGCCAGCAGACCCCCACGCACGAGATCAACAATGCGTTCAACGGACCCGGATGTGGCTCATGTCCAAGACCGGTATCCGAGACCCTCGAGCTTCCGTAGGGAGCCCGTTCAGGCCGACCGATACGACTGCACGAGTTGCTCGAGCAGCGCCTGCGCGGACCCGGGCTGCGCGGCGAGAGCATGCGCCAGCCCGACCGACAACTCATCCCGTGCGCCCGGCCGAACCGGAGGAGACTGGCTCGCGTGCTGAGCCGCCGCAAACCAGTGCTGTACAGCCACCAAACGGTGGAGCCGTGGCGCCAGGTCGTTGGGCCAACCGGACGAGCCCCGATACGGCGACGACTCTGGACCCGACGCGGCCTGAGCTTGGATGACCGAGAGCTGCTCGAGCGCGGCGGCTTCGTAGTGCTCGGCACCATCGCCGAGGTCTTCGACCGGCTGATCCTTCCAGTCGAAGTATGACTCGAGCGCGCGTTCTTCAGGCTCGAGGGTCCCGTAGTCGAGAACGGTGGGCAGGCCGTCCAAGTAACCCTCCAACGACCGCGCTAGCACCTCGGTGCCCGCGGTGACGATCCGCTCGACCGGGATGCCCAAATGGTGCGCGAGATGGACGGCCCACACGGGCGACTTCACGCCCTTCCACAATTCATCAGGCGTGCGCGCGCCTGAAAGCCATGCTTCCCGGCCTTCGGGCTCGGGAGGTTCGTGACGCTGGACCACGCGGGCCAAGGTCTGCGACAGCGCCAGACGCAGCCGGGCAAACCTACGATTGAGCCAGAACATGACGGTGCCAGTGTAGCGGGCCGGGCCGCTTGAGCACCCATCTCGGGGACCTTGGCTCAGGTGCGCGAACCGCGGAGGAGGCGCCGGAGAAAAAAGTGACCGACCCTGTCGATCCGCGCCGCGCTCGTTCGTCGGCTAGCCAGAAGGAAACCACCGATGCAGTACATGCTCCTGATCTACAGCGAAGAGTCCGACACCCAGCCCCCCGAGGAGGCACAGAAGGAAGTCTTCGCGGCATACATGGCTTACAACGACGCCCTCAAGAAGGCCGATGCCTACGTCGCCGGTGATGCGCTGCTTCCAACCGCAACCGCCACCACCGTTCGCGTTCGCGAATCCGAGCAACTCGTCACCGATGGGCCGTTTGCGGAGACCACAGAGGCGCTCGGTGGCTACTACTTGATCGAAGCCAAGGACATCGACGAAGCGGTCAAGTGGGCCAAGGAGTGCCCCGGCTCGAAGTACGGAACGATCGAAGTCCGTCCCGTGATGGTCATTCCCGGCGTCGACTAGCAGCCCGGGGTGAAACCCGGCGCGGCGGGTCGCGGGCTGCTAGACCGCGAGAGTTTGGACGGGCTGGAACCCGCCGCTGCTACATTGCAGCGGCGTGCCAGACCGTGAACTCGAGCGAGCGATCAACCGCGTGTTCAAGGCGGAGCACGGCGCCGTGGTTGCGCGGCTCGTCGCAGCACTCGGCGACTTCGACCTCGCCGAGGAGGCCCTGCAGGACGCCTTCATGCAGGCGCTCCAGCGATGGCCCGCCTCCGGGATTCCCGAGCGTCCGGGCGCGTGGCTCACCACGGTCGCGCGCAATCGCGGTCTCGATCGGATCCGCCGCGACCGGGTGTTTGCGACCAAGGCCGCCTCGATGAAGGCCACCGCGGAGGCGCTCGGAGATGATCGCCTTCGCACCGAAGACACCGAAGATGCACTCGACCGCGCCGCCATGGAACACGCCCTCCCCGACGAGCGGCTGCGGTTGATCTTCACCTGCTGCCACCCAGCCCTCTCCAACGAGGCCCGTGTCGCATTGACGCTGCGCATGCTCGGCGGGCTCTCGACCCCCGAGATCGCGCGCGCCTTTCTGGTGCAGGAGAGCACGATGGCGCAGCGACTCGTGCGCGCAAAAAAGAAGATCCACGGCGCCAACATCCCGTTTCGAATTCCGCCCGCCGACGTCTTGCCCGAGCGCATCGACTCCGTGCTGGCTGTCGTCTACTTGATCTTCAACGAGGGATACGCGGTGACGGATGGTGAAGCCCTGACGAGGGGAGACCTCTGTGAAGAGGCGATTCGCCTGGGCGCTGTCCTCACCCGGCTGCTTCCCGAGACGGCCGAGGTCCGCGGCCTGTACTCGCTGATGCTCCTGCACGATGCGCGTCGCGAGTCCCGACTCGATGAGCACGGCGACTTGATCGTCCTTGAAAACCAGGACCGAAGCCGGTGGGACAGCGAGAAGACCGCGGCTGGGATCACCGCACTGACCGCGGCCATTCACATGGGCGCGCTCGGGCCGTACCAAGTACAGGCCGCGATCTCGGCCGAGCACGCCGTCGCCCCATCTTGGGAGCGGACTCGGTGGGACCGTGTGCTCGAGCTCTACGACCGGCTCCTGGAGTTTGTTCCCTCGCCGATGGTTGCGCTCAACCGGTGCGTCCCCCTGGCCATGACCGGACACGGCGACGCCGCACTCGAGCAACTCGCTGCCCTCGAGCCCGACCTCGGGGAGCACTACAAGCACGCCGTCGTGAACGCTTGGTTGCTCGCGAACGCCGGTCAGCTCGAGGCCGCCCGCATCGCCTACGACAAGGCGATCGCGGGTTGCTCCAACGTCCCTGAACGACGCCACCTCGAACGGCAGTTGAGACTGCGCTGCGCGAACTAGGGGCCGTCCCCAATTCGATGAAACGGCCACAGCGGCGCCGCCAGAGCCCATGCCGTCGTTCCTCATCGGTTGCTTGTGCCCGACAAACGCCCTCT
>CAJXVA010000211.1 GCA_913061055.1 uncultured Pseudomonadota bacterium
GCTCAAACGACCGGGGGATCCAGCACCGGTGAGGCGACTGGGTCTGGCAGCGCTGGGAGCGGGACCGCCGCGGACGCGTCGAGTAGCTCAACCGGAGACAACCTCAGCTGTGAGTGTGCGCCCGGCACCGAGCTCGTGTACGTCGTCTCGGACGACGGAGAGCTCTGGAGCTATGACCCCGTGGCCGCCGAGTTTGCCCTGGTCGGCCCCCTCGCGTGCGGAGGCTTCCGCCCCTACTCGATGGCGATCGGCCGTGATGGGCGAGCCCGGCTGCTGCTGCTCGACGACATCCCGCATGCGGTGATCGCCAAGGGCCTGTTCTCGGTCGACATCAACGACCCCAGCGATTGCCAAGCCGTCCCGTACACCGAGGGTCTGTTTGGTGTGTTTGGGATGTCCTTCGTCGACAACCCTCCGCCTTCGACGTGCGAGCAGTTGTTCGTGCATTCGTACAGCGGCCAAGGGCCGTTTGCCGAAGGCCCGGGCATCGGGACGTTGGGCGCACTCGACGACGGCGGGGCGCTGCAGGTGATCGGCAGTACGGACTTCGACGGCGCGGAGTTGGCCGGCACCAGCCAGGGACGACTCTTCTCCCTGGCGGGGACCGACCCGGTCAAGCTCGTGGAATACGACCGGGAGAGCGCGGAGGAGCTCGACCGTCTGGACGTTGTGGGGGTCAACAAGACCAGCGCGTCGGCGATGGCCTTCTACGGGGGCGACTTCTACCTGTTCACCGAGGCAGGGGCGCCGCAGTGCCAACCATGCATGGAGAAACAGTGTGGTCCCGAGTTGGCCGCGTGCGAGGCGGACCCGGATTGCGGTCCCGTGTACGAGTGCTTGTTGGCCTCCGGCGGCGATGGCTTCCCTGGCTGTGAGGGGGACATCAAAGGGCCAGGAGGTCCGCTCCGGGATTGCATGGTCGGGCAGTGCTCCGATGCGTGCGCCGCATCTGAGGTCGTCAGCCGAGTCACGCACATCGACCATGACGACTCGGACGGAGCGGGGCAGGCGGTGTCGATCCTCGAGTCGCCCGCACCGATCCGAATCGTCGGAGCGGCCTCGTCGACCTGCGTCCCCGTGTTCGTCCCCTAGGAGGGCTCAGTCCTTGCAGTCGTCGCCGCTGCAGGTGGTCTTGCAGGTGGAGCCGGTCGCACACGACTGAGAGCAGTCCCCACCGCTGCAGGACAGCTCGCACGTCGCTCCGGCGGCGCAACCTTGCTCGCACTTGCCGCCGCTGCACTTCGCATCGCAGGTCGAGCCGGCAGCGCACTTCTGCTTGCAATCGGCCCCGGTGCACTCGAAGGCACAGGTCTTCCCGGCCCCGCAGGTCTGCTCGCATTTTCCGTCCGCGCAGTCCGCCTTGCCGGTGGCCGCCGCAGCGGCGGCTGCGGGCGTTCCGGCCAGCGCGGCGGCCTTGTGTGCCTCAGCGACGGCATTTCCGGCTTGTGCGACGGCGTCTCCGGCCTGGGCGGCGGCATCTCCTGCCTTGGCCGCGGCCTCTCCGGCCTTCGCCGCAGCATCGCCAGCCTTCGCCGCAGCATCGGCCGCCGCGGTGTCCTTGGCGTCCGTCTTTGTCGACGCAGCGTCCTGGTTTTCGGTCTTGGAGTCACAAGCCGGGAGTCCCAGGAGCACGCTGACGCTCAAGAATCGAAGGAGGCACGATCGAGTCGACATGGCCTCGACCGTACCGCACACCCGGCGCGCACGACACCGCTGTAGAGCATGGCGCCAGCCCTCCGGTTTGAGGTCACGCGGTTGTAACGGCGGGCGCCGGTGATCGAATCCAGCGGCCACTCGCGACGTTCGTAGTTCTCGTGACGACAAAGACTCAAGCCGCCTCGTTCCTCGCCGCGCTCGGCCTCCTCGCGACGACCGGATGCCAGCCTCCCGTGGTCGAAGCCCACATCGAGCCGCACCACGAGCACTGCGAAACCACGGACGCCTCCGGTGGTGAGCCGAAGCCTGGCAACCTGACCGTGACGGGGCTCGCGACCCTGGAAGTCACGCCCAACATCGCCGACGTGACGCTCGACCTCACCGCAACCGCGCCCACCCCTCGGGCCGCGGTGACCAAGCTTCGGACGCAGGAAGAGAGAATGCGAAAGAACCTGGCGGGCGAAGGGATGGCCACCAAGGACATCGCGGTTTCGACGTTGAACCTCAGCCCGACCTCTCGATGGGACGCGCCTCGGCAGCGACAGGTTTCCACCGGCTACGAGGCTCGGCTGCGGGTCACGGTCGCCACGGAGGACTTCTCCCAGATCCCCGCGGTGGTTGAGGCGGGCGCAAATGCGGGCGTGACCACGTCCTCGACCACATTCCGGAACACGGAGATGAGCGAACTCAAACGCAAGGTGCGGGACATGGCCCTAGACGCCGCCAAGGCGAAGGCCCGGCAGTTCCAGGACTCGCTCGAGCTGGGGAGTATGCGGGTGGTGTCCGTCTCCGAGGCACCCTCGGGCATGGCATGGTCGGCGTACGGTCTCGGGCTTCGCTTCGACAATGCCGTCGCGACGGCCAACATCGCCGGGGTCGCGGGTACTGCGTCGGGTGCTGTCCACGCGCAGACGCTGCCACTGCAGCTCACGGTGACCGTCGGCTACGCGCTGGGCTGAGCCCGCAGCGTGCGGGTCTACTCGGCGACCGCGACTTCGAGCTCGCGACTGGGGGCGGGGGCTTCGAGCTCGCCCTGGCTGTGTCCGACCTCGTGCAGCTCGCGGATTCCGGATTTGTCGAGGACGACGCGGAAGCGCTCGTAGCTCGACGGCCCGGACACGGCACGCAGCACCATCACCACGTTGACGTGATAGGACTTTGGACAGGTGACCGGTCGAATGGTGCCGGTCTTGGCGTCGAAGGTCTCGACGGTGCGAACCGGGTCGTCCATTCGGGCCAACAGACTCGACACGTTGAAGCGGATGATGTCGTTGACGTCGAGCAACCGGCCATGGTTGGCGGCAATGCTGCGACCTCGCAACGTGATCTCTTTGACGTACTTGAGGATGATCTCTTGCTTGCTCTTGGGCTCGAGCACGCCGGTCGCGTCGTCGTGGCGGGCGTCGTAGACCGGGCGGGGCACGGAGTCAGGGTCGGTGAAACTGAACATCTCGCGGCACCGCCCGACCTCTGCGTCGTTGGCAGGGTCGCGGATCGTGACGCTGTAGTCCCACAAGAACCGAGAGAACTGCTGGTTGAAGTAGGTCCGCAGCCACTCCTTGATTCGGTCCTTGAAGACGTAGGAGATCACCAGCGCGAACACGAACGGGTAGCTGTTGATGCCGTACCGATTCTGACTCCAGATCGCCGCGACCGTGGAGAACAGCATGGCCACCGCGGCCGCAATGCCGGCCCCGATGTTGGTGATGCGACGGCCGACCGTCTGCTTGGTCATGTCCAAGAACAGGACCGAGCTCATGAACTTTTTCAGAGCGCTGTTGCGATGGACGTAGCGCGCACTGCCGCGGACGCCATCGATGATGCTGTCGTAGCCGGCACCTTTGCGGTGGGCCTGCTCGGCGAGGATACGCTCGACGATCTTGGCCCGTCCGGCCTCGCACGCATCCCGGACCGCTTGGTTCTCATCGAGTGCGGCGATGAAGCGGGTGAAGTAACGCTCGACGCTGAGGCTGATGAACTCGTCCGCGTAGGCGAACAGTTCTTGGATCCACGCGGCGCGGCGGGGGAGGACGAAGTCGGCTCGGTAGCCACGGAACCGCTCCAAGACCGCGGAGACGTCTTCGGCGAGGCGGATCGCGAGACGGTCGATATCTTCGACCAAGACCGGACGGTGTTGCGCATGGCCTGCCAGGGCCGCGACGCGGTCTCGCAGCACGCTGACTTGGTCGCGAACGCCGACCTTGACCAGACAACCGAAGAGCCGGACCTCGTGACCCAGACCGCCGTCCAGGTCGGGCGCCGTGTCGCGACCGATCGTCGGCATCAGCTCGAGCATCTGGTTGAGCGGAGAGCTTTCGTTGCCCTCATCGGCGAGCGCGCGCAGGCTGATCGTCGGCGTCTTGAAGCGGATGTACGCTTGGATGTCGCTGTAGAACTGCTCGCGTCGGTACGAGTGCGGGTCCACGCCAAGGCTGCGCGGCAGGAAGAGATAGGTCTCCACCACGTACCGACTGCGTCGACCCGTGGGATCGATCGCGTAGTCGAGTTTGACTTCGAACTGGTTGTCGTCGTGGACGCCAATCCGAGAGTCGATGAGTTCTTCAGGTTCAAGCAAAACGAAGCCGGTCCCCTTTAGTGTTACAGGAATGTCACAGAGCGCAAGTGCTTGATTCGGAACCTGATCTTGGCGACGCCGCGACGATGCGTCAGTGGCGCGTCCGACAGAGCCGGCCCCAAGGGTCCTGCGCGGTCCCCGCTTGCGGGTCGAAGTGCCAGCAGAGCGCACTTCTTGCCGGCGTTTTTTCGGCGCCTCGGTTACGCGAACGGCCAGCTACGGCCAATCTGCGGGGCTCGCTGGACACCGTATGTACCGACGATCCGGCGCTCCAATCCCCCATCGTCGAACCGTGTTGCACCCAGGCTGCGACGCAGTGCTCGGCAGCCCGAGCTTCGACTTGGACCGTGCAAATCGAGGCCGCTTTGGCGCAGGTTCTCAAGGCTCGCCCGAGAAAAGCGTTCTTCCAAAGTGCGACGAGCCTTCTCTCCCAAGCGCACCGACGCTCGCTTCATCCCGGACCCGCGTGACGACGATCGCCCGAGCGGCTGCGGTCTCAGCCGGCGCTTCGGTGGTGACGACGATGTCGGTACCGGCTTGGCATCAACGACGCAGCAGGGGCCGGGCCACCTCGCACAGTGCCCGTACGCGATCCGAGTCGACCGGCGCACGGACCTGGCCGTCTCGCTTGAACGCAGTGCCCACGATCGCCCCATCGCATAGCGGAGCCAGCACCGAGGCGGACTGCACGGTGAGCCCGCTCCCGACGTAGACCGGCGCCGCATCAGCCGCGTCGCCCACCGCCTTTAGGAGCCCAGCGTCCACGGGGGCTCCGGTCGCGCGCCCGGTGACGATCACGCCGTCGGCGAGGCCCCGCTTGACCGTGTCCTGCGTGGCATCTTCGGCGGTCAGGGGTGCCAGAGGCGTCGCGTGTTTGACGAGCACGTCGGCCAGGATCGCCACGTCTGCCCCAAGCTGGGCTCGGGTGCGAAGCGTCGCATGGGCTTCGCCTTCGATGAGGCCCTGGTCGGTGACGTAGGCGCCGACATGCACGTTGACGCGGATGAAGTTCGCTCCGGTGGCCGCGGCGATTCCCAGTGCCGACTGCGCGTCGTTGCGAAGGCAGTTGACGCCGATGGGTCCTTCGAAGCGCTGTCGAATCTCGAGCACCGCTCGGGTGATCGCGGCGACTTGATGGGGCGGGAGGGTGCTGTTGGCATCGCCCTTCGCGAAGGGGATCGACCCGAAGTTCTCGACGACGATCCCGTCGACGCCGCCCTCTCGCAGTGACTCAGCATCCGCGACGGCATGGGCGAGCATCGCGTCGAAGCCCCCGCTCGCCTGAGGATCGCCGGGCATCGCGGGAAGGTGGACCACGCCGAGGATGCCGCGGGGAGCGAGAACCATGCCCATGGCGTACCACGGTCAGACGCGTACACTGTCCCGGTGGCGGTTCTGATCCACGTGGGGCTGCACAAGACGGCGACCACGTTTCTTCAGCAGTCGTTCTTCCCGGGCCTGCGTGGGAGCACATTCGTGCACGCCACGCACGAGCTTCCCGCCAACGCCAACCCGATCCACCGTTTCGTCCGGGAGCTCCTGTTTCGCAACCCTGTGGCGCTCGACGTCGAAGCACACCGCCGCGCGATCGAGACGTTCACCGACGCGCAGCCCGGGCACACGATCGTCAGCAGTGAGGCGCTGTTCGGGTGGCCGTTCGAGAACCACGTCAACTTCCTGAGCAACGCCGACTTGCTCGCGCAGGTGCTTCCCGACGCCAAGATCTGGCTGGTGTTGCGACGCCAAGACTCGTGGCTCGAGTCGGCGTACAGCCAGGTCCTCAAGCAGGGGTTGTCGACCACGCCGCACGCGTTCTCCAACTACCGGCAGGGCGAGTTCGGCGACTTCAACTGGAATATCTACAACGGCCCCAACCTCGACGTTCGGGACCTCGACTGGCGGCCCTACGTCCGTCACTACCAACGCCGGTTCCCCGCCGGGGTTCTGGTTCAGCCGTTCGAGGCGTTCGTGGCGGACGCGCCCGGGTTCCTGGGTCGCTTCTGCGAGTTCGCCGGGGTCGAGCCGTTTGTTCCGGAGGCGAAGGAGCGGGTGAACGTGGCCTTCAGTCCGTTGTCCGCCGCGACGGCGCGTCTGGTCAACGCCCTGCCACTGTCGCTCAAGATGCAGTTCAAGCAGTGGGTGCCGCGCGAGCTTCACCCGGCAGCGATTTTGAACCGAGTGGTCGACCCGCTGCTGGCGCGGCGCGGCCGATCCGCGCTGATGCCGGCGGAGCTCAAGCGGGCCGCACTCGCGCTGCACTCCGCGGCGAACGCAGACCTCGCCCAGCTCATCGAGCAGGACTTGGCGGCCTTCGGCTACTGCTGATCGCAGCCCGCTGGCGATGCGGCGTGGGGGCCCACGCCATCGCCAGAAACACCCAGTAGTGTCGCCAGTGGATCGTGTCGATGACGGCCGACTCGACCGCCATGCCGCACAGCACGCCAGCGGTGACCGCGAAACGCAGTCGGTCTTGCGCAGCCGCGGCGAACACCGCAAACCAGACGCTGCGGGCGATGCTGACCAAGACCAGCGCCACGATCGAGAACAGCCCCAAGAAGCCGTGTTCGACCAGGGAGCGGACGTAGGTGCTGTGGGCGGCGACCGAGAACGTCTTCTCGGTCATCCCGGGCCCCAGCCCCAAGGGGTTGTGCAGCGCTACCGAGACGGCCTCTGCCTGAATCCGAAACCGCAGGTCGTCGTAGCTCTGCATGCCGAACCGCATCTCGAACATGTTGGAGATGGCGTCGACAGAGAGCAGCTGGATCGCAACGATGCCCAGGAACAGGGCAACCGGCGGGAAGAAGACGAACGTGCGCCACCAGCTTCGGCCCAGGCCGTCCGCGAAGGTGAACAGGAAGAAGAACACGGCCAGGGCGACGCCGAGGTTGCCCCACGCGCCACGGCTGAAGCTGAGGAACACCGCGGCACCCGAGGCGGCGAGGGCACCGAGCCAGGGCAGTCGGCGCGCATCCGGGACCGCGATCAAGTGATAGATCGCGATGAGGGCCACCGGGGCGAGGTAGGCCCCGTAGACGTTGGGGTCCTTAAAGAGCCCGTGCAGGCGGCCGTTGGGAGCCATGATCGGTCCGATCAGCGGCGCGCCCAGGTACGCAACGACGCCGAGGACGCCCGCGATGGTCCCTCCGATCGCGTACCCGCGCAGGATCGCGTCCGAGGTTCGCTCGCGCCCCACACCTTGCGCAGCGACCAGGATTGCCCACAGCACCACGAGGTAACCGGTCACGGCGAAGAAGAACAGACTCCGAGGGAGGTCGCGCGAGAAGACCAGGGAGAGCAAGTTGGTGACGACGAACAGCCCCAGCAGCGCGCCCGGAGCGAGCGCGGCGCGCGGCATCGAGAGCCGACGGCCCAGCAGGAAAAGCCCGCCGACCAGGAGGATGAACAGATCGAACGGCGCCGGCTCGACGATCACGTAGATGCCGGTGACCATGACGGCCGAGAGCATCGTATCGAGGCGGCGGGGCGTCATGTGGAGACTCCAGGGCGACGGACGAGCGTGCCGATGATGCCCACGTAGGTGAGCAAACGGCCGACCGAAAGCAGTCCCAACGCGAGCAGTGCACCTTCGACGCCGCGTTCCGGCACGAACATGAACGCCAGGGCGATCGCGGCAGCGAACGTGGCCGCGTTGATCGCAAACTGCAGTCGGAATCGCTTCATCGACACCAGCGTCTGCGACAGCAGGTTGGCGAGACCGGCGATGAACGCGATGACGCCGCTGTAGACGAGGTTGGGCGCGAGGGCGGTGAAGCGAGGGCCGTAGGCGATCGCCAGGTACAGCTCTCCAAGCACCACGCAGGCCAGCAGCAACACCAGGCCGCACGCGCCGACGACGGCCGCGACCCGGACCAGGAGGCGGACAAACGCCGCCCGGTCGGTCTCAAACAGACGGGCGAGGCGAGGGACCGCGGCGCCGCCGACTGCCGCGTTGAGCACCCCGCTGATGAACAGGATCGAGACGATCGCGGCATAGTCCCCCAGCGACTCGACGCCGACGCTGTGCTCGAGGACATACGCAGGCGTGTTGGTGGTCAGGCCCAGCAGGCCGCCGGCGAGTCCGACCGGTGCCGCGAGAACGGCGAGCCTCCACAGCAGGTCGCGGTCGAACTTGGGTCGCAAGCTGGCGTGGCGCCGCGCGGTCTCAAAGTCGTAGGTGACCGTGACCAGCAGGGCGACGAGCGCCCCAAGTGCAAGCGCGGTGGTCTCGGAGATGCCGGCCAACATCGCCCCACCCACGGTCCCCAGCAGCAGCATGCCGCGCAGCGCCCGGGAGATGCCGACGCGGTCCAGTGTCTCGTCGCGGGCCGCAGACGCGTGGCACAGGTCGGCGAGCATCTCGCTCATCCGAGTGAGTGCGACCCAGATGACGACCGCCGCCGTGGTGGCATCGAGTCCTGCGAGTCCGGCCCAGATCGCAGCCAAGACGACAGCCGCCGGAGCACCGATCAGACGCAGCGCCCAGAAGTGACCGAAGCTCAGCTCCTCCTCGTTGGTGACGACGTAGGTCGGCCGCAGGTGAAGGCTCGTCAGCACGAACAACGGGGTGGCGATGGCCAGGCCCAGGGCGTAGCGGCCGAGCGCCGCGTCGGAGCCCAGGCGCGCCATCACCATCATCAGACCGAACTGGCCGGCGGCGAAGAGCACCTCGCCGAGCAGGGTCCAGCGCAGGCTGCTCGCGACCCGGCCGAAGTCTCCGGCCCGCGTCCCGCTCATCGTGATCCGATCCGCGCCACCATCACGAAGAACGTTCGCAGCATGATGTCGATGTCGAGCACGAGGGTGTGGTGCCGGACGTAGTACAGGTCGTAGCCGAGCTTGGTACGGGTGGCCTCGATCGAATCGGCGTAACCGGCGTTGATCTGGGCCCACCCGGTGATGCCTGGCTTCACGAGGTGGCGGTAGCTGAAGTAGTTGATCTTCGACTCGAGGTCGGCGGCCAGGGCGGGCTGCTCCGGCCGTGGTCCGACGATCGACATGTCCCCGCGGAGCACGTTCCAAAACTGGGGCATCTCATCGATGCGGGTGCGCCGAAGCATGCGACCGAGGCGGGTGGTTCGGGAGTCCTGCTTGCTGGCCCACTGCTGCGTCGCGTCCGGCTGGGCGACGGTCATCGTGCGGACCTTGTAGATGCGGAAGGGTCGGTTGCCCAGGCCCACCCGGTTCTGCGTGTAGAAGAAAGGCCCCGGCGAGTCGATTCGAAGCATCACGTACAGGAACGGGAACAGTGCGCCGAACACTGCGAGACCGGCGGCCGCAACCGTGACATCCAGAACGCGTTTGACCCGGTCGCGAGTTTGGTCGAGCTGCTCGAACAGGTGGAGCAGCCAGCGCTCGTCGACCATATCGACGGGGACTCGCCGCTGCATGCCCATGATGAGCGCCTCCGCGGTCTTGATCTCGAGGCCGTGGACCCGGAGCTGGGTGAGTGCGGCCTGGCGCATCGGGTCGACCGCTGCACTGGTCACCACCATCACGACCTCGACGCGGTGCGCCTTGCAGGCCTGCACCGCATCCTCGAGAGGCCCCAGGAGCGGGACATCGAGTCCGTCACCGTCGGTTCCCAAGACTCCGACGACGTCGTAGCGGGTGTGTTTGGTGCTGGCGATCCGGGAGATCAGCGCGCGTTCGGCCGGCCCGTCCCCAAGCACCGCGATGCGGATTCGGGGGCCTCGTTCGAGGTAGCGCGCGTAGACCAGCCTCCATCCCAGGACCCCGGCGGCCCCGGCGGCAGCGACGAACAACAGCACCGTGCGCCCCAGGGCCTGATACCAGACGAAGTGACTCGCGAGCAGGACGCCCAGGGCGGTCGCGATGCCGACGAGGACCGACCGCATCGCGACCTCCTTGCGTTGCAGGACCATCGAGGTCTGATGCAACCCGGTGAGGTACGAGGCCGCCACACCGCAAAGCAGTCCGACGGAGGCCGACACCGTGATGCCGCGAAAGCCAACGTCCGCTCCGACGAAAATGTACGTGCCGACCAACCACGCCGTGAGCTCCACGGCGCCCGCGATGAACACGGCATCCAACAAGAGGATGAGGAAGACCGGCATGGCAGGAAGCGCGCTACGGGAAGAGGGGCACGTCCCCGGCGGCGGCAGGGGTCTCGTTGTCGCCAACGTCGCCGAGGTTGCCGTAGCCGAGCCGGCCATCGCCGCCCTGACCCCAGCACCGGATCGCGCCGGTGCTTTGCAGGATGGCGCACCCGTGGTTGCCGTCGACCGCGAGGAACGAGGCGGCTTCTCCAAGCGGGACATCGCCTGCGACCGAGGGATCCTCGTTGTCGCCGATCGTGGTGATATTGCCGTAGCCGAGCTGGCCGCGGCTCGCATCGCCCCAACAGCGCACCGCACCATCGTCCATGCGCACGCAGGTGTGTCCCAGGCCCGCCGCGATCTGAACGGGGATCCCGGGTCCAATGTCGACCGCGCCGGCGTTGACCGGCGGGAAGGTTGCGCCGACCGAAACCGTGCTGCCGTACCCCAGGCGCCCACTTGCGCCGCGACCCCAGCAGAGCACCTCGTCGTTCTCGGTGATGGCGCAGGTGTGGAACCAGCCAGCGGTGAGCGCGGTGGCGGGGGCACCCAAGTTGACGTCGCCGGCCGCGGAGGGGAACTCGCCGTCGCCGATATCGTTGACGTCGCCGTACCCGAGCGCTCCGTCCGATGCTTCGCCCCAACACCGCACCGCGCCGTCTTCCATTCGGACGCAGCTGTGGCGAGCGCCGGTGACGACTTCGGCGATGGTGCCGGCCCCGAGGTTGACGATGCCTGCCGCGGAGGCCGGCTCATCGTCGCCGATGTTCTCGGTCACGCCGGGTGTTCCAAGCTGGAAGAAGGTCTGTGCACCCCAGCACTGCAGCTGGTTGCTGCCGTCGAGGGCAGCGCAGGAATGGAACGCACCGCCGCGGGCTCCGAAGAGGGCGGAGCTGCCACCGAGGGGAACGAGTCCGAGAGCGGAGGGGAGTTCGTCGTCCCCGAGGTCGTTGGTGTTGCCGTAGCCCAGCTGCCCCTCAGCGCCGCGCCCAAAGCAGATCAGCCCGGCGCCTTCGAAGTGGAAACAGGTGTGGGACAGCGCCGCGACCATGTCGTCGACCTGGGCGCCCACCGAGAGGAATCCGGCTGCGCCGGCGGGCTCGTCATCGCCGATGTTCTCTTCGTCGCCGTGTCCGGTGCGGCCGTTGTTGCCGTTGCCCCAACACTGAACGTTGCCCGAATCGAACAGGGCGCAGGAGTGGTTGCCGCCGAGGCTCACCTTGGTGACGCGGTGGAAGCTGCAGTCGTTGTGGCACGCATCGACATCGTCGAAGTCGCCGTCGTCGCAGTCCTCGACGCCGGCGAACACAAACCCGTCTCCGCACTCGGCCGGGACACAGTTCACGCATGCGTCGGTGGGGTCGGCGTTGCCGTCATCGCAGGCTTCTCCGGCCCAGGGCTCGCCGTCGCCACACACGTTGAGGATGCAGCCGTCGCGGCACTCGAAGCCGGGACCGATCTCATCCTCGCCGGGGTCGCACTGCTCGTCGAAGCGTTGGAAGCCGTCGCCGCAGACGTTGAGGGTGCAGTTGGGGGTGCACGCGCCGAAGGGGGTGTTGCCCTCGTCCCCGTCGTCGCACTCCTCGACGCCGAAGCGTGTGAAGCCGTCGCCACATCGGGCGAGTGTGCAGTCGGAGATGCAGGCATCGGAGTCGTCGAAGTTGCCGTCGTCGCACTCCTCGCCCGCATCGAGGTTGCCGTCGTTGCAGGTGCCCAACACGCAGTCGTTGCGGCAGCCGTCGCCGTCGTCGGTGTTGCCGTCGTCGCACTGCTCGTCAGGACCCGCATCACCGTCGCCGCAGATGTTGACGACGCAGCCGGGCAGACAGGCCTGGCCGGGGCCGATGAAGGCATCCCCGGGGTCGCACTCTTCGAAGTCGTCGAGGACCCCGTTGCCGCACAGGCCACCGCCGCCGGTGGTCGTGGTCTCGGAGCCCTCGGTGGTGGAGCTGTCGCTGCTCTCGGTTCCTGATCCGGAGGACGACCCCGTCGGCTCGTCGGTATCGCTGGTCCCGCGCGAAGCGGAGGCGACGGTGTCGGTCCGTCCACAGCCCAGCAGTGCGACGGAGAGGAGGAGTGGCGCGACACACGCGCGCTCGATCCGAAGGCCCTTCACGGCTCGGACGATAGCGCGGATCTGCTTAGTCTCGGGAGTTCCAAGGGTTTTGGCGATTTGGCGCTAGGTGCGCCTACATCAGCGCCGTTGCCCAGCGATGAGCACCCGGTTGCCCAGACCCGTCGCCCGGGCGAGCGCGCCGACACCCACGATGCCGCCGCGGAAGAGCAGGGGTGCCTGTTTGTTCTTGGCCAGCAGCTCGCGAAGTGGGGTCGACTTGGATTGGATCGTCGCCACGGAGAAGCCGCGCCGCTCCAACACATTCCGCCACGCCTTCTTACCGAACTTGAAGATGTGCGTGCCGGGGTGCATGCCCACCTCAAGGGCAGCGGCCCCGGGCTGCACGAAGCCCCGGGCCATGAAGGCCCAGTGATAGAGGCTCTCTTGGGCAGGGGTCTCCGCAAAGAACCACCCTCCGGGTCGGAGCACGCGATGCACGTGGTCGAGGAATTCCCCGGGGTCTTCCATGTGCTCGACGACGTTGAACCCCGCGACAATGTCCAGCGATTCGTCGGCCTGATTCTCGTCCAGCGTTCCGTACTCGACCATTGTGGGCCGGTGTTTCGCGGCATGCTCGACGGCCGTCTCGGATAGGTCGAGACCCAAGGCGTCATACCCGCGATGCCGGGCTTGCTCGATGAAGTCGCCGTGCATGCAGCCGATTTCCACCAAGCGCTCGTGCGATGACGGAGGCGCGTGCGCCTGAACGAACTCGACGCGGAGTCTGTTCTCGGCCGCGATGGCGTCGTCGACCTCGAGGTAGGCGTCTTCGTTGTCCGGGTTGAAGGTGTCGTTGAAGCGCAACGGGTCGCACCACAGGGTGGAACAAGCGCCACAACGGCGGATCGAGAATTCCGGCCGCTGCATGTAGACCGAGCCGCCGCTCCCACAAAGGCGGCACTGAGGCTCGGCGAACTCGGCGCTGGCGTGCATCGGCCGAGCCTATCAGGATCGTTCGAACGCATGCGAGACTGGGCCCGTGGGGCGGGTTCTACGAGCGTTGGCGCTGGGGTCTGTCCTCGCCGCGGCGCCGGCAAACGCAAGTGCGCAGCCCACGTCCATCCCGAGCGAGGGTCCGATGGTGCTCTCGGTACATCGTCCACTCGATGACGTCGAGCTGACCCGGAGCCCGAGCCCTTGGCTTTCGACAACACCCCTGACGCTCGTCGCAGCGGCGGGCGAGCGCGAACGGGCCGCCTTCGTCGTGTACTCGGGGGGACACGAGGGCACACTCGATGTTCAGCGTCCATCGCTGGGCTCTCCGACACACGAGTTGCCCGCGACGGTCACCGCGCTTCGCCGAGTCCGCCGCGTCCCAGTTCGGACCCAATTCCTCGGGACCCAGACGGAGGTGGTGGGCCGGTTCGCGCCGCTGTTCACCCCGCACGCGGTCGAATCTGGACACTTCGAGGAGATCTGGCTCGAGGTCGACGTGCCCGCCGCGACACCCCCGGGGGTCTACGCGGGCGAGCTCGAGGTCCGGATTGGGAAGACGACGCTCCGCCGGTCGGTTCGGGTTCGGGTCCGAGAGATGGCGTTGGCGAGTGCGGGCGGCAAGCACCTGGGCATGTACTACCGGATGCATCGGCGCCTCGGCGATGCGCCACGGGTCCGCCGGGAACTCGCGGACATGCGTGCGCACGGCGTGGACACGCTGGTGCTCGACGTGCGCCCACGGTTCGGATGGGGCCCGGGCCACGTGGCGGCGGTCGACACCACTCCGATCGAGACGGCGCTGGCGATGACCCAGAATGCGGGCTTTCGTGGCACCGTCGTGGTGGACAGTGGATTGGTCGCACTGGGGCAGATGCTGGGCCATACCGACGTGGCGTATGCGAATGCGGACGGAGCCTCGTTGGATGGCGACGCCGTGTTTGCCGAGGCCGCCACGCGGACGCTGGAAGCCATTGCGGACCTTCAGGCGCGCTTTGCCGAGCAAGATGTCGTGGTCATGCACGTCGACGAGATCTTCGACCGCGGTCGGCTCCCGTTGTTCGAGCGCCTGGCACCGTTCGCCGCCCGTGCCGGGTTGCGCACCCACGCCACGCTCTCGACGGTGGACCCTTCCTTCGACACCGCACGGACCCGCATCGACCCGCTCCTCGACGTTCGCAGCCACCACGGCTACTCGTTCGAGTGGTGGCTGTTGCGTGGAGGCACCGTTGGCGCGTATCGGCAGGAACTCGACGACAGCGGCGATACGGCCTGGTTTTACCACAACGAACGCGGGTCCTACTTCACCGGGCGTTGGGCGCGGTTGGTCAACGGCCTGTACCTTTGGGCCAGTCCGTTCGAAGCCCACATCACCTGGGCGTACCAGTCGTTCGACGGCAAGCCGCTCGACGATCGCGACGGCGTAAGCCACGACTTCGGGATGGCATTCCCGGATCCCGACGACCCCGACGTGCTCATGCCGACACGGATCTGGACGGCGTTGTCCGAGGGGCACGACGACCTCCGCTACCTGGCCGCGCTGCAGAGCACGATCAACCGGCTCGGACCTCGGGCACCCGAGGTTGCCCAGCGAGCGCAGGCCTACCTCGACGACCTCCGACGCGACGTCATGCGAATCCCCGGCGGCGTCGACGTGGACAGACTCTCGGCCAAAATCGGGACACCGGCGGAGGCTCCCTTCATCGACGCGTTGGCCGGCCGGTACGACGACGCGGCGCTGGCGTTGATGCGTTCGCGTGTCGAGGAACACATTCACGCGCTGGAAGTCGCCTCGATGGGCGCGCGCTGATGCTACCGTCGGCGCCGTTGAATCTCGCAGCCCCCGAGCTCGATCCCGCCGCAGACGCACCCCGCCGGGTTGCGTTTGTCATCACGCGAAGTGACGCGGTGGGTGGG
>CAJXVA010000212.1 GCA_913061055.1 uncultured Pseudomonadota bacterium
GCATACGAGATGGAGAGAGGTCTCGTGGGCTCGGAGATGTGTATAAGAGACAGATTCTGCACCTCGAGCGGGAAGGGTGGTCGTTCACCGCGCTGTTCTCAAACACCGCGCTGGCCCACCAGCTGCACAAGACGGCCGACTGGGTCGTGCTGCACTACGAGCACGACCACGTGCACGGGCAGGCGACCGTGGTCACCGAATGGCGCGGCAAGCTGGCAGGGCGCCGGGTCGTGCGGGGTCACGAGGCGCAGTGCATCGCGCACTACCGCGAACATCCCGTGCCGGCGCGCGACTCGGAGTCGTGGGGGGATGCGTGGGACCGATGACGCCAGAGGAGACCGAAGACGCCGCGGACGGGAACGCCGAACCGCCGGGTCGGTTGGAGCGACTTCTGGCGAGGGTCGAGCGCATGGGCAACGCGCTGCCTCACCCAGGGACGCTGTTCGCTTCCATGGCGCTGCTGGTGGTGCTGGCTTCGGCCCTCGCGGCTTGGCTTGGGGTCGATGCGATTCATCCCGGGACCGGAGAGCGGGTCGAGCCCGTCAACTTGCTGAGCCTGGAGGGCGGCCACCGGATGCTGACCGGAGCGGTCACCAACTTCACCGGCTTCGCGCCACTGGGAACCGTGCTGGTGGCCATGTTGGGGATCGGAATCGCCGAGGGCAGTGGCCTGATCTCCGCGGGGCTGCGGCTGCTGGTGATGGCAGCACCGCGAAGACTGCTGACGTTCGTCATCGTGTTTTCGGGGATCCTTTCGAACACCGCCAGCGAGGTCGGCTACGTCCTGCTGGTCCCGGTCTCCGCTTCCATCTTCTTGGCCGCCGGCCGTCATCCGATCGCCGGGTTGGCCGCGGCGTTTGCTGGAGTCTCCGGGGGATACAGCGCGAACTTGTTGTTGGGAACGATCGACCCTCTGCTCGCGGGGCTGTCCGAAGAAGCCGCCCACATCGTCGACCCCGGCTACACGGTCAGCGCGGCCGCCAACTACTACTTCATGTTCGTGTCCACGTTCTTGATCGCCGCGGCGGGCACCTGGATCACCCACCGCGTCGTCGAGCCACGACTGGGGTCGTACGAAGGGGATGAGCGCCCGGAGGGAATCGAGGGGCTGACGGGCTCGGAGCGTCGTGGGCTCCGCTGGGCGTTCGCGGCCACGGCGGTCCTGGCCGGCCTGTTGTTGTGGTCGGCCCTTCCCTCGGGGATCGTTCCCGGCGCCGGCTGGCTTCGCGACCCCAACTCCGGCGACTTGCTGCGCTCCCCATTCATGTCGGGCATCGTGGCGTTGATCTTCATCATCGGCGCGACCGCGGGGATGGCCTATGGCATCGCCTCGGGCACTTATCGTTCCGACGCTCAGGTGATGAAGGGCATGGCCAAGTCGATGCAGACCTTGTCGCTGTACATGGTGCTGGTGTTCTTCGCGGCCCAGTTTGTCGCCTACTTCAATTGGTCGAACCTCGGCTTGATCATCGCGGTGCACGGCTCGGAGCTCCTGCGCTCCAGCGGCATGAGCCCGATCCCCCTGCTGATCGCGTTTGTCCTCGTGTCTGGGCTTCTCAACCTGGTCATGGGCAGCGCCTCGGCCAAGTGGGCGATCATGGCCCCCGTATTCATCCCCATGCTGATGCTGCTCGGGTACTCACCCGAACTCATTCAGGTGGCGTATCGCATCGGTGACAGCACGACCAACATCATCTCGCCGATGATGACCTACTTCGCGCTCATCGTTGCCTTTGTGAGTCGTTGGGATCCGAGGGCCGGCATCGGTACCGTCATCGCGACGATGCTGCCGTACACCGCGGCGTTCACCGTGGTCTGGACCGTCCTGCTCGCGGTCTGGCTGACCTTCGGCCTTCCGGTCGGCCCGGGCGCGCCGCTGTTCATCCCCGCGCCGTGACGTCACCACGCAACGTCGTACGACACGGCGCCCGCCTGCAGGTCGACGGCGTCCACTCGAACTTCGACGCTGACGTCGAACGGGGTCACGAGTCCGAGCAGGCAGCCGTGCAGGCCTTCGACGAAGCACGGGAAGCTGTGTTCGCTGGCTGGAAACTCCACGAGCTCGACCGTGGTGTGCGACCCGACGACCTCCGCGCTCAGGTCTCCCACGTTGCGGCACAGATGCTGCCAGAGCCGCGCGGTCTGCTGATACATGGTGCCCGGGCTCATGCCCAAGCGCGTGCCGACGTGGCGCAGGAATCCGGAGAGCAGGGGGCGGCTGGTCAGCGCGGCCATGGTCCGGTGCCACACCTCCACGTTGCGCTGAGAGCCCACCACAGCCCGGATCGCGTCGGAGACCTCCATGTGCAGTTGCATCGATGTCCACCCCACCGGCATCACGCGGCGATAGTGCGCCACGGTCTCTTCGGGGATGAGCTCGAGGATCGCTGTTCGCTCGGCCGGCTCGAGCGCCTCGACCTGTTGCAGCAGGCCGTCGCCAAAGGCGCTGCGCATCTGCTGTCGTCCCCGCACGGCACCGGACGATAGCAGCCTCGGAAAACCGCGCCGCTCGCGTGAAGCAGGACTGATGGCCCTACGGACTCCGGAAAAAGCGACGCCAACGAAACCACAGGCATCGGCTTTGACTCTCAGAGTGTATATATGTATACACACCAGCACATGGCAGGTCTGCCGATCTCGCTGAGCGAAGCCTCTGGTGTGCCGTTCTATCGGCAGATCCTCGATCAGATCGCCGGCCTCGTGCGGACGGGACAACTCCCAGCAGGCGAGCAGCTACCGTCCTTTCGCGACCTGGCCAGCGACCTGACGGTTTCGCTGATCACGGTTCGGCGGGCGTACGCGGAGCTACAGACCGCGGGCTTGGTCGTGCGCAAGCAGGGGCAGGGGACGTTCGTCGCCCCGTCGGTCCGCAAAGCGTCCAAAGCCGACATCAAAAAGCGTGCGCGCCAAGCCATCGCGGCCGGGCTTCGCGAAGCACGTCAGCTGGGCGTGGCGGTTCCGGAGATCGAGGCGCTGACCCGGGCACTACTGGCCGAGATGGAGCAGGACAATGACTGATTCGACGTTGGTTCAAGTCACCGATCTGAAGATTGAGCGCGCCGGGTTCGGGCTGCACATCCCGAGCTGGACCGTCGAGCCCGGCTCCGTGGTCGGCGTTGTCGGCCCCAACGGCGCCGGCAAGACGACGCTGCTCGACTGTCTCGCCGGCATCATCGCTCCCAGCTCCGGGCAGGTGCGGGTGATGGGACGAGACCCCTCGGTCGACCCCGTGTTCGTTCGGTCGAGGGCGGGATTCATGAGCGACGATCGTCCGCTGTTCGACCTCCCGGTTTCCAAGCTCCTGCGGGTGCTCTCCGGCTACTACACGACGTGGGACGACGACCTGGTCGCGCATTTGGTGAAGCGCTTTGGTCTGGACCTGCGTGCACACGTTCGCGAACTCTCCAAGGGGCAGGGCACGTGTTTGCGGGTCATCGCCGCGCTCGCATTTCGGCCGGCGGTCGTGGTGCTGGACGAGCCCGGGACGGGCTTGGATCTGGGGGCCCGCCAGGCGTTGCTGCGCAGCGTCATCGAGGTCGCGCGGGACCCGGTTCGATCGGTTGTGGTCAGCTCGCACCAGCTCAGCGATCTCGAGCGAATCGCGGACGCCCTGTTGGTGCTGCGTGGAGGCAGGGTTGTCGCGCAGGGTCCAACGGACAGCATCATTCCCGAGGGCAAGTCGCTGTCCGAAGCGCTGGTACACATGCGCGCCGGCGGCTCGGAGGTCTCCGCATGAGCGCAGCAACGCATCACTTTCGCGTCATGCTGCGTCTGCTGGGCACGACCCGCGGCGGCTTGGTGGCCATGCTCGTGCTGGTCAACTGCGTGCCGATGGTCGCGATGTCGATGTTCGTCGCGGGTGCTGAGCATCGTTTCGCCTATGGCTACACCCTCGAGACGTTCGCCTTCAGCCTGTCGTTTGCGCCCCTGAGTCGGTGGGCGTTGGGGCTGGCGTTGGGGCGTCACGCAGGGCGAACCACAGCGGTCGGGTTGCCGCTGAGCCCGAGGGGGCGGGCCGTGGCGGAGGTCGCCGCCGTCGTCGTGGCGTTGTGGGTCCCGGCGGTGCTCGTGACGGTCGTCTCTGCAATCGCGGCCGGGGTGGCCGTCGGGTCCGAGCTCGGTGATGTCGTCGCGTCGTTGGCGACCCTCTGCGCAGCCGTCAGCGCCCTGGCGCTGCCCCATCTCATGCTGGCGAGTTTGGACCGCGACGCGGCGTACAGTCACCGGATCTGGATCCGCTGGTTGGCCGCGCCGAGTCTCATCGCGCTGGGGCTTGCGTTGCCAGCGACGCGCTCGCTGATCGGGTACGTCGGCGTGGGTCTCGGCGCCGCGGCGGTGATCGCTGCGTGGGGCTCCGTCTCCTGGCTTGGTTCGTCTCCGCGAAGGGCACCGTTGGCGCTCCCGGTCGATGCTCGCGCGGTCACTCGCCTCGCGTCCGACGGTCCCGAAACCATGCTTCGGCGTGATTTCTGGGCCGGGTTGGGCGTGGGGGCCACGCGAGGTGGCATCTGGGCGGTCGCGTTGGTCGGTCCTCTGGTCGCGTTGCGGTGGTGGCGGACTCCGGAGTTGGCCATGGCGACGGCCCTGGTGGTCGCAGCCGTCGTCGCGGGCGGCTTCCCGCTGGGGCTACGCGCTCGCGTGGTGGGGGGCCGCTGGGCCAACAACGGTGACTTCGCTCGAGCGTGGTCGACCCTACCGATTCCCAGTCGTGCCATCACTCGCGCGGTCTACCTGCACATCGTTGTCTGCTCGTCGGTGGTGCTGATCGTCGCGGCGGCCGCCGTGGTCTTGGCGCTGACGCGCGTCCCGGCCACGCCCGAAGTCGCGACGACGGGAGCACTTCTCGCGGTCGTGGTGGGCCTTGCCCTGGTCGGGATTCGGACCAACGCGGCGGTCGGCACCCGTGGGTTGTGGCAGTTCAGCTGGCTCGTCGGTGGCAGCGCGGTGGCGTGCGCGTGGCTGTCGCGTTTCGCATTCGACGCCCCCCAGCATTCGAGTCTCTCCACCGGATTCGCGATGCTTGCGATCACGGCCGCGGTGATCGTGTCGCTGTCGCCGGCGTCCCTGATGCGAGCCCGGCAGAGCCTCGTGCCCTCTCACGCAATGCCGGAGGGTTGAGACGACCGTAGCGGCCTGAACGCGCCCGGGGAGGGCGCCGGTGTGCTCACCGGACCGCGAAGGGGTCGCGGATCCCCTCTGCGTACGCCCGCCGGACCCTGGGGGCCGGCGGGTCTGGATCGATGCGAGCCTGAGGTTTTGGCGCGGGTCTGCGAACGCGTTTGGGCCGGGCTCGAGCGGGGTCCAGGGCCGGCGGAGCGATGACCCCCGGCGATTCGCGAACCTCCGCTTTCGGGGGCGGCATCGCCTCGGGGGTCTTGGGAGCGACTGGCGGCGGTTCGGCACGTGCTTGTTGGCGCCGGGCGGGCGTCGGCGCGATCGGGGGTGAGATCCCGGGGCGATCGTCGAAAGACCAGAGTCCGATGGCCGTCGCACTGGCGCACGCGAGGGCGGCCGCGACTCCCAAGTGAGTGGCCCACCTGATTCTGGTGCGCGGAGTTGTTTCAATGCTGGGGGCCGGCGGATCGTCCACACGTTCTACCTTGGCGATCTCCCTCGCGAACTCTGCGGGGTCATCGTGTCGATCGTGCGCCGACAGGGAAAGGCCACGGTCGATGAGCGCGACAGCACTCGGCGGGAGATTGAGCGTATCCAGGTCGTCGCAGCGTCGACCCGCGAGCTGGCGGCGGACCATCTCCTGACGGCTATCGCCTCGATACGCGGCGCGAGCGGTGAGCAGTTCCACCATGAGACAGGCCAGGCCATACAAATCGGCGCGGCTGTCGACGGCCTCACCACGAAGCTGCTCCGGGGCTGCGTACCCCGGCGTCCCGAGCAGGACCCCGGCTGCGGTGAGGATGGATTCGTCGCGTCCGCCTGTGCACAAGCCGAAGTCCAGCAGCTTGCAGTGCCACCGGCCCCCCTCGCGCCTCGTGGCGATGACGTTGGCTGGCTTGACGTCGCGGTGCACAATTCCAACCGCATGGGCGGCCGAAAGCGCATCGCAGATCTGCGTCGCAATCTCGGCGACCTCGGTCCAGGGCAACCGACCGCGGCGGCGGACCAGCTGTGCGAGCGACTCGCCCTCGAGCAGCTCCATGGCGATATACGGCGAGCCGTGTTCATCGGTGCCGACGTCGTTGACCTGCACGATGTGCTCGTGCCCCAGCTTGGACACCGTCAGGGCTTCGCGCATGAGTCGAGAGACGGCATTGGTGTTTGCGGCGACTCCGGGGCGGAGCAGCTTGACCGCCACCCATCGCCCAAGAGGCAGCAGCTCGGCCTTCCAGACCGTGCCGGCCCCACCGCGACCGATCTCCCGCACCAGCCGATACCGGCCGTCCAGCAGCGGGGTCTCGGAGCCTCCGACCGTCTGCTGAACGACGCGGGCCAAGATCGCAGCGCGCACGCTTGGTGGCGGGGTTGTACTTGGGGGCGCCCCCAAAGCACCGCGGTTCGCATCGTCGCGATCGTTGCCGCCCACCCGCATGATGATAGCAGGCGACCGGGTTTCGCTCCGGCTGCTAGCCTCCCCGGGTCGTGACGGACCAAGAACTGCTTGCCCTGTGGCGGCAAGGCGATGCCCAGGCGGCCGAAGCCTTGTTCGAGCGCCACTTCGATGGGCTGTACCGCTTCTTTCGCAACAAGGCAGGTACTGCCGTCGACGATTTGGTCCAGCGCACGCTTCTTGGCGCGTACGAGGCAAGCGACCGCTTTCGGGGCGACAGCTCGTTCCGCACCTTCTTGTTCGCCATTGCTCGCAATCAGCTGCTCGTTCACTTGGCAAAGCTGCGGGGTGTGGAACGCATTGAGCCCGAACGCGATAGCGTCGCCGATTCGGCGCCGTCTCCGAGTTCAGTGGTCCATCGTCGGCGCGAGCAGGCGATCGTCTTGCAGGCGCTGCGTCGACTCCCGGTGGACCATCAGATCCTGCTCGAGTTGTTCTATTGGGAAGAACACAGCGGAGCGGAGCTGGCGCGCATTCTCGAGGTCCCCGAAGGGACGGTTCGCACCCGCCTTCGGCGGGCTCGCCAGCTTCTGGCCGACGAAGTCACGTCCATGCAGGCCAGCGCGGGTCCAGCGCTCAGCGCGTCCGATGACCTCGATGCCTGGGCCAAGAGCCTGCGGGATCACGATTCGGGCGCCGACTGAAGAAAGTCGCAATCGATTCGCGCCTGGGACTTACCACCAAGATGACGGGGCGATGCCCCTCCTCACAGACCCATGGACACTCTGAGATCGTTGCCCCATCGTCGGTTCCGTACCGCGATCGCTAGCCTGGTTGCTGGCGCACTCGCGCTCCCCAGCGCATCGGTTTTCGCCGCCGCACCGCCCTCGGCCAGCCCCACCGAAGAACGTGTGACCGACGAGGCTGGTCCTACAACGGCTCAATCCTTGTTCGAACAAGGCCTCGACGCGTACGAAGCGGACGACTTCGCTGGCGCCGCCGAATCCTGGAGCGAAGCCCACGCACTGATGGCTCAGGAGCCCGAGCTCTCCGCGGGTCGGCGGGTTCTGGGCTTCGACTTGGCGCAGGCGCACATGAGGGCGTACGACAGTGACCACGACGAGAGCCGGGTCGTCGCTGCCAAGCCGCTCCTGCAGACCTTCGTCGCCTGGGTCGACCGACCCGGACATACGATGGATGAGGGCGAGAAGCAGGATCGAATGCGGGCGATCGAACTCCTCGAACGCATCGAGAGCGAGTCGTCTCCGCCGCAACCGGTGCCCGCGCCAGCGGTCGCTCCCCCTGCGCCGGTGCCGACCCATGCGCCGCCTCCCCCAGTTGCGCCACAACCCAACGGGACCGGGTTGCTCGTCGGAGGAGGAATCGCCATCGGTGGGAGTGTGGCCAGTGTCGTCGCAGCCTCTGCCGCGGTCGGTTCAGGCCGCAAGGCCCAGCGCAGGTTCGAGGCCGCTCAGCAGGAGTATTCCGCTGGGTCGACGACTGCCGAGGCCGAAATCGAGGCGGCGGACCGAGCCGGGCGCCGCGCCAACATCGGTTTCCTGGTGGCGGCAACCAGTGCGGTTCTCCTGGTGGCGGGGGGCGTGACGATGCTTGCCATCGGCGCTCGTCGGCGCAAGCGACATGTCTCCGCGTCGGCCTCGCTGAGCCCAAGTTCCGCAGCGGCGGCTGTTTCGGTTCGGTTTTAGGGCTGGCGTGCTCGAAGGCGAGTTGATCAACCTGTGGGTCGGACCTATGGTCACCGGCCATGGGTTTGGTGGATCTGTTCCGTCCCAAGTGGAAACACAGCAAAGCCTCGGTGCGCACCGAGGCGTTGCGCGGGTTGGGGGCCGATGCGACCGACATCATCCTCGAGATTGCGCGGACCGACGCGGATGACACGGTGCGTCGCGCTGCGATCGAGAAACTCGCTGATCCCGACGTGCTGTCCTCGATCGCCACAGACGACGCCTCCCAGGTCGGCGTGTTCGCGGGGGAGCGAGCCGCTTCGCTGTGGATCGATGCGGCGGCCTCTGCCCGCGATGCCGAGCAGGCCGGGCCGTCGCTGTCGCGACTGTCGGACCCCGCGCACCTCGTGAGCGTGGTGCATCGAGCGGAGGCGGTCTCCGTTCGTCGCGCCGCGCTGGCTCGACTGAGCGAGCCCAGGGTGCTCATCGATGTGGTGCGGGAGGCCCGTGACTCCGAGCTGCGCCTCGAGGCGTTGCGCAAGATCTCGGACGTGCCCACGCTGCGGGGCCTCGCGGTCAGTGGCGATCCGAAGGATGCCGCCTACGCGGCGATCGAGCAGCTCGAGGATCTCGATGCGCTGGCCGCGGTCGTCAAGAAGGGCAAGGCCAAGGGCGTCCGCAATCGAGCCAAGAAGCGGCTCGCATCTGTGGCCCCTCCGACCGAGGTGACGTCCACCGCGGCGGACGTGGACACCGGTCAGTGGCTCGCCGAGCAGTCCCGACTGGTGGAGGCCGTCGAGGGGATCGTCGCCGAGGGTGCCTTCGACCGGGCGGAGCAGGTCGCCGCGGTTCGCGACACGTGGGAACGCCTCGCCTCGCCGGATGCTTCGCTGAGCGAGCGTCTGATCAAGGCGCTGGAGACCTTCGAGCGCGGGTACACATCGTATGCCGAGGCGGAGGCCGCCGCGTCGGCGGAGCGCGCCAAGGCGCAGGAAGAGCAGGAGGCGCAGCAGGCCGCCGCGCGAGCGCGGGAAGCGACCCGCAAGGCTCGGGCGGCCGAACAGGCGGCGGCCCGGCAGGCGCAGCGCGAGCGGGAGGCGCCCGTCCCGACCGAGCCCAGGCCTGCCCCGACCGTCGCTGCTTCGCCCACCAAGCGCGAGGCACCGCCGACCAAGCCGCCGCGCAAGTCAGCGCCGGAGCCGACCCCAGAGCAGGCGCTCGAGAACCAGGCCCGCCTCGAGGCGGCCTGCGACGAACTCGAGAAGGGCGCCGAGACCACGACGTTGCGAGCCGCGGCATCGTTGCTCAAGCAGACCGCGGCCTTGTTCTCCCGCATGACCCACCTTCCGAGCCCCGAGGTTCGCGAAGCGTTGTGGGCCCGCTACGAGGCGGCGCGGGTGGCCCTCGTCGCGCGGACCCAGGAGCTGACCGAAGCGGCGCAATGGCTCGAGTGGTCCACGCGGACCCAGCAAAAGGCGCTCGTGGTGCGAGCCCAGGCGCTGCGGGTGGCGATGGAGACGACCGAGCCGGCCGCCCTCGCGACGCAGGTCAAGGCGTTGCAGGAGGAGTGGAAAGCAATCCCGGGCGTTCCGGGTGCCGAGGCGCAGGCGCGGTGGGAGGCATTCAAGGCCGCCTGTGATGCCGTGTACGTGAAGGTGAAGTCCGAGCACGCGGCCAACCTGGTGCTCAAGCAAGAGCTGTGCGAGCGCGCCGAGTCGCTGCAGGAATCCACCGACTGGGCTGTGACCGCCGCCGCCCTCAAGGATCTTCAGGCCGCGTGGAAGACGATCGGGCCCGTGGCGCGATCGCAGGACCGCAAGGTCTGGGAGCGTTTCCGCGGCGCCTGTGATGTCTTCTTCGCTCGACGCAAGGAAGCGTTTGCGAGCGCCGACACCGAGATGGCGAAGAATGCTGAGCGCAAGCAGGTCTTGATCGACAAGGTCGAGGCGTTGCTCGAGGGCATCGTCGACGAGGTGACCTGGAAGCGGGCGACCGACGAAACGAAGGGCATTCAGAAGACGTGGCGCGACATTGGCCACGTGCCGCGCAAGGATGCCGATCGTTTCTACAAGCGTTTCAAGGCCGCCTGCGATGGCGTGTTCCGGAAGCTCGACACGATGGAGGCGCAACGGCGCGCAGCCGAGGCGGAGCGGATCTTGGCGGCACGCGATGAAGCGGCGGCCACATTGGCCTCGGGCGACGTCCCCCCTGAAGCACTCGTGGGCCTGTGGGCGGCGGTGCGGGGGCTCGCGGACGCCGCGCTCGTGGCGAAGTGTCGCGAAGCCTGTGTCCGAGCGCTGGAGTCCGACCCCGCCGCGTTTGCGGGCACCGAGCTCGACCCGGCGAGTGCCATGCGTCGCAAGGCCAAGCTGTGTGAGCGCATCGAGGCGTTCGCCGGGGCGCAGGCCGAGCCGCAGAGTCTGGCGAAGCAACTCGAGACTGCACTGGCGAGCAACGCCTTGGGCCTCCAGGACGGCGCGGCGACGTCTCAGCAGGAGGTCGAACGGGCGCGTGCGGCTTGGGATCGGATCGGGCCGACACCGGGCGAGGGCGGGGCCGCGATGGACGTCCGTTTCGCCGCGGCCTGTTCAGCGGTCGCCGGCGCCCCTTCCGAGCCGAGCCTCAGGGAGTCGTCGAGAGGCTGAGCGCCAGCTCGAGGCGCTGACGTTCGGCCTCCAGCGCAGTCAGCCGAGGGTGCGTCGCGCCGAGTTCGGCGGTGAGCCGAACGCGGAGTGAGCCCAGGTGCGTCCGGCGATGTTCAACCCAGCGTGCGAACAACGCCGAGCGATCGCGCCGCAGGTGGGGGCCGAGCACGACATCGGCCTCATCCCAGCTCGCCGAGTTCGCCCGCGGGTCGAAGGCCAGCGTCAGGTACAGGCGCCCCGCCTCTTCGGTCAGCACCTCCGCGTCCAGCGGGATGTTGCGCTCAGCCAAAGCTCGCCGGACGTTCTCCCAGCTGCTGTTGGGCTGGAGGATCACACGCTGAGTCGTGGCAACGACGTCAGGGCTGGCCTCGAGCAGCTCGAGCATCAGGCCGCCGCCCATGCCCGCCATGGCGATGGTCGCCACCTCACCGGGCCCAAGCGTCGACAAGCCGCTGCCCAGACGAATCTCGACCGCAGCGAAATTCGCGAGCCGGGCCCGCGCGTGCTCCAAGGGTCCCGGTCGGACGTCGGACGCGATGGCCCGCGGGACCGCTCCGCTGCGGACCCATGCGCCAGCGAGCTGGGCGTGGTCGCATCCGATGTCGGCGGCGGGCTGTCCTCGCAGCACCAGATCCGCGACCGCCTGAAGCCGAGGGGAGAGTTTGTGGCTCATGCCGGGGTCGTCTTGGCTTCGTCGTCCGGGCCCGGAACATCGGCCGACACTTCGTCCGCGACGGCGCTTGGTGACGCGGCGGGCTCGTCGACGTGGGCCGGGCCATCCACATCCACATCCACATCCACATCCGAGTCTGGGGGAACCGCCGCACCGTCGGCTCCTCGTCGGGGACGCCACGCATCACGGACGCGCCCTGGGAGGACCGCGTACGCACACGGAATCACCACGAGCGTGAGAAGCGTCGACAAGCCAAGCCCTCCGATCACCGCGATCGCCAGGGGCTGCCGGAGGGCGGCTCCATCACCGAGACCCAGGGCCATCGGGACGAGCCCCAGCACCGTACTCGCCGTGGTCATCAGAATCGGGCGCACGCGCACCCGGCCCGCCTCGATGAGGGCCTCGGGCGTGGCGAGCCCGGCTCCGCGGCGGTCGTTGACGGCGTTGATCAGCACGATCGCGTTGTTCACGACGATGCCCCCCAACACGATCACGCCGATGCCCACCATCGCCGATAGCGGCGTGGACGTGGCGAGGCACGCCAAGACGACGCCCGCGAGCGCCATCGGAACGGTCCCCAGGATCAGCATCGGATGGCCCAGGCTCTCGAAGCTCGAGGCCATCACGACGTAGACCAGGAAGACGGAGAGCGCCGCGGTGAGCAGTAGGCTCTCGATCGATTCGGACATCTCGTCAGCCTGTCCGGCGAGGGCGGCTGACACGGAGGGGTCGTCGTCCGCGGCGTCGAGGACCTCTTGCACCCGGCTGGCGAGGGCGCCGAGATCGACGGTGGTCGTTTGGGCCGAGATCCGGAGTCCGCGGCGACCGTCGATGCGGCGAATCTCGGACGGCCCCCGGGCGGGCTCGACCTCGGCGACGGAGCTGAGTAAGACCGGGACCTCGCCGGCGATCCCGACCTGAATCTTCGCGACATCCTCGGCGCTGTTTCGATCGACCCGAGGGAACATCACCCGTACGTCGAGTTGCTGGTCGGCCGCGTACATCTTCGTCGCGACCTCCCCTTGAATCGCACGCTGTACGGAGCTGGCGGCGGCATCGACGGTGAGCCCGAGCCGGCCGAGGCGTTCGCGGTCGAAGAGGACTCGAACCTCGGGGCGGCCGTCGAGGTCGTCGGGCACCACATCGACCAACCCTGGAACTTCGCGGAGCTGCGGGAGGATGCGCCGGGCATGGGCGATCGAGCGCTCGGGCTCCTCGCTGAAGACGAGGAGTTCGATCGGCGGGGCGAAGCTGACGAGAGAGGGCCGGCCCTGCTGGAGCGTGGCTTCGGGCTCGGGGTTGGCCGCGCGGATGCGTTCGATGAGCGCCGCTTCAATGCCGGCACGCTCGTCCTCCGGCGCGTCGATCCGCACCGAGAGCTGGCCCAGGTGGGCGCCGGATGTGCCTCCGGTCGCGCTACCCGCCGAACTCACGGTGCCGACCCGGGTGAAGCGACGTTCGACCGCCGGGAGTCCGGCGATGGCGTCACTCATGGTCCGCAGGGCAGCCGCCGTCCGTTCGAGGGCCGCGTCGCGCGGCAGTGTGACCTGCACGAAGAACTCGCCTTGGTCGAGCTCGGGCAGCAGCGTGGTGGGGCTGTCTTTGGCCAGGCTGATCGCGAAGCCGCAGCCCACCGCGGTCCCCACCAAGAGCAGGGCACGGGCTCGCAGAAGCAGCCGCATCAACTTGGGGTACTGCCGCTCGAGCGCCTCGTAGGTCCACGTGAGCGGCCGAGTGATCTTGTCGAGCAGCCAGCCTCCGGCACCCACAACCCAGCCCACGATGCGGACCGCCCACGCGATCGGCCACGTGACGATGATGATGAGGAAGGACCGCGGTGCGGGATCGACCGAGGCCGCGGCCCCATGCGCGTCGCTCCCAAGGCTCTGCAGGACGGGGACGAGCGTCAGGCTTACCGCCATCGACGACACCATGCTGAAGCTGACCGCGAAGCTGAGGTCGGAGACGAGCTGGCCTGCCACCCCCTGCACGAACGCCATCGGAAAGAACACCGCGACCGTGGTGAGCGTCGATGCGACGACGGAGTTCGCGACCTCGGAGGCGCCTTCGACGGTGAGCTGTCGGCGGGTGAGCCGGAGCCCGTCCTTCTCGGCCTGTTCGCGACGCCGGGCGATCGCCTCGAGCACGACGATGCTGTTGTCCACCAGCATGCCCACGCCCAAGGCGAGCCCACCGAGGCTCATGACGTTGAGACTGACGCCGAGCGCCTGCAGCGGGATGAAGGTGGTCAGCAGCGAGATGGGAATCGCGAGCGCGATGACGACGGTGGAGCGGAGGTCCCTGAGAAAGAACAGAAGCACCAGGACGGCGAGCCCTCCGCCGATGAGCGTGTTGTCGCGGACCTCCGAGATCGCCGACTCGACGAACTGGGCGCGGTTGCTCAGCATCACCACCTCGTGCCCGGGGGCGAGTGGGAGTCCCGGGAGCGCGGTGCGAATCGCGTCCGAGACCGCGACGATGTTGGCGTCTCCTTCTCGGAACACCGCCAGCTCGATCGCCTCGCGACCATCGACCAAGGTCAGTTCTTCGCGCTCCTGCGGGGCACGCCGGACCTTCGCGATGTCCCGCAGCCGAAGAATGCCGCCATCGAGGCTGGAGCGGACGATGATCTCGCCGACCTGCTCTGGTGTTCGTGCCTCATGGAGCGTGCGCACGAGGTAGCGGCTCTCGCGTTCGGTGACCGCACCGCCGGGTCGGTTGACGTTGTCGGCCTGGAGCGCGGCGACGATCTCCGCGGTCTCGAGGCCGTGGGCGGCGAGTCGGCTGGGATCGAGCTCGACCAGGACCTCGTCTTCTTGGCCGCCGTGCAGCTCGACGGCCGCCACGCCCGGGAGCTTCTCCAGCTCGCGCTTCACGTAGCGGTCGGCCGAATCTCGGAGGGTGGCGAGGTCGGCATCGGTCAGGTCGGCATCGCCTCCCTTGTCGCGCAGGGCGAGCCGGACGATCGGCTCCTGCGCGGGGTCGTATCGCAGGACCAGGGGACGGTCGGCGCCTTGCGGCAGGCGGACCCGGTCGAGCTTCTCCCGGACTTCGGCCATCGCGTGGTCGACCGTGGTCCCCCAGGCGAAGTCGAGCACCACTTCGCTGATGCCTTCGCGGGACGCGGATTCCACTCGAACCACGCCTGGGACTGCGCCGACGCGTTCTTCGACCGGGCGGGTGATCAGCTCCTCGACCTCGACCGGCGCCGCGTCGGGGAACTCGGTCTGAACCGTGATCGTCGGATAGGAGAGATCGGGGAGCAGCTCGATGGGAAGGCGCGTGAGCGCGACCCAGCCGAACAACAGCAGGGCCACCGTCACCATCGATGTGGTGACTGGACGAAGGACGGCGCCTGCAATCAGCCGATGCATCGGGTCGAGGGGGCGGCTATCCGAGGGGCTCGGCGGCGGTCGTCTCGGCGGCGGTCCGGGGCTTGTCGTTGGCCGACTTCAGCGGCATGCCCTCGGTGATGCCGGCACCGCCGCCGGTCACCACGATGTCGGCCGCGGCGAGGCCGGAGACGATCTCGACCCGCGCATCGCCTTCGAGACCGGTGATCACTTCGGTTCGCTTGGCTCGACCCTCGGCGAGGACATAGACATGCGGCTTGCCATCGACCTCGAACACGGCGGTCCGGGGCAGGGAGGGCGCTGTCTCTTATACACATCTGACGCTGCCG
>CAJXVA010000213.1 GCA_913061055.1 uncultured Pseudomonadota bacterium
CGGCATACGAGATGCAGAGAGGTCTCGTGGGCTCGGAGATGTGTATAAGAGACAGCTACAGACCCCAACCCGACCGAAGCGGCCGAAGCGACCGAAGAGACCGACCCCACGGACTTTGAGCATGAGCTGAGCCTGCTGGTCCGGCGCGCGGAGGCCGAGATGCAACAGGAACGAGGGCCGGAAGCCCTCCGCCTGCAAACCCAAGCCCGCGAGCTGTGCAGCGAGCACGGGCACCCTGTCCGTGCGGTCGAGATGGAGATGATGCTCGGGGGCTACCTCATGCGTCTCGACCAGCCCCGATTGGCCGCCGCCACCTTCGTGCGGGCCGACGAGTCCGCGTACGAGCACCAATCCTATGCTCTGGCGTGTCGAGCCCGCCTGAACGAGGGCGTTGCCCACGAGGCGGACGACAGCGTCGTCGATGCCATCCGGGCCTACCGGCGCGCGATCGAGACCGGCAAGGGGATCGGAGAGTCGCCCCGCATCGTCTTTGAGGCGTACCGACGCGCGGGGGAAGCTGCGCTGAAGCAAGGGCTCGAGATCGACTGCATCGGCCTGTGGGCGGACGCTGTGGCGTATGGGCAGGAGCTCGAGCCCGACCAGCGGGGATCGACCCTCAAGGAGCTCGCCAAGCGCCTCTCGGAGATGCTGACCCGCCACCGACGCTACTCGCAAGCGCGGGAGATCGACCGCATCGCCGAGCAGTTCTGAACCTGGTCGGAGACCACTACGCGGCTCAGGTACTGAGCTTGCGCGGCGGGAACGGGCTGAGCAACCGCATCAGGGCGGCTGCGTCGAGCCTCGTGGACGCCACCGACGGGTCGGCGACTTCGGGCGCCCACTGATCGGGGTTCCACGCCAACGAGCCCCGCATGGGCCTGGGCTTCGGGTCCCAGATCTGGCGACGGAACGTCCGGCTGAGGACGGCCGCAGGGGTCAGGTCGAAGAGCCGGGAGGGAAGCGGCTCGGAGCCGAGCCCGCACGCCCTCACAAGCTCGTCAGAGCCCGCCCTGGCGCTGCCACCCACGCTCTGCGCAAACACCAGCGACTCGCCCCGGACCACGGCGAGAGGCTCGCCTGAGGGCGGTGCAAGCACATGAACCGCATCGCCTTCCCGAACCAGTCGGCTCTCATCCCAGACCAACGACTCACCATCGGCATTGGCCAGAGGTCGGAACAAGGCGTCGGTCGGGGTGCCTGCCGAAGCCACGACGGGCGGCTCGTGGTCGCGTACGGCCGTCGAGTATTCCGCCCGTGCGTCCCCGTGACGCGCGACGCCCCGCGAGCCATCCGGCGAGACCTCGAGATCGATCTCGAACGCGACCTCGCCGACCAAACCGATGCGCTCGACCGCACCGGCCGACGACCACAAGTAGAAAATCGATGCGCCGCCGGGGAGGTCGAGCCCGTAACGGTTGCCGCGGTAGTCGACGTCTGGACTGGCCACGACATCGTCACCCACGGTTTGCGACACAACGACGCCCAGGCCGTTGCGCTCGAGCGTGCAGGCGTGATCCTGGGTCGAGAACCCGCGAAGCAGGCCATCGTCACCGTAGGTGTACGTCCGCGTGCCGTCCCCATCGGAGCACGACAGCAGGCGCCCTGCCCCGTCCCAAGCCATGGTGACGGTCCGCTCGTCGGTGATCAGCGAGGTCAGGACGCCATCGATGTGCTCCAGCTCGGTGGGCTCGCCGCCATCGACGCTGTAGCTGGACACCAGGCCGGTCGCGTCCCGCACGAAGTCGACCCGAGGCCCACCTTCGCAGCTCGCCTGTAGGCAGCGATCCTCGGCATCGTACCGGTAGGAAATGTCGATGCCATCGCCGTGCCGCCGGAGCAGCCGACCGAACGCATCGCGCACGTAGACCTCGAGTTCTTGGTCGCTCTGGCGCTGGATCAGGGAGCCTTCGGGGTCGCGACGCCACTGGGTCAGCGTCCCGCCGCGCATCGCTCCCACGAGCTGTCCTGCCCCGTCGTAGTACCAACGAGACTCGTCACCCGACTCCGTTGATGCTCCGGTGAGCCGCCCGGTGCCGTCGTACTCGAACGTCATGTCGGGCTGCCACGGAGCGCGGAGCTCGAGCAGCTCGTCCGCAGGACCCAGCGACACCTCGAGGACACGCCCGAGCGGATCGACGATCTTGCTCAAACGCCCCTGGGCGTACTCCATGCGGAAGATATGGTGCTCAGGGTCTTGCACCCGGCACAGCCGACCATCGAGGTCGTGGCTGAATTCCCAGCGACCGCCGCCAGCATCCACACCGGACACGATCCGGCCGGCATGGTCGTACTCCATCTGCCAGGTCGCGCCGCCGTGATCGCGATGTTTCACCACGTTGCCGGCGTCGTCGTAGATGTCGACGGAGCGGGACTGGTCGGGGTGACGGATCTCCGTGAGGCGGAGTTGGTCGTCAAACTCGAACTTGGTCTCGAGACCCAGAGGATCGGTGACGGACTTGACCAGACCGATCGGCGAGAGCCTGTACGTTGTGCGCTCGCCCAGGCTGTCGGTGACCAGCGTGGTCCCGCCCTCGTAGGAGATCATCCGGTGAAGTCGGCCGCCGTCGCCCCAGGTTCGGACACATCGCGCACCCGCACCATGGCCGTCGTAGCCGTAGTGGAAGGCCCCTCCGCGCCGGTTCGTTTCCCGGACCAGAAGATGCGAGTTGTACTCGTACAGCCGGGCGTGCCCCTCGAGATCGCGGGCCTCGGTGAGGTCGCCCGCCGCAGAGTAGGCGTAGCGCATCACCCGATCGTTGATCGAGTCGAGCTGGCCATCACGGGTGTAGCGGAGCGAGAACACCGCCTGCCCATCGGTCCGCACCGACGTGAGCCGGGCGCGATCGTCGTAGTGCAGCTCGACGAGCGGCTGGCCCGGGCGCGCGAGGGTAGAGAGCATCGCAAGCCCTCGATCCTTGTCCTTCCCGGAGGTCCCGGGCATCGGCAGGAAGTAGCGGGTACAGGTGCCGTCGAACAGCTCCCAGGCATTGCGACCGTGGCTGGTCAGCGTCAGCCGGCCGGTGGGGTCGTGCAGCACGTCGCCAGCCCGGGTGACCTGATCGAGAAGATCGAAGGTGTCGAACTCGATCTCCCGCCCGGAATCCCGGAGCACCACGCGGCCGGGTTCGAGCCAGAGCGTTTGGTCGAAATTGTGCGCCCAGCCCCACCCCAGCACGCTTTCGCGGTCGCTTCGGTGGGAGTCATAGCGGCGCTCGAACCGCAGGCCGAAGCGGTGCGATTCGTCGTCGACCTGCCACGTGACCACCGCACCTGTCGCAACATCGACCGGGTCGCCGACGAGGTGCTGGTACTCCGGGGGAAGGATGTCGGCCAAGCGGGCGGTCGAGATCCGCGACGCCATGACGTGCTCCGGGCTCGGCTGCGCGTAGTCGCCACGCGGCACCGCGCCGCCCGAGGCACCTGCTTCGCCGCCCGTCGCGGTCGAGCCATCGAAGTCGGCACCGGAGGGGGCGCTCACCGCCTTGCTGCACCGCACCGACTGCTGGGTGACCGCCGTGGAGGCGAGCGAGCCCATCGGCGTGGCCATGAACGGGCCAAGCTCGACGAGCAGAGGTTTTCCGTTGAGCGTGATCCCGCTGCAAAACGCCAGTGGACGCGCTTGCGGAAGCGGCGGCGTGGCCATCGAGACACAACCGGCGTGGGCCACCGGGAGGCCATTGACGGTCATGACGCAGCCGCCCGTGGAAGGAGCCGACGAGGCAGACTCCATCGCAGCGGTCTGCGGTGCCCCACCGCTCGCGGCGGGATCGACGAGCTGGCCGACGTACGGGGTGACCGCGTCGGACATGCCCGAGACCATGTCCCCGATGAGGAGAAGCCGCTTAGCTGACATGTCTGCTCATGTGTCCTTTAGGCATACGCGCAGAAGGGGCAGGAGATTCTAAAACCGCCCCTGGAGGCTCAAACCGGCGTAGCCACGCCCCATCTCGGGCGCAAACGCCATGTAGCGCATTCTGCGCTTGAGTCCGATGCCCAACATCGTGGCGCCCCCGGCGAGCAACACCGCGGTCGTGATCGAGCCGGCGATGATGAGCCCGTTGGCACGTCTCCGGTTCTCCCGGGCGAGCTCCTTCTCGGCGTCGAGCGTCATCATCTGGGTCTCCGTCGCGTCCTCTGCGTATTCTCGGTCGAGGACTCGTCGAGACTTCCGGCGGTTGATGCCGCCCACGATGATCATGGAGGTGGCCCCCAAACCGGCGGCCATCGTGACGGCGCCGGCGATGATCAAGCCCGCTCCGGACCGATCGGGAAAGGTGGGCTTTTCCACGGGCAGCGGAGGCGGGGCCTTCGTCACGACCTCCGCCTCGGGGGTCGGCGGAGGACCACACGGCGGCGCGCCCAGGGCGGTCTCCGCCTCGCTCAACAGCTTCTGGAGCTCCTCGTTGGACTCCAGCGCGGCCTTGCTGGGGTCCATCGCACCGCCGTACTCCTCGCGGTACGTCGCCAGGTAGGTGTCGTAGTGCTTTGCGGCGGTACACAGCAGCTTGGCGGCATCTTTGTCCCCCGCGGCGCGCTGCTTCCGGTAGGCCTCGCGGTAGACCTCGAGCGCGATCAGCAGCGTGTTGTCGCGCTCCTCCAGGTTCACCTTGTTTTCGGGCAAGACCTCGAGAATGCGGGCGTACTTGTCCGCCGCCTCCGCGTACAGCCCGTCCTCAAACATCTGCTGGGCTTCGGCGTTGAGGCGCGTGGCGTCCTCGGCTTTCTTGCCGGGCATGTCGCTGGGCTGCGCAACCGCGGTTCGAGGCGCGGCGACGGCTGCCGCGAGAAAGATCCCCAGTACGAGACGTCGCTTACCTGACATGTGCTCTCTTATCCGCCACAGACATACGTGCAGAGGGGCCGGAGATTCTAAAATCGCCCCTGAAGGCTCACACCGACGTAGCCGCGGCCCATCTCGGGCGCGAACGCGATGTAGCTCAGTCGGCGCCGAACCCCGATACCTAGCATTGTGGCACCGCTGGCCAGCAGAACGGCGGTGAGGACCGATCCACCGATGATCAGACCGTTTGCGCGCGATTGATTCTCCCGCGCGAGCTTCTTCTCGCTCGCGAGCGACATCATCTCCGCCTCGGTGGCGTCCTCGCTCTCCCCTCGGTCGAGCACGGTCTGGGCCTTGCGGCGGTTGATCCCGCCGATGACGATCATCGACGTTGCGCCCAAGCCGAAGGTCATCGTGACGGCTCCGGCAACGATCAGACCGATGCCGTTGGGTCCTCGCGGAGGGTCTGGCGGGGGCGGCGGCTCGGGCGGGGCCGGCAGCTCGGGTCCCTCGTCGATGACGGGTTCACATGGAGGCGCGCCCAATGCGGCTTCCGCGTCGCGCATCAGCGCCTGCAGTTCATCGTTGGAGGCGAGCGCGGCTTTGCTGGGGTTCATCGCGCCGCCGTACACGTCGCGGTACGTCGTCAGGTACCTCTGGTAGAGCCCATCTGCGGTGCACAGCAGCTTGGCCGCATTCCGCGTGGCTTCCTTGTCCCCGGCGACACGCTGCTTCTTGTAGGCCTCGCGGTAGACCTCGAGCGCGATCAGGAGCGTGTTGTCTCGCTCTTCCAGGTTCACTCGGTTTTCGGGCAAAACCTCGAGGATTCGGGCGTAGATACCCGCTGCCTCTGCGTACCTCCCATCGGCGAACTTCTGCTGCGCCTGGTCATTGAGACGAGTGGCCTCGTCGGCTTTCTCGCCCGGTCTGTCTCCAGGCTGCGCGAGCGCACGCCTGGGTGAGGCAACCGGCGCGGCGAGAATGATCCCCAGAAGCACCGAAACGATGCGGGGCAAAGACGACATGGGTGGCATGGTCCCCTCGCAGTCTCGCCGCGTCAATTCTAAGCTGACGCGGCCACGAGCCCCGATGCAGATCTTCAACCGACTCTCCACCGCCGTCCTCCTCGCGGCGCTCGCCACGTTGAGCGGATGCGTGTCCCGGGAGTACGTGACCCGAACCGTGCTCTATTCGATCGGCAGCAGCGATCCCGAGCTCAAGAAACTTCGGGTCTATCCGAACGTCAGCTTCATTGCCGTCTATAGCCGCGAGCTCGGGAAAGCGACCGACGTCAGCGGATCGGCCGGCACCATCGAGGCCGGCTTTCGTGGCAAACGCATCGAGGTCGAGGTCAAGCGTAAGCTGCCCGGTGCCGTCATCAAGCGCGAGGAACTCGACGGCGAGCCCGTGCTCTGGGTGACCTTCGACGAGCGATGCGTCGAGGTCGACTGCTCCTACGGTTTCGTGCGCACCTCCGACGGGTTGTTCCGGCTGTTCCGAGTGCCGCTACTGAGCGGCTACGGCGAACCAGAGGTCTACCGAAAGCGCGTCTCGCCTCGCAAGACGATGGAGCGCACCAAGATCTACTCACGCACCGATGCGACCGCGGTCTACTTTTCGACCCGCGGACACGCGGCCTCGGTCGGGCTCGAGATCAAAAAGCGCGACGACGTCGACATCGAGGTCATCACGGCACCCAAAGAAGGCGTCCGGCCCGGGCGCTGACCCCTTGGCAGGCCCTCTACAGGGAGGTCCGACGCAGTGTGAGGGTCCGGCGAATGTCGCCGAGCCCCTCTTTGGTTTTTCGGAATTTGGCCTTGTCGCGGATGACCTTGGCGACGCAGAGCCCCAACGGGGTGTTCGAGTGCGGCGTCCGAGAGTAGGCCTCGGTGACCCGACCGTTCGCGGCGACGCTGAAGTCCACGGTCACCAGTGTCTTGTCGATGGCGCCGTGTTTGGCCGAACACTGGTTGAGGGCCGGCCGGATCTTGCCCAGGCCGCGATCGACGTCGCCCTTTTCGAGCTTTCGCTTGATACCGGCTTTGGGTTTGCGGATCTCCGGCTCCGGCTCCGGCTCCTCGAACGGCTCAAACCCGGTCGGGTCGGCCACGGGCGCCTCGACTTTCGTGAGCGGGAGGACCGGATCTTCATCCGGTGGCTCCAACAACCACAACGCCAGCGCCACCCCGCCCACCATCGCGAGCAGTGCGAATCCGACGATCATCAACATGAAGTTGCGTCGGCTTCGCTTCTCGGCTTCGAGATCGAAGCGGCGCTCCTGACGGGAATTGTCGGGCATGAAGGGCAAAACGCTCAGACCACACTGGGAGGTCCACGTCAACTTCGGCGCCTTCCCGGCGCGGTGGGCGCAGGACTTTTCCCCGGACGGGACGGGGCTGCTAGCCTGCAGGGACCCCGATGCAGGTGCTTCGAGTCACGCGGAAAGACGGCCATGCCTGGACCGTCCCGATCGAGCCCGATCGCATCAACATCGGCCGAGACCCGCACAACGAGCTCGTCCTCGAGGACGACGCAGTCTCGCGTGAGCACTGTCTGATCGAACGGGAGGGGCACGCGATCGTGGTCAAGGACCGCGGCACCCCGAACGGAACGTTCATCAACAACGAGTTCCTCGGTGAGCCGCGGCAGCTCCACGAGGGGGACCGCGTGTACATCGGCCCCTTCCTGCTGGAGTTGGTCAGCCTGGCCGACGAGGCCCGCCGCAGCGTCCAGCCGTTGTCGGGTCCTCACGGGCCTGTGCTGCGACAGCGGTCGATGACGGCCGACGACCGCTATACGGACCGCCTTCGAGGGTGGGCGCAGCGCTGGGACATGGGCGGCCGCGTTCGCTCCGAGCTCCTTCGTGGCCGTCTGCTCGCCGAAGCGCGCGAGCATCTTCGAGCAGGCCCGGTCGATCCTCTTGTCCGCACATTCGTGACCGCGAGCGCGCGCCGGGGCACCGGTCGCCGGGTTGGCATCGGGCTTGGAGTCTTCGCCGTGACTGCGGCCGTCGCCGCCGGGCTGTGGGTCACCAAGCCCTGGGAGAGCGGAGACGATTCCCCCGTCGTCGCTGCGGAGGACAAAGAGCCTGAGCTCCAGCCGCTACCGCTCCAGCCCAAGCGCACCGTTGAGCCCGCCGTCCCCCTGACCTGGGTCGAGCACAAGGTCATCCCTGCCGAATCGATCGATGACATCGCCCGCCGCTACGGCGCGACGGTCTCCAACGTCGCGCGATGGAACGAGCTCAACCCCGATGCGCCCGAGATCGAGACCGGCCGCACGCTGCGGATCCACGCTGCCAAAGTCCCGCTCCCCCAGCAGCTCATCGAGTTCGAGCTCGATCGAGACTATGACTGGAAATCGCTGAGCGACCGCTTCGACGTCGACCCGGCCAAGCTGCGCTCCTACAACCCCAGCACCGAGGAGCTTCGGGAGGGCCAGCGCATCGCGGTGTGGATCAATCCCAAGCCCTACACCCGGCGCTCCGAGACGCTCGAGCTGCCCGAGTTCCAGATCCGTGCTGGCGCCATTTCGGTGGGCGCACCCAACCAGGGCAAGCTCAAGAACGGAGTCCAGATCCCCGAGAGCCCCCTGTACATCCGGCGCTACAAGAACATCATGTGGGGCTCGAGCCACACGATTGAGACGCTGCTCGGAGCCGTCGCCCGGTTTCGCCAGGACCTCACGTTCGATCACGAACTCGTCCTCGCAGACATGTCCCGCCGCAACGGCGGCAAGTTTCCGCCGCACAAGTCCCACCAAGCCGGACGGGACATCGACATCTGGATGCCCACGCTCAAGGGTGTCTACAAGCACAAGTATCTCGGGAACGGCAAGGAGCGGGAGCGTAAGCCCCGCTCGAGCGAGGTCGATTGGTACGCGACGTGGGGACTCGTTCGTGCGCTGATGGAGACCGGCGAGGTGATCAAGATTTTCCTCGACTACCCGCTGCACGAAAAGCTGCATCGCGCGGCCGTCGAAATGGGAGCGACGGAAGAAGAGCTGGCCAAGATTCAGTGGCCGCGAGGACGCGGAGCCGGAGGTGCGATCGTCTCGCACTCGGCGGGGCACGTGGGGCACATCCACGTTCGGTTCAAGTGCGCCCGCACCGATCAAGATTGCCGCAACAACAGCATTCGCGGTCTGGGCGACGACGAGTAGCGGGGCTCCGACCTCGCCGAGGTTGTGAGGTGAACGCTACAAGCAGGGGTCTTTGACCGGCACACCCAGTGCGGCTGCGGCCTCGCCCTCAGCCAACGACTGCCCAACCACGTCGCAGATGGTGCGAATCAAGCTCGTATGCGCGAGCGGCCAAACTCGCAGGGTTCCGTCGAATCCGGCCGAGACCAGGTGCGCGCCATCTTGGGTGAGCTTCAGCCCCGTGACCACCCGGTCGTGCCCAGGGAGCAACAGCTCGCGCCCCGTATCCGCCCGCCACAACCGGACGGTCTTGTCGTTGCCCCCGCTCGCCAAGACCTCGAGGTCTCGGCTGAACACGAGCGCGGTGACCGACTGCTCGTGGCCGACCAACGCTCGCGGCGACTCGCTGGGGTGCTCCGAGGTGAGGTCCCACAACAGGACCCGGCCGTCGGCACCACCGGTCGCGAGCTTCTTGCTGCGGCCAAACGCCACCGCACGAACCTCTTCCCGGTGGTCCCGCATCTCGTACAGCAGCTTCCCGGTGTTTGCATCCCAGACGTGGGCCTTGCGATCGGTACTGCCCGTAGCCACCCGGCTGCCATCCGGCGACACCCGGACCTGCAGAATCTCCCCTCCGTGACCCGGCATCGCGATGGACGTGCCCTCGCCCACATTCCAGCGCAGCAGCACGCCATCGAGTCCTCCGGTGAACACCACGTCGCCGGCCGGAGATACCGCCAACACCACGACCTCATCGGAGTGACCGGCCCAGATTGTCGCAGCATCCGGGGCTCCGATGTCCCACAGCCTCACAGTGCGATCACTGCTGATCGAGACGAGTCGCCCATCGGGGAGATACGACAATCCGTTGACGGGCCCGGTATGTCCCTCGAGCACCCTCGGGGCTCGTTGTGGGTTGGCCAGCGACCACACATGGATCGGGCCCGTCTCCGTCCCCGCGGCGACGAACTTCCCCTCCGGGTCGATGGCCCCGGCCTTGAGCAGACCGGATGCCCCCTTCAGGCTTACCGGCATTCGCCACCGGCTGCGGTCGGCAAGCGTCCAAACTTTGACCTCGGCCGTGGAGAGCCCAAGTACGGTGTCCGAGTTCGAGACCCCGAAGTCTTGGACTGCGGTCGCGCCCACGCGGAGGATCGCACCACCGCGCCCGGCCGACCCGCCGAAGGCGTCCCAGACGCGCACCGTATTGTCCGCGCCCCCCGACGCGACCCGGAGTCCGTCGTTCGACACGGCCACCGCTTGCACGCTCGCGGCGTGTCCGTCGAGCACCTGGGACGTGATGACCGTACGAGATTTTTCGAGGTCCCAGACCCTCACGGTGTTGTCGCTCGCCCCGGTCACCGCCCGGTTTCCCGCGGCGAGCACCATCTGGGTGACGTCTCCGGAGTGACCCGGCAACACGACACTCGCGATGCTCGGATCCTTGGCTCGTAGGTCCCACATTCGCAGGCCCGCGCCTCCGGCTGTGATCAACCAGTGCCCATCGGGCGTGAACCCGAGCGAGGCCACCACACCGGTGTGACCCACGAGCGGGAGAGGCGGAAGCGTGCCGGCCTTCTTCTTTTTCTTTCCCCGTTTGCGCCGGGTACCGCGAGGCCACAGAAAGACCTCCCCCGCGGACGTCGCGGTCGCCGCCCAACGAAGGTCATTCGACACCGCGAGCGCGGTCACCCCACCGAGGTGTTCGTCGAGGGTGCGGACCCGGGCGAGCGAGCCGTCCTCTCGGAGCGTCCACTGACGCGCGACTTGGTCCTCACCCGCGGACCACAACGCAGGAGGGTCCGAGCGGTCGAAGACCAGGCTCCGGACCGCACCATCGTGAGCCTTGCGCGTCGACAGCGGGCTCTGCGGTGCGCCCGTATCCCAAAGGACCAGCACCCCCGTCTCATCGGACGAGGCCACCCGCGTTCCGTCCGGATGCCAGGCAAGCGAGAGGACGCGCCCCTTGTGCTGGCGCAGCAAGACGCCGGAGGCCGCCGGTTCGTCCGCGGCGGCGTCCCAGAGCCAGACCTTGCCGCCGTCCCCCCCCGTGACCAGGCGCGTGCCGTCCGGAGAGAACGCCAACGTGTTCACGGCACCGATGTGTCCCCGCAGCGTGGAGACCCGGCCCGGAGACGGGGCCGAGAAATCCCAGATCCGAGTACTGCCGTCCTCGCTCGCGCTCGCGACCCGGACCCCATCCGGGGAGAACTCGACGTCGGTCACCGGGGCGGTGTGACCGCGCAGCACGGTCTCACGCTCCTGCGCGAGCGTGCCATGAGCGGACCGCTGAAGATCCCATAGCGCGTCCGACAGCAAGGGTCGTCCCTGACTTCGCGCGACCTCAGCGACCGAACTCTCGAGCAAGAGCCGCCGCGTCGAGGTGGGTTCCGTCTGAACCGCGCCGATGAGTGCGGCCAGCTCGACCGGCTTCGACTCCGGCCGCTCTTCGAACTCCGGCGGAGGGTCCAAGTCCGTGTCGATGGCGTTGCCGTTCCACAGCTCCAGGAGATCGGCCCGGAACACAAACGCCGCCACCCCACCCCCGACGACGATCACGCCCAGCACCAAGAACAGCACCAGCATCTGCAGCCGAAACAACCGGCCGTTGCGGCTCTGCTCGACAAAGTCCCGGTGCAACGCGCCGGGTGTCGGGCTCTGGTTGATCCCCGCCGCCAGCCACTGCTCCGCGATCCGAACGATGGCGCCGCGCAGGAGCTTGCCCTTGGGTCGCCCGGAGTCCTGCCAACTGCGCGCCAGTCCGTCGAAGTGCTCGAACTGCTGCATCCACGGAGCCGCCGCGTCGAACGCACCAAGCTGCGCCGCGGCCCCCGGCGCAGCCGGAGCCGGGGCAGCCTCGGGCTCGGCAGCGGGTGACGCCAGCGCCGAGAGCCTCGCGATCGCGGTTTGCTCCTGCCCGGGTTGCGCGAGCATCAGCATGCTCCCCCCCACGGAAACGACGTCACGCCCGGAAACCACGACCGGTCGGCCAACCCGCGCATTGTTGACGAAGGTGCCGTAGGTGCTCGCGAGGTCCTCGAGCAGATAGGCGCCGGGGAGCTCCGGCATGGGGCTGAGGCGGCAATGAGACCCCGAGACGCCACGTTCGTCGAGCACGACGGTGGAGCGAGCATCCCGTCCGACCACGATGACTCCCTCGGCTCGCTCGACCCGGCCGCGGCCGTTCTCGAGCGATGCGATCACGACGCAGATCATGGGCAACGGGGGCGGCACCAGCGGGCACCGCGGCGGCGGAATCTTAGCAGGCCCGCAGCGCTCTTCGCCGCGAGTGGTTGACCGACACCATGTTTTCCGCAACCCTCGCTCTTCGGTGAGAGCCCTCGTCGCGGTCGTCTTGTTTTCGGTGTGCAGCCTCCTGTCGGGCTGCACCGCTCGGTACATCCTGGGTGACTCTGCACTCCGCGACGCCAAAGCCCGGGACAAGTTCCAGGACCTCGGCGTCTACGTCACCCACCGAACGATCCCCGTCTACGAGCGGGACGAGTTCAGCCAGAAGCGGGTCGACCGAACCATCGAGGACAACTCCCGAAAGGGCCGGCTGCGCGTTCTTCTCGGTCGCAACCTCGTTGGACTCATCGTCGACGAAGACCTGCGCAACGGCGCCCGTCGCCTGTGGGTGGCCTTCGACCGCTCCTGCAGGGATGCAAAGTGCGCCTTTGGCTTTGTGCAAACGGAGGACGGCCGCTACCGCCTGGTCGATCTGCCGGTCCGCGACGACTACGAGAAATCGAGCGTCTATCGGTCCTGTGTGATGAAGCGGCAGGAACTCAAGCCCGGCAAGCTCCGGGCCCTCTCGGACGCGAACGCGGTCTACCGCCTCGAGCGAAAGCGGAAGAAGCGCCCCAAGACCGTCTTCCTCGAGGTCAAGCGCACGACCAAGCGCAAGACCAACGAGAAGGTCGAACGGCCGAGCGGCAACTGAACGGCCAACTGATCCGCCAGTTGAACGATGGGCCCAGAACGGTGTCCGCAGCCCCCCACGAGGGTCTGCGCCCCCGTATTGCGCCTCGCGAAGTCGCGCAGGGGGCGCTCGAACCGGGCCGGCCGATCGAATTGGCTCCGCGAAACGTACCCAAGCCCACGTGTCGACTCGATCCTCGCAGCGAGTTTGCAACCGTGCGAGTTGTCCCACATCCTTCTACACATATGAGGGAGGACGCTGGGGAGCTTCTGCGGCAATCGCAGCAGTGCGCCTTTTTCGCGCTGGGGCACGCAGGCGCGTCCCGTTCCTCCAGGGAGCGGGGGCCTGATGCGTAGTTTGCCCGGCACCACGCTCGAGGGCCGCTACCACGTCCTCGAGATGATCGGCGAAGGCGGCATGGGACACGTCTTCCTCGCCGAACACGTCACGCTCGGGCGCAAGGTCGCCATCAAGGTGCTCCGCGAGGAGCTGATGCAGGAGCAGGCCAACGTCGAGCGCTTCCTCCAAGAAGCCCAAGCTGCGTCATCGATCCACCACCCCAACGTCGTCGATGTCACCGACTTTGGCCGAGCCTCCAACGGCCTGGTCTACTTCGTAATGGAACACCTGGTGGGCGAAGAGCTCACCGGGATGATGCACCGCCACGGATCGCTCCCGTGGCCATCTGCCCAGGCCATCATCCTCCAGGTCGTTCGCGGGCTACGGGCGACCCACGAGCAGGGTGTCATCTACCGCGACCTCAAGCCTGCCAACATCTTTCTGACCCGCAGCCCCGAGGGCTCTCTGCTGGTCAAGCTGCTCGACTTCGGCATCGCAAAGCACACGGGCAACACAGCGCGACCGCGAACGAAGCCCAACTCGGTCTTCGGTACCGCGCGGTACATGTCGCCCGAGCAAGCGGCGGGCAAAGAGGTCGATGGGCGCTCGGACATCTACGCCACCGGTGTCGTGCTCTACGAGCTCCTCGCTGGACGCGCCCCGTTTGAAAGCGACAACTACATGGAGGTCGTGCGGTGCCATGTCGCCGACCCCATCCCGAAACTTCGCGACGTCGCACCGGACGCCCAGATCCCCGAAGTGGTCGAGGCGCTGGTCATGCGCGCGCTCGAGAAGGATCCGGCCAAACGATTCCACGACATGGCCGAGTTCGAGGCAGCGATCAACGCGGCCTCGATGGACGACGCCACGCGGATGGGCGTGGGCCTGGGCGACGGGCTCGGAGCGGTCCAACAGGACAGCTTCGACGACGTCGACCACACGATGATCTGGGATGCGGAGCAGGGACGCGTGGCGCGAGGGTCTGCGCCCGGTGCTGCGCCCGCGGCCGAAAACGTCGACGCCACGATGATTCGGCCGCGACCGGACTTCGCAGGGGTTCCAACCCCAGCGCTGCGCGGGAGAAGCGCCGCCCGTGTCGTCGTGGCTGGCCCAGGTGCCTCGCCCCGCCGAAGCACCGTCATCGCTTCACACGCGCCCGCAGCAGGGCCCGCACCCGGACACGGATACGGCGGCGGGCCCGAGCCCATGCCCCCACCCATGCAGGACTTTGCTGCCCCTGTATTTCAGAGCATGGATGCGCCGGCTCAGCCGGCCCCCGCCCCCGAGGTCCGCCGTGGCGATGGAGCCTTCTTCGCATCCACGACCAACAGCGCCGGTGGACTCGGCGACGGCCGAGCGGCACCGGTTCTGCCCCAAGGCTCGTTCGCTCCATCCGCGACCGCCTCCAAACCGCACGAGCACCAGACGCTTCCTCCGGTCAACTGGGCCCCCAATCCAGCGACCGGGAACCACACCAATGGCCCCGAACAGAACTCCACCGAAGAGTTCGCGCTGCGCCTGCCGCAGCGAGCACCCTCCCGCAACCGGGCGGTCTTTGCGGTCATCCTCGCAGCCGTGCTGCTGATCGGAGTCTCCGTTGCGGCCTGGGCGGTATTCGGTGGCGACTCCGAGTCGGGCGGCGAAGACGTCTACCCCACCGTCGCAGCCGAGGATCTCGAGCCACTCCCGTTGAGCAAGGCCAAGACCAACACCGCACCGAAACCGGCCGAGGACGACTTCGAGCCCGACATCGACTTCGAGCCCAGCAACGGCCCCGGCGCCGCGCCGAGCAGACAAGACGACGCCAACGAGCCGCCTCCCCCACCTCGACGGCCCGACCCCGAGCCTGAAGATCGGGTGGCGGAACCGGAGCCCGAGCCTGACCCCGAGCC
>CAJXVA010000214.1 GCA_913061055.1 uncultured Pseudomonadota bacterium
ATCCGCCAGCGCCCCACCAGCCACCCCAGGCCGGCTCTGATTGGCCCACGTCTCCTTCGCCCGTCGCTCGCATCCCCCCCGCCGCGATGCGTCCGCAGATCGGGAACTCCACCGGCCCCGCCCACGGGACGACGCAGCCCAGCGCCTCGGCGGTGAGCACGTCGAACCGACCGCGCACGGCAGAATCGCTTGGGTGTCGCCCAAATCGACGCGGCGTCGTTTGAACGGCGAGCCCGGCACGCCACCACCGTGCCTCGAGGCCTCCCTCGATCGCGACCGCCCCGCCGACACCCGGGGCCACGCCGAACGCGAGCCCACCGAGGATCGAGAGCCAACCACCGAGCGCCAGCGGGGGTCGGTCGGTGCGCAAGCCCGGCGACACCGCCCGGCTGGGCACGGCCACGCTGGGCTCGCTTCGGCTCGGATCCACGGGCTCCGCGGGTTCGGGGGCAGGTGTCGACTTCGGTTCTCCCGACAGCGACACGTCCGGCTCGGGCACGAGGGGTGAACTCTCCACCCACTCCACAACACGCAACGACACCAACGTCGCAGCGACCTCGGCAACCGCCTCACACGTCTCCGCCTCGAACCTCCGTTCTTCCGCCTCCCCCTCGCGCTCCATACTCAGCAAGAGTTCCCACTGCTGCGCGCCCAGCTCCCGGATGACCACGCTCGCCTTCAACACAGCGGGCCCGTCCTGCTCCGTGGTCACATCGGCCTGGGTACGGACGCTCTCCTCGAACGCCACCGGCGACGGGCACGACTCCGGGGCGTCCCACTCCAACTCGACGAGCGGTGCGAGGAGAATGAGCGCCTCGAGCAGCACGTCCGGAGTCTACGCGAGTGCGGCGACGCTCGTTTCCGACAGCCAAACGAGTCCACGGCTCGTGTCGTCGTCCGCTACGAGACCAGCGCGCGGCACAACTGGTCCGTCGCATCGTCGAGCGGGTAGTAGCTCTCGATCCTCAGCTCCTCCAGCGAGACGTTCTGCGGGGCCTGGAACACGGTGAGCGTGGTCAGGAAGCCGAGTCGCTGTCCGTGGACGTCGAACTGCACATCGAGTGCGGCGAGGCTTGGCGCGCTGAGGTCGGGTACGCGCCAGTCCGCCGGCACCCCCGGGTAGGTACACAATGTGCTGATGAGCGCGGAGAGTCCGCCGTCGCGCCGTTTGTGCAGCAGTTCACGCTGTAGTCGAACAAGCAGGCCTCCCGCCACACGCTCCCAGTCGACCACGAACGGCCGGAGCAGGTCGGGGTCGAAGAGCAGCTTCATCACGTTCTTCTCGCGACCAGCGGCATCACCAAGCAACAGACGTAGAAACCGCTGCGTGCCTTCGTTCGCAGCGACCATCTCGTAGTGTCGATCGAACACCACCAGCGGGTAGGGCTCGTGATGGCGCATCATGATGTCGAGCGCCCGCTTCACGACCGGATCGAACTCAGACTCGGCCGGCTCTCGAAAGACCTCCGCGAAACCGGCGGCGAGCAGGAGCGCGTTCTGGTCACGCAGCGGAAGATCGAGCGTGGATGCGAGACGCAGCACCATCTCCTGGCTCGGGTTTGCCCGCCCCGTCTCGAGAAAGCTGATGTGCTTGGCCGATACACTCGCCGCCCCAGCGAGGTCGAGTTGACTGAGTCCGCGCGCTCCTCTCCAGTACCGCAGCAGCGCGGGAAAGACGTTGGAATCGTGACTCATCCGCTCGCGGCCACCCGGTGGACAGGCGCGTGCGCCCGCAGGAAGGGAATCATCGCACGAAGGACGGCGTCCGGCGATTCCTCGTGCACCAGCAATTTTTGGCCTGGCACGACCTCGAGCTGGGCCTCGCCGCGCCAGTTCTCCACCATCTTCTGCGCGCCCTGAACTGGGAAGAAGCCGCACCGGTCTCCCCACACGCACAACAGCGGCGCGTCGATCTTCGCGTGCACTTGATCGAGATGGTCCGAGACGTTCAAGTCCGCATTCCGAAGCGAGAGGAGGGCGCCTGTGGGATCTCGCTGCAAGCCCGCCAAGGTCGCGTCCTTGAAGTCACCGTCGAGATAGGCGAGGTCCGAAACGGTGCCCGCGAACCCGAACCTCGACCGCAAGAACATGCGCGAGCGAAGCAACGAGCCGAAAACCGTCTTGGCGCCGGGCAGTGAGGCGGCCCGTTGGAGCAGTTTGACCAGGCCGGGCACATGCCCCGGGATCTCGGTGTTGGTCATCACCAGCGCGAACACGCGGCCGGGTCGTTCCGACGCCGCGATGCGGGCAATCGCCGCGCCAGAGTCGAATCCCATCATGGCAAAACGCTCCAAGCCCAGGCGATCGACGAACTCGCCGATGCGGCGGCCACCATCGAAGAAGAGGTCGCGCACCGTGGGGTCCCACGCCGTATCGCCCGCGCCAGGGAGATCGGGCACGTAGCAGGTGTAGGACTTCTGCAGCTCGGGGATGAGATCGCGGAAGGTGACTCCGCTCAGAGGCCAGCCGTGCACCATCACCAGTGCCGGCCCGGTTCCGAAGACCCGGTACGCCATGTTCGTGGTTCCGAGGTCGAGGTGCTGGACGGGCGCAGCGCGGAACAGCTCGAGGGAGGATTGCATGTCTGCAAGGTGCGCCCGCGGGCTGCGCGGGTCCATTACCTCCCAGGTAGGCAAGGCGGCCGGACCCACGCGCGGACCGCCATGTGCGATCCTCGGCGGCGATGCGTTGGACCCATCTCGGACACGCGATGTGGCTGTGCGAGGTCGCCGAGCAGCGACTGCTCTTCGACCCCCTCCTTGGAGAGACCCACCACTGCGGCGTCTACCAAACGACCCCGCATCGCACCCTTCACCTGGACCGCCTGCGCCCCACCGCGATCCTGGTGTCGCATCGTCACCCGGACCACTTCGATGTGGGGAGCCTGCATCAGCTCGCGCAGTGCTACCCCGACGTCCCGGTGTTCACCCCCGACCCCTTGGTGATCTCCTCGGCGCGTCGGCTCGGATTTCACGACGTTCGTTCGTTCGTCGCGCCCGAAGTCGTCGAGCTCCCCGGGGTGCGCATGACCGCGACGCTCTCCTTGGCGAGCGACGAGTGGGGAATGGTCGTAGCCAGCGAGGATGGTGCGGTGTGGAACCAGGTCGACACGGTGTTGAGGAGCCCCGAACATGTGCGAGCTGTAGCCGCCCATGCGGCACAGCGCGTCGGCCGTGCGGGCATCGACCTCGCGTTGGTTCGATGGCAACCCATGCATGAGGTCGCAGCGCAGCTGGGAGGGCGCATCGACTTTCCGCTCGAAACCTACGCCGACCTCCTGGCCCAGATCGTCGCCACGGGAGCTTCTGCGATCGTGCCGTCAGCCTGCGGAGCCAGTCACACCGCGCCGTTCGCCTGGCTCGACAGCATCGTCTACCCGGTCAGCCCCCAGCGTTTTCTGAGCGACATGGCGAACTTCGAGGCGGACCTCGATGCCTTCCCCGCGATGCTTGGGGCGCGCTACGAGCTTCGGGGCGGCGACGTCGACTTCGATCCGGACCCCGATGGCGACTCGCTGGTGGACACCGTCTCGGAGACCGACGACCCCAGGGGATACCGCCCGCTCTGCATTCCGGCGCTCAGCGACCCCAACCCTGGGAGGCACCCCGAGACGACAACCCGGCCCGCCGTCGCTCGCTGGATCGAAGAGCATGTCGCTCCCGCGCTCGCTCAGCAGTTCCCCCGCTTCGGCGTGGAGGACCCGCTGCGCTTCGTCGTCGAGGTTCAGTTCGCCGAGGCGATGGACGCGTTCACGATCATCGTCGACGCGGACGGGACGAGGATTGAGAACACCTCGGATCCGAACTGGGATGCGATCATGGCGGTGGCCGGCTCGCTCCTGTGGGAGGTGATCGAGGGCCGACGAGGCTGGGGCGACGTGCTCCTCGCAGGCGCCATGCGAGCTCACGCCCGTGCCTACAGCCCGTTCAACGGCAGGGTTCGCAAGCTTCCGGTCGCGCCGACCTTTCTCTACTACGCGCTGTCGTACGACCGCTCGGTGGAACGTGCGGTCGCATGGGAGCTCGACCAGGTCTGTCCCTGACCTCCCGGGGGGCAGTGCCCCCGAACACAAACGCTCGGCTTCGCGCCGCGCGACGAGGTAACGAAACCGATGGGCCCCGTCCAATGTGACTCCCCTCCGGCATCGCCACGCCTCCCGCGTTGCTGAGCGCCGACGCCGCGGGCTAGGATCACCGACCCCGTGGATCCGCAGGTTCAGCCGCACTCGATGCGAACGCTCGTCGACACATCGGGGTCGAGCTACGAGGTTCTCGGGCGACTCGCGACCGGGGGCATGGCCGAGATTTTCCTCGCGCGTACCCGAGTCCCGGGCGACTCCGCGAGCACCGTGGTGGTGCTCAAGCGCATCCTCCCCCATCTCGCGCGCGACCCAGAGTTCGTTCGCATGTTTCGGGACGAGGCACACCTCGCCCTGGCGTTGCGTCACCACAACATCGTCCGCGCGCTCGCACTCGGCGAGACCGACGACTTCTTCACGATGGAGTACCTGCACGGAGAGACGCTCCGTGCGGTCTTCGATGCCGCCCAGGCACGGGGCGAGAACATCCCGTTGCCGCAGATCTTGAGCATCGCCCTTGGGGTCTCGGCGGGGTTGCATCACACCCACCAACAGACCGACCCTGATGGTCGGCCGCTGCACATCGTGCATCGTGATGTCTCTCCGACCAACGTGATCGTTGGGTACGACGGCGCGGTCAAGCTCGTGGACTTTGGGGTCGCCAAGGCAGCCGCAGGCACCCACGTGACCCAGGCGGGCACCCTCAAGGGCAAGCTTTCCTACATGTCCCCGGAGCAATGCCGGGCCGAGGACGTCGACCGTCGCAGCGACGTGTTCGCCCTGGGCATCCTGCTCTACGAAGCCACCACGCTCACCCGCCTCTTTGCGGGCGAGAACGAGGTCGCGGTCCTTCACAAGGTCATCTCCGGCGAGATCGAGCCCCCGTCGTCCCGTCGACGAGGCTACCCGCCCGAGCTCGAGCGGATCGTTCTACGGGCGTTGCGCGCAGACCCGAAAGAGCGCTACGAAAGCGCGGAGGCGCTCCGGCTGGAGCTGGCGCAGTTTGGTCAGCGCATGGGCGTTCGCGCGTCGGAAGACGGGCTCGCCCGCTACGTGCGTGGACTGTTCGGAGACAAGCCACTTCCGTGGCGCGACATCAGCGGCGCATCGGCATCGGTGGAGATGAGCGACCAGACCGTCGCGCTCCCGGCCGCGGGGGAGCAAACCGAGGTCGCCTCCGTCGACCCGGCTGCGCGTGCGGGCACAACACAGGTCGCAGGCGTGCCCAACTCGCCCCCCCCCGCGCTTCCAAACGCCGCCTCACCGGACCCCGTTCCGGTCGCGACCCGACCGATGCTTCTCATCGGCGTCGGCGCAGCGTTCGTTGCCGTCGCCGCGCTCGGACTGGGTGCCTTGATGCTCGGTGAGGACGAGCCGGAGACCGCCGGCCGTTCCGCTCAGGCCGCGGCCCCCGAGCCCGAGCCCGAACCCGAACCCGAACCCGAGGACGCGCGGTCATGAGAGTCGTCTTGAACGTATTGGGCTTTGCGTTGGTCGCGGTGCTCATCGTGGCCGCCGGATTGGCCGGCACGGTGGGTGGAGACCTTCGGTACCTCGTGTTCGCCGACCCGATGTGGTTCTGGGCGCTTCCGCTGCCGGTCCTCGCCGTGGTGCTGCGTCAGGTCTGGATGCCGCGGCCGGCCACCATGAAGTTCTCCCGGGCGCGGTCATTGAAGCGCCTGCGCGGCGGATTCATGGCGCGGCTGGCTCACCTCCCCGATGGACTCCGGCTCGCGGCCGGGTTGCTCGTGGTGGTGTGCCTCACCCGGCCGCAGTCGACCCGCGGGACCGATCGAATCAAGCACGAGGGCATCGACATCGTGTTGGTGCTCGACCTCTCCGAGTCGATGGAGACGCGCGACATCCCGCCCACGCGCCTCGCGGCAGCCCAGGCCGTCGTCGACGACTTCATCAAGCGAAGGCCCCGAGACCGAATCTCGCTCGTGGCATTTGGCTCCTCGGTGTCCACGTTGGCCCCGCTGACCATGGACCACGGCGTTGTGCGGACGCTGGTCTCCCGGCTCAAGATCGGGATGATCGACGGGACCCACACCGCCATCGGTGACGGACTTGGGGTGGCGCTCAACCGGCTCGACGAGTCCGAGGCCGACAGCCAGGTGGTCGTCCTGCTCACCGATGGTCTCAACAACTGGGGCACCAACGATCCCGACAGCATCGCCGCCGAGGCCGCGGAGCGGAGCGTCAAGGTGTTCACGGTCTTGATGGGCCGGGACCTCGAGGGACGCGACGGAAGCGTCGACGCTGGCCAGCTCGAGCGCATCGCGAGTGTGACGGGTGGCTTCTCGTACAACGCGGTCGGTCAAGACGAACTCAAGGGGAGCTTTCAGGACCTTCTCGACAAGCTCGAGCGGTCGGAGATCGAGGGGACCGTCGTGCGGCCGGAGCGGTTCGAGTGGTTTCTTTGGCCCGCGTTCTTCCTCGTCCTGCTGGACATCGGATTGCGCACGACCCGGCTGCGGAGGTTCCCATGATCGTACTTCTCGCCTTGGCTGAAGAGGCCGGAACGCTCGACGAGGTGATCGCGGCCAACGAGCACTTGTGGCCGATGGGCTTCGTTGTGCTCGCCGTCGTGGGGGCCTTCGTTTGGGCGGCGCGTCGGCGGGCCCACGCGGTCGCGCAGCTCGGCAACGCTGCATTGTTGCGACGCCTGCTTGACACGGTGAACCACCCGGCGCGGTTGATCTCCCAGGTGTTGATCACGGTCGCGGTCGCGTTCCTGCTGGGGGGGCTCTTTCGGGTTCAGTACGGCGGGTCGGCCGAGGTCGTGCCCGCCTCCGGGCTCGATGTCGTGCTGGTGGTCGACTACAGCAAGTCGATGCTGGCCGAGGACGTGTACCCGACCCGCAGCGAACGGCTGGAGGCGGAGCTGACTCGATTCCTCGAGGATGCAGACCGCCGCGGCGATCGTGTTGGTGTTGTGGTGTTCGCGGGCCGCCCCCGCGGCTTTCCGCTGACTCGCGACTCGCGGATGCTCAAACTCTACTTGGAGCGCGCCGATCCGAAGACCGAGAATCCCGGCGGTACCGCGATCGGTCGAGCGCTGTCCTTGGCGCTGACCTTCCTCGTCGATGCCCGGCGTCCGCCCGAGGGGACCGACCCCGCCGAAGCGGCATCGCAGGAAATCCCGCTTGCCGAGAACGACCAGGCGATCATTCTGCTCACCGACGGTGAGGATACCGAGACCCGTCCGCTCGAGGTTGCGGCCGAAGCGGCAAAGCTCGGCGTGAAAATCTACACCGTGGGTATCGGTTCCAAGTCGGGGGAGCCGATCCAGTCCTTCGACGCCAACGGGGAGCGCAACGGCTTTGCGACCGTCGACGGTGAGTATGTGATGACCCGCCTGGACGAGAGCCTGCTCGAAGAGATCGCGACCTCGACCGGGGGGCGCTACGTTCGGGTCGACCCCAAGGCGTTCGGTCTCGACAAGGTGCGGGAGATGCTCGAGGACCTGTCACGGTCTCAACGCGAGGATGAGATCGAGATTCACCGAGACGAGGCGTTCCGCTTCTTCTTGATCCCCGGGCTGCTGCTGCTGTGTCTGTCGCTCGGGCTGCCGGACCGAAAGAGGTCGTCATGAGCGGACTCCCAACACTGACGGCGACCGCCAAGGTCGCGACCCTCTTGATCGCGGGCTGGCTCGCACAAGCGTTGGCAAGCACCGACCCGGACATCGACGCAGGTGTGGGCGCGTATGAGGCCGAGGAGTTCGAGTCCGCGCTCGAGTTCTTCGACGCGGCCAAGGACCGACTCGGCGAGCGGCCAGAGGTTGGCTTCGATCGCGGACTCGCGCTGCTCCGGTTGGACAAGCTGGACGAGGCCCGCCGTGCGTTCGAGCGCGCGACAGAGGCCGAAGACGCGGCGCTGCGTGCCAGCGCCTTTTATGAACTCGGAAATCTCGACTTCGACGCGGAGTCCTACGCGCCCGCTGTAGAGCGCTACACCGACGCCCTCAAAGCCAATCCTCTCCACGCCAACGCGAAGTGGAACCTCGAACTCGCCCTGCAGAAGAAGAAAGAGCAGGAGGAGCAAGAAGAAGAGGAAGACAAGGACGAGGAAGACAAGGACGAGGGCGAGGAAGACAAGGACGAGGGCGAAGAGGACGAGGAAGAGCAGGACGAGGGCGAAGAGGACGAGGAAGAGCAGGACGAGGGCGAAGAGGACAAGGAAGAGCAGGACGAGGGCGAAGAGGGCGAGGAAGAGCAGGACGAGGGCGAAGAGGAACAGAAGGACGAACAGGAGCCCTCTGAGGACGGCGAGCCCGAGGACGGGGACGAGAAGGATGAGGAGTCGAAGGACGAGCCGCCCGAAGGAGACCCCCAGCCGGACGCCGAACCCAAGCCCGTTGACCGCATGGACATGAAGCGCGCCCTCGAGAAGCTCGACGAGCAGGACCCGTTCACGCTCGACAAGCCAGGCAGCGGCTACGTCCAGCCGGAGAAGGACTGGTGATGCGTAGCGCAACCTCGCAGTCCGTTCGCACCACGTTCTTGTGGGTGCTGTTCTCGCTGTGTGCGGTGTTGTTGCCGGGCACCGCGTTCGCCAAAGGCATCACCGCCACCGTCGAAGCCGACGAGACCCAAGCGGTCGTCGGAGACGTCATCACCATGGAGTTCCTGGTGTCGCGGTCGAGCACTCGCGGCTCGTTGCCGACGCCCGAGCTTCCGCAGTCCGTCGCGGATGCGTTCGATGTTGGCCAGTGCGCGAGTGGGACGTCCCGCTCCGTGCAGAACATCAACGGTCGCCGGACCGCCGCGACGACCCGGCGCGTCAGCTGCCCGCTCACCGCGCGAAAAGTCGGAACCTTCAAGATCGCGTTCACGGTCCCGGACGGCAAGAAGAGGGTCGCGTCCAACTCGGTGAGCATCGAGGTCATCGCCGCGGATGGTGAACGGGCCCCGCTGGAAGACCCCACGGTCGAAGCCCCCACGGACGCCAGCGAAGACGTGTTCTTGTGGGTCAGCACCAACAAGAAGCGCGCATACGTCGGCGAGCAGGTCACGTTTCGCCTCGACGTCTACGAGGCGCAGCGTTTTCTCGATGTCTCACTGCGGACCTCGCCCACCTTCGAGGGGTTCATCTCCGAGGAAATCCCGCTGCCGGAGGTCTACACGACGATGGTTGGCGACCGGCCGTTCCGCGTGCGGCCCGGCATCCGCCGAGCTTTGTTCCCGCAGCAGGCCGGAACCTCGACCATCGGCGCCTCCGAGCTGCTCATCTCCCGCCGAAAGCGTCGGTTCTCCGATCCCATCGCGCTCGAGATTCTTCCGCTCCCCGCCGAGGGGCAGCCGCCTGGCTTCTCCGCGAACAACGTGGGTCGCTACCAGATCTCGGCCAAGGTCGACCGGGACGAGGTGCAGCCCGGCGAGCCGTTCACGCTGACGTACACCGTCGCGGGCGAGGGCAACATCGAGCTTCTCGATCCCGGCGAGTGGGCGGTGCTGCCCAGTGTTCGAAGCTACGACCCCAAGGTCACCACGGAGCGGAGCCGCGGAGATGTCGTCGGTGGCACGCGAAGCTACGCGTTCCTGATGATCCCCGAGCGCTCCGGGACGTTGAGCATTCCGGCGCATGAGCTGGTCTTCTTCGACCCCGCACAGGAGGCCTACGCGACAGCGTCTTCGTCGGTCATCGAGGTTGTGGTGGGCGGGGACCCCAACGCCATCGTCCGGACCGACGAGGATGAAGAGGCGGCGGTGGGCACGGTCGTCGATGACCCGCTGGCCCCGATCTTTTCGACAGCGTCGGTGCCTCGCGACCTTCCCCGAGATCGATGGCTGACCCAGGAGCGGTGGACGATGGGCATGCTGAGTGTTCCGCTCATCGTGATGCTCGGGCTCGCCGGCGGTTGGGCTTGGCGCCGGTTCGGCCCCGATGATGCTGCCCGAGGGCGCGCGGTGGTTCGGGCTCGACGACGCGAACGCATCGAGCTGGCCCAGGGCGCCGTAGAGTCCGGAGATGGCTTTCACACCGCGATCTCTGCCTTGCTTCAGGATGTCGCCCTCGAGGTTGCGGGTCCCGAAGGCACGGGCCTGCCCCGCTCCGAGTTGCTTCGATTGCTCGACCGCAAGGGGGTCGAGGCGGAGGAACGTCGTCGGCTCGAGTCGCTCCTCGAGCAATGCGACGTGGCGCGATTTGGCGCCGCAGATGGTGGTGCCGACGAGCGCCATCACCTGTTGGACGACGCGCTGTCTGTCGTCCGAATGCTCAGCAAGGGGGCGGCATGACACTTCGAAGCTCGCTCAGCCTGGTCGTGTTCGTGATCGTGCTTGGCTGGAGCACGTTGGCCAGCGCCGACGCGGTCGATGACGCATTTGTCGAAGGTACCGAGGCTGCGGAGCGCAACGATTGGTCGTCGGCCGCGGCGTCGTTCGAGACGGCGAGCGCCCTGTTGCCCCAGCGCAGTGCGGTGCTGTCGTACAACCTCGGCACCGCCTACGCGAACCTCGGGGACCTCGGGCGTTCGACCTATCACCTGCGGCGAGCCACCGACTGGCGCGCGCGGCCCACCACCGAGATTCTCGAGGCGGCGCGAAGCAACCTCGCCGCGGTTCGACGTCGGGCCGAGCTCGATGCCACCACCAGCGGAGCCATGATCGACCGACCGCAGACCACGTGGGATCTGCTCGTCGGTGCGATCGCTGCGCCCTGGGTCGCATGGATTTCTTTGCTGAGCGGATTGGGCTTCTGCGTCGCGCTCTATGTGCACCGTCGCTGGCTCCGCGCCCAGCCGCGTCGAGCCGGAGCATCCCGCGCGTTGCTGATCGTCCTCGCGCTCGTGTTCACAATCCCAGGGGGATTACACGGCTGGTCGGTCCGCGCGGCAACCGCACAACCCGAGGCGATTGTCCTGCCGGCCGCTGTCGATGCGCGTGAGGGTCCGGGGCAACATCGGTCGGTGTCTTTCACCCTCCAGGGGGGCGCGCAGGTGCGCGTGTTGGACCGATCGCCAGGGTGGAGCCTGGTGAAGCTTCCCGGCGGACTCACAGGGTGGGTGCCGGAGGCCTCGGTCGCACGGCTCGACGCTGTGCGCGCTGCGGGCTCCGCGGGCGGGAGCCGCGAAGGCGCGCCGGCTGTAGGGAAACGCGGGGACGCGTAGTCCAACCTCCTCCGCGATTGATCGGTTGGCGTCCAGAGGCGGGCCGGGATAAGCTCGTTGGCAGGGTGCTGTCCGTCGTCGCGACGAAGATTCGAACGTCCCGAGCTGGGGGCGGACTCAACACGACTGTTGGGCGGATCTACGAGGGTTATCTACTCTCGGAACCGGTAGTAGGCCGCGGGATGGTGATCTTCCGCGATCCGAACGGCCGACGGATGGTGACGACCGCGGTTCGCCGAGTGCTCACCACCTCCGAGACGCACATCCTCTACGTCGAGACGGAGAACTCCGTGTACCGACTGTGCATCGGCGACGAGCGAGCTGCGGCGAAGACCGCATAGCCGCCGTTCCGTTCCGTTCGCCAGCCTCAGCGCCGGCGGTAGACGCCGACCCGAAGGTACTCGCCCTCGCGGTGGCTGGGTGCGAGCGGGTGATCGACGCCGGCACCGAGCATGGCGACTCGCGCCCAGGGCCCCGCGACCGTGTTCATCACGCGGTCGAGATGGTCGCGGCCGAGGTGATGGCTGCAGCTGCACAGCACGATGTGTCCGCCCGGGGCGAGCCTGGCTGCGCTGCGCCCAACGAGGCGGCGCATCGCATCGACCGCCTTGTCGACGTTGCTCTTGTTGGTGGCGACCTTCGGGGGGTCGAGCACGATCGTTCCGAACGGCCCTGCAAGCTGGGGGTCCTTGAGGGGGCCGAACATGTCGGCTTCCACCCAGGTGATGCCGTCCTGCTTGGATCGGGCTGCGTTGCGGGCCGCGTGCTGGAGCGCGACCTTGGAGGCGTCAACGCCAACGGCTTCGACCCCGGCGCGCGCGGCATGCAGGGCGAAGCCTCCGATATGGCAGCCGACGTCGAGCAGTCGGCCTCCGTGGGCGGAGGCGAGTTGGGCGACGAATCTGCGGTTGTCTCGCTGGTCGAAGTAGGCGCCGGTCTTCTGACTCGGGGGCGCAGGCGTCTCAAAGCACAGGCCAAACTCGCGAAAGGCGAGTGTCTCGGCGTCGTGCTCGCGAAAGACTCCCGGCTCGAAGCCTTCGAGTTTTGCGGCACCGGGCGGAAGCACGACGTGCAGCCGGGTGTGTCCGCGATCTCGAAACCACGCCTCGATCGCCGCCCGGCGCACAGCCATCGCGGCGGTTGTGATCTGCACGACGAAGTCTTCGGTGTATCGATCGACGACCAGGCCCGGCAGACCGTCGCCTTCGCTGTTGACGACCCGATACCCCGTCGTGTCGTCGCGCTGGAAGCCGGACGCCTCGCGGGCGGTCAACGCGGTGTTCAGGCGATCCTCGAGCCAAGTCTCCTCGGGAGGTGTATCGCCGAAGCTCAGCAAGCGGACGGCGATGCTGGAGTGTGGGGAGACGAGGCCCCAGCCCAGGGTCTCGCCCTTTTGGGTCAGGACCTCGGCCAACCCCTGCGCGGTCTCGAGGCCTTGAACGCGAGCGACCTGTTTGCGGCGGACCCAGGGGCCCGTCGAGGGGCCGACGCGTCCGGCGTCTCTGCGGAGTTCGAAGCGGGCGTGCATTAGGTCCAATCCGAGCTTGGCCGAGCGTCGGTTGGGGCCGAAAGCTCACCGCCGCGAGGAAGCCGACGCAAGGAGTAGCGAGGGCACTGCAGCGCTTCGACGAGCGCCATGCAGGCCGCCTCGGGCAGCGTCTGCTCGCCGCACGTGAAGACGTCGCAGGCGGCATAGCCCCGCTCGGGCCAGGTGTGCACCGAGATGTGGGACTCGGCGAGCAGCGCGAGGGCGGTGACGCCGTGGGGCTCGAACCGGTGGTGGGTCGTCTGCAACAACGTGGCTTTGGCTGCGCGGGCGGCGGCTTGCAGAGCCTCGATCACGGCCTGCGGATCATCGAGCAGCCGCGGCGGGCTGTCGTAGATCTCGAGAACGCAGTGGGAACCAATCGTGGTCACGGGGTCGGGTCGCCGGGGGAGAGAAGCACGTTGCGGCTTCGGTCGCCCGCGGCGGGAGCCTAGGCAATGTGGGACGCCCTAGCAACCCCGTGCCCGCGCTGTGTTGGCTGCGACCGCGTCACTGTGAGGCGACGGCATCCTCGGCGACTTCGACCAGGGTGGGGGACAGCGCCTCCACGACGGCGGCCGGTGTCATCTCGACGAGGAAACCGCGCTTTCCCGCGTTGATGACGAGTCGCCCCAGCGCGGTGATGCTCTGCTCCATGTAGATCGGCAGCGTCTTCCGGGTACCGAATGGCGAGGTGCCACCCACGAGGTAGCCGGTGTGCTTCGTGGCCACAGACGGCTCGCAAGGCTTGACCGATTTGGCGCCCAAGACTCGCGCCACCTTCTTCGTGGAGACGCGGCGGTCGCCATGCATCAGGACCAGGAGCGGACTTCCCTGCTCGGTCTCCAACACGATGGTCTTGATCACCGCATGCTCGTCGAGACCCAGTTGCTGGGCGCTTCGCTCGGTTCCGCCGTGCGGGGCGTAGTCGTACAGACGAGGCTCGAACGAGACGCGTGCGGCACGCAGCGCTCGAATGGCTGGAGTGACAGGGTGCTTGGCCTTGCCCATCAGCCTTCGTCGAGAATGAACTGGAGCTTGGTCCCGCCGGCGTTGCCGTTCATCCCCACGAACTGGCTGCGCATCTGCTTGAGGCCGGACTTGGCCGGACCCTTCGTCTTCTCCCCAGTGTCGGTGAAGCGCGAGCCGTGGCAGGGGCACACCAGGTCTTGCATGCTGGCGTCCCAGCGGACGACGCAGCCCAGGTGTGGGCACCGAAGCGACATCACCCGGAACTGGTCGTTCTCCAGTCGCATGACCAGGACCGGTTTCTTGGCTCCGGTCGGCTCGACCGCGACCATGCCGCCGGGCGTCGCCAGCTCGGGGTAGTCCGCGATGTCGAGCTCGACCATGCCCTCTCGCGTCTCGACCTCGGCGGTGGTCCATTTCTCCGCTTTCCCCGCGCATCCGCAGAGCACGACGCCGGCGGCGGCGCCCATGAGGTCGCGCCGCGTGAGCTGCGTCGCGTCGACATCGGGACGGGTGGCTTCGTCGCGGGAGGACGTGTCGTCGGCCATGCATGCATGAAAGGACATCCCGGTCCCATCGTCAAAGCGTCTGTCGGCTTGGCTTGCTATGGTCCCGCCGATGCTCGGGACGACCCTTGCGCTCGCGTCGTTGCTCGCGATGCAGCCGGCTGCTGGGACCACGCGGAGCAATGACGCGCATGCTCGGAAGCGGGGGCCCGTCTTTTCCGTGATCGGCGCCCCGCGGCTTGGCATCCTGCTCGCGGGCGGAGCCGAGGTCATGCAACCGCTTGGGTTCGGTGCGGGGTTCTCGTTTCGAGTTCACGGCCTCCGTCTCGGTCCGATCCGGTTGGGCGCAGGGGTGGACCTTGGGCACACCCGGTTCATCGAGCGTCGCCAGGTTGAGGGCGTGGTCGACAGCCAGGCTCAGTTCGCGACGCGCTATGCGGCCCTGTCGCATTCCGACTTTGGTGCCGGCCCCTCGCTCCAGCTCGTGCTGGGCCCCATCTATCTACAGGGCGACCTCACGGTCGGCGTCGGGATCTCCACGTTCGTGCGCCCGCTGGGAATCCTGACCGTCGACGAGGAGCACCACTCCGACGTCTCGGCGATGATTCGCACCGGGGGGCTCATCGGGATCCCGATCCGAAACAACCAGGGGGTCACCCTCGGCACCTCGGTCCAGCGCTACTTCAGCAGCTACCAGATCGTCGCGGAGCCCCAGCCCGAGGACCCCGCCCTCGTGCCCGCCGAGCCCGACACCAACCCCTTCGATCTCGTGCTCGACGTCTCGGTCGGGTACCTGTTCATGTTTTGATTTCCTCACGGCCTGTCTCTTATACACATCTCCGAGCCCACGAGACCTCTCTACA
>CAJXVA010000215.1 GCA_913061055.1 uncultured Pseudomonadota bacterium
AGCGTCAGATGTGTATAAGAGACAGAGCAGAATGTGCCCGAGTGTGGCGCTGGGGGCTCGATTCCCGAGGGCGCCGACGTTTGTTTCGTGAGCCTTGTTGACCAGAACGGCTCCACCGCAAGCCCTGAGGACGACATGCAGGCGGCGTGCATCGACGAGGGATGGAACCTGGAGTTTCGCATCAACCGTCGGGAGGGCGTACCGGCTCCTGGCGGGGCACGGATCGGCGCAACCTGTCAGCTGTCTGAAAACAAGGCCATCGACTGCCCAGGATTGCCGGGCTGAGGTCCCGCGGTCGGCGCCCTACGGGCAGAGCGAGTTGAGCTTCTTTTGCTCGGACTCGCACCCGGGGACGTCCACGATGCCGAAGTCCCTGCAGTCGACGCCGTTGACGCAGCTGAACAGGGCTTCCCAGGCCTCGCCACACTCCGCCGAGTAGTCTTCTCCCGCCGCAATGGCGTACTCGCAGTACCCGACGCCATACTCGTAGGTGGCCTCGGTGCACTTCTCGACGACGTTGCCGTGCTCGTTGCACAGCACGCTGCCGCCGCCGGTCGAACCGCCGGCGGTTCCGGAACTCGATCCGCCCGTCCCCGAGCTTCCGGAGTCACCCGAGCTCCCGGGTTCTCCGGTGCTCGAGGTCCCCACCCCGGTGCTCGTTCCGGGTCCGGTGCTCGTCGTGGAGGTCCCGCTGGCGGTCATGGGGTCCGAGGTGGCCCCGGATGTGGTCCCCGAGGTGGTCGCGGTCTCCGCGTCCGAACCGTCATCACCGCTGTCGCACCCGAGCGCCGCGGTGCTCAGAAGAAGGAGTAGACCCGAGGCGTGATGCGGTTTCATGGGGCCCCACCGTATCACTGCCTCTGAGCCCGGGGTCTAGAACCCGCGGAGCGGGTTGCTCGATCCGAGGTAGGGCATCGGGTCGACACCGACCTCCTCGAGCACGCCGGCCGCGAAGTTCCCGTGCCGCAGCGGGGAACCCTCCCCGTCGAGGTCACCGGTCTCCAGGTCGACGTTGCGCCCCCCGAACTCATCGTCGGTTGCGCCCAACACCCGACCGCCACCGATGTCGGTCCCGATCAGCATGGCGCTGGTCACCGGCCAATGGTCCTTGCCCGCGTCACCGTTGAGCTTGGGCGTGCGGCCCATCTCCGAGACCACCGCGACAACCGTGTCTTCCATCAATCCGGCGGCTTCCAAGCCTTGGATCAACCGCCGCAGCTGCGCGAACAGCTCTTCCCAGTAGAAGATCTGCTCCACGTTGTTGGCGTGGGTGTCCCAACCGCTCAGCTCGATCTGACAGGCCGCCGACGTGCCCAGCGAGAGCGCCTGGATCGCGAGGTCGACCTGGAGGCCGAAGGACTGGGCGTAGTCCAGGTCTCCGAGCGCGCCGATGTCCACGAGTTGGTCCGCGCGCCCAATGGCGTTCTCGAAGTCCGCTCCACGCTGCGCGTTTCGGCCGATCCCTCGCCAACGTTCGCGGCCGCGTTGGGCGTGTTCCCGGACGTAGTCCTGGACCAGGCTCTGCTCCTCATCGACCATCAGGAACCGCTCAAATCCGAAGGAGCCATCCTCGAGGGGAAAGCCGGCCGCAGGCTCGATCAGCGTGTTGATCTGGTTGAGGTTCCCGGTTCGCGTGACCGCAGATGCATACGGCCCCGAGAACGAGACCGTACCCAAGACCAGGTACGGCGCCGCGAGGTCGCTGCCGTGTTCGATCGCCGCGATCGTACCGATGTCTGGTGCATCGAGCGCGGTCGTCCCGGTCATGATCCGGCGATACCCCGCCGTGTGAGAGATCGAGGAGGTTTGCAGGCCGTTGACCACGGTCGTGATCGAGGCAAAGTCCTCGAAGTACGCAGCGACCGACGGGCGGGTGGCAGCATCGAGGATCGGTATGCCTCCGATCTCCCGCACAGTCCCGTCCGTGGGCGCGTCGATGGTGCTCAGCCCCGGCTTCGGGTCGATCGTGTACGTGGTGTCCCAGCCGCCGACGGCGTTGACGATGATCAGATTCTTGGGCGTGCCCACGTCTGCGAGCGCAGGCTGACTCCCCAGAAGTCCGACCCCCCACCCGGCCCCGACCGCGGCGGCCGATCCTGCAAGCAAACCTCGTCGAGTCATTCGATTGTTCATGCGCATGGTCGGTCTCCTCCTAGTAGAACGCGATCCTCAGATCGGACAGCAGGGCGGTCAGCGTGGTCTTCCAAGCACGACTCGCGTCTGCGGTGGAAGCAAAGGCGCCTTCGAACAATGCCCACCCGGCATCGATGTCCGGATCGTCGGGCTCGACGTCCACGGCATACAAGCGCCGGTGCAGCAGGACCAACTCGTCTCGAACCGCAGCTTCGCCGGTGGTGTCCACGCTGGTGCTGAGCAAGCTGCCCTCCCCCGCCGCGGCCTGCTCGACTTCGTAGTGAGCGGCTTCGCGAGCCAACGTCGTCAGGACCAGCAGGTTGGGTGCGTTGTACGTGTGGGCCGCTTGGGTCACGAACATGGAGTCGATGCCACCCCCGAGCACCCGGTAGCCCAGGAACGAATCCTCGAGCAGCGGGACCCGCCCGAGGTTGACCGGCTCGCCCGTCTCCTCGTCGATGATCGTGGAGAAATCGGCGACCCAGCGGAAGCCGGTGAGGTCCTCGACCATGCTGCCCAGCGCCTGTGGGCGGGCTTTGAGCATGCCAACCCGTGCCGCGACCTCGAGCTCGGACTCGGTCGGGTTCTCCATGTCCGCCGGCAGCACCGACGCCGTTCGAAAGTCGTCGCTGAGCACGATCGCTTTGACCAGTGCTTTGGAGTCCAGGCCGGCCGCGAAGTCAGGCTCGAATGCGTCGAGTGCCTCATCGGGAACCGACTCGACCGAGGTCTGGTGTAGATACGACCAGAACCGACGGACGGTGCAGCTGGCAAACCTCGGGTCTTCGACGATGCGTTCGCCCAGGAACGCCAAGCCGTCACCTTCTTGGCCGTAGTAGGCCGGCGGCAGCATCGGAACATCGAGCAACTCAGGGAAGAACTCCTGGTACCAGGGCAGCTCCATCGGGTACGCGGGATCCTCGAGTTCCTGCTCCTGCGGGACGTACAGGGGAAAGAATCCGCGGAAGTAGCTGGCCAGCGGATCGAGCTGGACATGACACGCCGCGCAGCTCGGGTTCTCGAGCACTGCGTCCGCGACCGCCTCCGGGTCTGAGAGGTCGACCGACACATCGACGTCGACGTCGGTGCTGGTGAAGTCAGCGCACAGGAACGCGCTGGCCACGAGGTTCGCGCGGCCGCGGTTCGCGTTGGAGTCCGTGCTGCGGTGGCGCTGGAACAGCCACGAGTCGGACAGCACCCCTGCGTTGTCGCGGCCGTCGTCCCACGCCGTCACTTCCCACGCGCCGTTGCCGTCGTAGGGGATGCCCCACACCGTCGCGACGGTGTCGTTGGCGAGCGTGTAGTCGGCCGTCACAACCTCGCTGTACGGCAGGTCGTTCATCACGACGTGCTCCACCAACCGAAGCGGTGCTTGCATGACATCGCGGTTGATCTCGTAGAAGTCCCGGCCTGCCAGCGCTCCCACGTTGGGGAATCCCGCCGGGTAGTAGGCGTAGTCCGGCTCGACCAGCAGCGCCTCGTTGTGCAGGTTCATGACGGTGCGTCCGAAAGCCGGCGAATCGAGGTAGCCATCGACCAGCCCCTCCAGCGCACCGGGGTCGTCTTGGACCGCGGCCACATCTTCGGGTGCGGGACGAACCCCGCGCAGCGCCATCGACACCCGGACCAAATGCTCGGTGGGTGTCAGGAACTCGACCTCGACGGGTGCATCGGGCTCCCCCGTCTCGTCCCCTGAGCTCTCATCGGCAGCCGTGCTTCCAGAGGATTCCCCCAGGGTCCCCGAACTCGGACCTGTGCCCGTCTCCGTGTCCCCCTCGGTCTCGCTTCCGCCTCCGCTTCCGCTTCCTCCACCGCCACAGGCGACAAGGAGCGACGAGGCCAGAAGACGCGCTCCCCACATTCGCGTCCAGTCCGTCATACGCACGACCCTCATGGAAGGATCGTGCCATGCGCAAAGGACCTGCGCTGCGGGCCCCGGAGACAACGGGGCGTTGCAGGCTGCAACGGCACGCTGCCACGGTGCAGGAGTTTGCCCTCGCGGCGTCCGCTTGCTCGAGGCTGTGCGGGGTACGACGGCCCCCGAACGCCGTGCATTCAGCCCTGACTGGACATGACGCCGGTTTCGTCCGCGTCCCACCAGCGCTCGAGCTTGCCCAAGCCACGCTGCAGGTCGACCTGCGGCTCGTACCCCAGGTCCCGACGGGCAGCCGAAATGTCGAACCAGTGCGAGGTCGTCAGCTCGCGCACGATCCACCGGCTCATGCGGGGCTCACCGCTGGCCCCCACCCACTTGTGCGCGGTCTCGAACACCCAGCCGGCGGCCAAAGCCAAGCCGCGCGGCGCGGAACCTCGGATCGGCGGGGAGCCGGTCGCTTTGAGGACCGCATCGATGAACGCCCAGATCTCCACGGGCTCCCCGGACGAGATGAAGTACGCCCTGCCGCCCACGGCTTTGGGGCGGGCGCTCAGGGCGTCGGCGGCGAGCAAGTGGGCTGACACGGCGTCGTCGATGAACGTGATGTCCATCTTCTTGGGCGGCCCAGGAGTGACGATGCGCCTGAGGCGGTCGGCGCGTTCGCGAAGCCGGGGAAGCAGACTGCTGTCGTCTGGCCCCCAGATGATGTGTGGGCGCAAGCAGACCGTGCGGAGCGCATCATCGCTGGCCGCCATCACGAGACGCTCGGCCTCGGCTTTGGTCTGGGGGTAGAACGCGTCGTAGCTGCTCGGGTACGGATGCGACTCGTCGACGCCCTCGAGGTCTTCGTGACTGAACACGACGCTGGGCGTGGAGGTGTACACGAGCCTGCCCACGCCATGGGTGCGGCAGGCATCGATGACGTTTTGGGTGCCGCGGACGTTGGTGCGATGGAAGTCCTCGTACGCCCCCGCCGCACCGACCATCGCGGCGACGTGAAACACCACATCGCACCCCTTCGCGGCTTCCGAGACGGCTTCGGGGTCTGCGATGTCCCCTTGAAGCGTCTCGACGCCGGCGTTGGACAACTCTGGATACGCGCCCCGGGTCAGGGTGCGGACCTCGTGTCCCTCTCCGAGCAGAGCGAACACGATGCCGCGCCCCAGGAAGCCCCCACCGCCGGTGACGAGTGCTCTCATCTGCTTTCCGCCGCCGCCCACGTCGCGAGCTTCTCACGGAAGATCTTCGAGTTGTGGCGTACATCCACGGGAAAGCCCCCGCGGTGCAGAAGGAACGTCTCGATCGGTCGCGTCGTTTCGTGCTCGGCAGCCAGGGCGCGGATCTTCGGCTCGACGGCCGACCAGTCGGCACCGGGCATGAGCTCGAGGCAGATCGCCGGGCGCGCCTGGCCGGCCGCTCCGATGGGGACGAGCGCCGAGCGTCGAACCTCGGGCAGGGTGTTGAAGATCGCCTCGCTGGGCACGGTGAACATCGGTCCCGCGGCCGTCTCAACGCGGTGCGCCTTGCGGCCGCACATCCACAGGCGCCCTTGCGCATCGAGCATGCCGACGTCGCCCATGCGGTGACGGACCGTGTCACCGTCGGGGATCTTGGCGAGGGCGGTGGAGTCCTCGCGACGGTAGTAGCCCGGCGTCACGACGGGACCCTTGACCACAATTTCTCCAATCTCGCCGGTGGGCAACGGGGTCACGTCGGACCAGGCGCGGATGGGCTCGTCGGAGATCGGAATGATCGCAATCTCCATCGATGGCACCGCGGCGCCGACGCAGACGCCCTGCCCCGCTTCGGTTCCGTGCCGCGTCTCCCCGAGGATGGTGTCCGAGCCCAGCACCGCGACCGGCAACGACTCGGTTGCCCCGTACGGTGTGAAAACCTGCGCGCCGTCCGTGAGGCACGGAGCAAAGCGTTCGAGTGAGGGAATCGACGCGGGCGCTCCGGCCGAGATGGCCCGCCGCAGCGACGACATTTTCAGCCCCTTGGCCTCACAGTGCCGCCCGAGCTTGTCGATGAGCGCCGGCGAGGCAAACATGTTGGTGCACTCGTAGTCGCGCAGTGCCTGCATCAGGTTGTTGGGATCGGCCTGTGCGGGCCGGGACGCGTCCATGATCGGCACCACGGACGCCATGCCCAGCGCGGGGCCAAACAACGCGAACAACGGGAACGTCGCGAGGTCGCGTTCGCCGGGCTCGATGCCAAAGCACTCCTGCAGCAGACGGACCTGATTGGCGAACACCCGGTGGGGGGTGATGACGCCCTTGGGAACGCCGGTGCTGCCCGAGGTGAAGAGCACAGCCGCCATTTCCTCGGCGTCGGGTTCGATCGCATCGAACGGGGTGTCGGGGCTCTGGGCTTCGAGCTTGGAAAGCGTCACCCCGCCGCCGGGGAGCCGAGGTCCGACCATGACCTTGATGTGCACGGTCTTTCGGGCCCAGCCCAGCGCGAAGCGGGCGACATGGGCCTTGGGGATGCCGATGAAGGCCTCGGGCTGGGCTTCGGCCAGACAGGTTCCAAGGTTCTTCACGCCCATGCCGGGGTCGACCAAGACCGGGACCGCGCCCACCTTGAGCAGGGCAAAGGTCAGCGCGAAGAAGTCCGGCCCCGGCGTGACCATGAGGACGGTCCGCACCCCGCGGGTGATGCCGATCCGGGTGAGTCCGTGGGCGATCTTGTTGGACCGGGCCTCCAGCTGCGCCGCGGTGAGTTCATCGTAGACCGTCGTCCCTCCGGGACCCTTGCGGGCCACGGCGACCGCGAGCGAGTCGGGTTGCTCCGCGGCCCGGCGAGGCAGCCACGCGGCGACGTTGAGGAACTCCGGCGCCGCGGTGTTCATGCCCGAGCCTCCGGCTGGGACGCGGGCGGCTCGATGAAGGCCGTGATCTTGGGGACCAGGTCTTCGGTCGCGTCCTCCAGGATGTAGTGCCCGCAGTCTTCATAACGATGCACCTGGGCCTCGGGGAATCGGCGCTCCCACTCGGCGAGGAAGTGGCGGTCAAACACGAAGTCCTTGAGCCCCCACCCGATGAACATCGGCTTGCCCTCGAGCCGCGAGAGCCCGTTTTGGGTCGCCTCGATCGCCGAAAACGCCCGGTCGCGGGGGTGAAGCGGGATGTCGGTCACGAAGCGGTGCACCGCGACCCGGTCGGACCAGTTTTGGTAGGGCTCCAGGTACCCCGCGGCGACCTCGTCGGACATGGGGCGCTTGGTGACGCAGAACCGGTTGGCACCGCGCACGAAGGCGTTGGCGCCTCGCACCAGCAGACCTCCGAGGCCCGGAACGCGCGCCAGCGTGAGTGCTGCGGGAAACGTCTTGCCGGAGGGCAAGTGGAACGCTGCCGTGTTCAGCACGACCATCTGCTTGATCTGCTCGGCGTGGTCGACCGCCCAGCCGAACCCGATCCCCCCACCCCAGTCGTGCACAACCAGGGTGATGTCTTGCAGGCCCAGGTGCTCCACCAGGGCCCCCAGATCGTCGATCCGAGAGCGCAGCGTGTACTCGTACTCCTCCTCGGGTGGCTTGTCGGAGCGACCGCAGCCGATGTGGTCCGGGGCGATGACCCGGTGCGTCTCTTTGAGCGCCGAGATCAGGTTGCGCCAGTAGAACGACCACGTCGGGTTGCCATGGACCATCAAGACGACCGGGCCGTCCTTCGGTCCTTCGTCGACGTAGTGGTAGCGATGGCCCCCGCGATCGAGCACGGCGGTGTTGAAGGGATAGAGCGTCTCGTTCACCAGGTCACTCCAAGCATCATGCAGTTGAGGCCGCTGCCGATTCCAAGCAGGCCCACGCGGTGGCCCGGCAGCAAGAAGTCGCGTTCACCGGCCAGTGCGGTGGCCAGCGGTAAGGCTACGGTGCCGATGTTGCCGAGGTGCTCGTAGGCGGCAAAATCCGCCGCGGGATCCCGCTCGAGCGTGCTCAGCATCGTGTTGCGGTGGGCGGCGCCGATCTGATGGCACACCGTCCGGTCGATCTGTGCACTCGTCCACCCTGTGGTCTCCAGGAAGTCCGACCAGGTCTCGCGGCCCAGCGTGACGCCGTGCTCGAGGACCCCGGATGCATCGGTCGCCGCGAAGGGCCGCAGCGCCGGGTCATCGCCCGGAGCGGTCGCATTGGGGTGCGGCTCCAGACCCCAACGGCACAGGCGATGGTGGGCCGGTGCCGCTCGGGTGGCGACGCCGTGCAGCTTGTGTCCCCCGTAGCGTTTGCCGGTCACCAAGACCGCCACCGCGCCGGAGCCTCCCGTGAAGGTCGCCACCGAGCTGACGTAGCGGGCCATCGTGGGATCGGCGTTGAGGCGAGCGATGGCCGCTTCGTTGATCTCGCGGGCGGTCTCGCAGGCCACGACCAGCCCGGCTTCGATCTGGCCCAGCGCGATGCGGTTGGCGACCTCGATGATCCCGGTGATGACGCCCAGACACGCGTTGCTGACATCGAACACCGCGGCTGTCGGGCTGATCGCGTGGCCGCGTGCCTCGAGCCCCGCGGCCACGTGGCACGCCGTGGCGGGCTCGAAGTGCTCCCGGCACACCGCGCCGTAGACGAGCATGCCGATGTCCTGTGCGCGGACGTCATGAGCCTCGAGGCAACGCGCGGCTGCGAGAATTGCCCCTTGGGTCACCGGGTAGCCTGGCTCCCACCAGCGCCGCTCGACGATGCCGGTCATGCTCTGCAGCTGCCCCGGCGGGACGCGGAGCTTGGCGTAGGTGGGGGCGAGTTCCTCCTCGAGGTCCTCGGTGGCGACGATCACCGGCGCGAGCGCGTAGCCGAAGCCGTGCAGATAGACGTTGTCATAGTTCATCGGGCCTCCAGAGCGAACCGCTGCATGGCGTAGATCGGCCGACCATCGACGACGAGAATGCCCTCGGCTTCGACGACCTGGCGCTGGGGGTCCACCGAGACGATGTGCACCTGCACGGTCACGGTGCTCGCGGACGGAACGACCTGCCCTCGATACTCCCAAGCGTGCTCATGGCCGACGGGCATGGTCGAGAACGCGGCGCTCTCGCCCAGATCGAAGCGGTCGATGGCATAGACCTTGAGCAGCTGGAGAAACGCTTCGAGCCCCAGCGAGCCGGGCCAAACCGGGTCCTCGTGAAAGTGCGCCGCAAAGAACCAAAAGCTCGGGTCGACGTCGATCGAGCCCTCGATGAAGCCCTGCCCGTGCGCTCCCGCGTCGTCCACCCACAGATCGACGCGGTCGATCATCCGCCACTTGTCGGTGGGCATCGGGGCGGTATCGGGGACCCGCATCGGCGGCCGACTCCGGGCGCGCTGTGCCGCTGAGAGTTGGTGCGGCGTCACCTCCCGCAGGCCCTTCTGCTCCGCGAGTGCTCCGAGCGTGAAGAAGCCGAAGTACGTGGTGCCCTCGTAGATCGTGTCGCCGGACGCACCGTAGACCCCGAAATCGAAGTGTTGGATCACCATGCCGCCGGATTTGGACACACTGGTCATCGTGGATCGCATCACCAAGACACCGTCTTGCGCGGTGATCGGTCGGTGCAGCGTCGCTTTGCCGCCGAGGTTGCGAAACTTGAGGTCGACGTCGGCGGTCAGGGCCGAGCCCGCGAAGGCGGCGAGCCAGCCGCAGGCCTGAAGCCCGATCTCCAGCAGGACCGCGAAGGCCATGTCCTCCTGCCCGTTGGCCTCCAGCGTCCAGGCCCAGGTCTCGCGGTCCACCTCGGCCACGCAGCTGGGGCCGGCCTCGCACACGAACGGTGTGCCGGACACCTGCGGCACGCGATCCATGAACTGAAAGGGGGCTCCGGGCAACCGGGCGATCTTGCGGTCGGGACCATCAAATACCGTGTAGGCGGCCCCAAACGCCTCGCTGGGCTTGCCGTAGGCATACGCCTGGAGGCTGGCCTTGTCGTAGATGCGGGCCGGCGCAGCGGTGGACCCCGCCGATCCCCAGGTGCGTTGCAGCGTCTGCGCCGTCGCGCCTCGCAGCTGGCAGGACATGTCCTCGATGTCCACGATGCGCTTGCCGTCGGCGAACATGGTCGCATCGCAGATGACCCAGGGCTCGGGGTCGGCACCGAACTGGCGCATCGTGACCTTGTAGGTGACGACCTTGGTGTGGCCGAGCACTTGGCCGCGGCACTTGAGGCGACTGCGCACGCCCTCTTTGGGCTCGAACGATGCCCGCGCGTCCGCCACCCAACCGAGCGACAGCAGGAACACGCGTAGCGTGTGCAGACAGCACTCGTACATGAGCGTCCCGGGCATGACCGGGTCGTCGACGAAGTGGCAGGTGATGAACCAGTCGTCTTGGTGGATATCCGCTTCGCCCTCGACCACGCCGAGACCGAAATCGCCACCGCCAGGATCCAGCCGCGTGATCCGGTGCACGAGGTTCATCGGCGCGCCGGGGAGCGTGCGCGGCTTGTCGATCGGCAGCCCGGCAAACGCGTCCCCGAAGGCGGCGACCAGGTCGCCTGCCCGTAGGGATTCGAGCTGGGCTGCATCGAGCGTGCGCGAGGCCAGGGGCGCGAACGAGGGGCGCTCGGACACGTGGCTTCGGGGGCGCTGGGCCATCAGGCCGCCATCGACGACCCCCTTCCCTGCGGCCAGTGCAGCTTCGGAGAAGAACCCCGCACAACCGTCTCGCATCGTCATCAGCGGTTCGCCGTCGACGGTGGCATCGAACCCAAAGCGGAACAGCCAGGTCTCGCCCTGCCGGAAGAAGCGCTCGATGCGAATGTCGTAGTGGATGGTCGAGCCTACGGAGGGCAGCCGACCGTGGAACGTCACGGTGGCGTCGAGCAGTCGGTAGACCGCATCACCGCGGGTGTGCGCGTCGACGCCAAGAAACGCCGAGAGAAACAGGTCGGCTTGTCCGGCCTCGACCGCGACGCAGGTCGGAATGCGATCGGCATCGAGGTACCAAAGGCCGGGCCGAACGTCGTGTTCGGTGACCACACGGCCGTGCGACATCGAGTGGGGCTCGCCCTCGATGTCGAGGATCCGATCGACCAGCATCAGCGGCTCGTCGGGCAGGCGCACCCGGGTGGGATGGGCGTCGGCGGCCGCAAATGAGGGACCCAACACGTCTGCGATCTTGCCGGTCGCGAAGCGCAGGCACGCCTCACGGTCCAGGGCCCGCGGAGGGCTCGGGTCGGTCCAGATCTGTGGGGGCGCCGGGGGACGTGCCGCGAGCTGCGGTGGGGCGGACCCGCGGGAGGCCAGCATCGCGGTCGCGGCCTCCATGAACGCGCTCTGGCTGGCGAGAAAGGCCGCGTGGGCATCGGCCGTCGCCGAAAGCGGGGCCAGCCACGCCGGGGACGCGGAGCCGATGACAGGAGGAGAGGCAGGCATGGCAGACGGAGCGGAGCGGACGGGGGGGCTGGGACGTGCCGAGGCGACTTCGGCCGCCGGTGCGGCGGGTACCGGGTCGGTTGGCAGCGCCCCGAGGGCCGCACGACCGACGTTCAGGTGCACCGCACCGCGCCCAGGAGCATCCGGGGATCCGCTCGGACGGACGAACGGGTCGGCGGTGTACAGCGGCGCGAGATCGAGGGCGACACGATGGGTCGCCAGCCATCCCAGCAGGCGAACGAGGGCGCTGCGACCCTGACTGGTGGGCGAGGAGACCGACCGCGCGAAGAAGGGGCGCTCGCCCCAGCCCCGGAGGATGGCGTCGATCATCCGGCTGCAAGAGGATCCCGGACCGAGTTCGACGAACAGCCGCACGCCGTCCTGCCAGGCTTGGCGGATCACCGCCGGGTAGTCGAGTCCATCGATCGCCTGCGCTGTCACCGAGTCGGCCGCGGTCTGGGTGGTCACCCGGTAGCTCTTGCCCCACGCCCCGCTGTAGAACCGGACGTCGGGCGGCGGGGTTGTGGGGAGCACGTGAAGCGCTCGGTAGGCGTCCTCGACATCACGAACGACGTCACAGTGGACGGTCGTGACCCCCTGCAGGGGATGGAAGTCGGCGCCGAGGCTGTCGATCAACCGGGCGACCGCAGCCGAGTCCCCGCCCACCACGCAGGCGGTCGGCGTGTTGACGATCAGCCGGTAGGCTCGCTCTTCACCCCGCAGCGCGGCGTCGACAGCCGCAGCCTCGGCATGCACGACGCCGAGGCTCCACTGCACAGCGGTGCCCTGGGGCAGCCCCCAGCGACGGGCGACCGCGTGTGCGGGGCCGGTCAGTTCGGTTTGAAACAACGGACTCTCACTGACGCGCTGGAGCATGCCGTCGCGGTCCTTCCAGGCGCCGAGCGAGAACAGCCCGGCGGTCTCGCCGAGCGAGTAGCCGATGACCGCGTGCGGCTGGACGCCGAAGCCCCGCACCACGTCGGAGGCGAGCGTGCCGAGGGTGACCTGGGCGAGGATCAGCCCCTGGGCGTCGGCCCCCAAGGTCTCGGCGTCGGTGCCCCAGCACAGCTCCGCCTGCAACTGGCTGCGCAGGCGGGCGTGGCCCTCCTCCTGGAGGTGGGCCACCTCGGGGTGCTCGAGCAGGAGCTTGCGGCCCATACCGACGAACTGGCTGCCCGACCCGGGGAACACGAACGCGACCTCGCCGGCGGGTCCCAGAGGCGTCTCGGTGAACATCACCCTGCCCTCGGCGCGAGGCGTGAGCGGACCGGCGGTGTCCAGTTCGTCGGCCAGGTCGCGACACAGCGGGGCCAGCTCAGCCGGACTCCGCACCACGAGCGACAGGGCTCGGGCGGCGGAACTCAGCGACGCACCGTGCTCCTTGAACCACCCCCGGGCCAGCGCGTGCACGGGTCGCGATGGAGAATCGTCGGCGACCGCCGCCAACCGGCGCAGCCCGACCGCCAGGGAAGCCCGATCGTCGCCGCCGACCACGAACAGCCCTTCGCGGCGCGGGGGGGTCCACGCCACGACGTGTTCGGCGTGTTCGCGAAGCACCGCATGCGCCACGTGCCCCATCGAGGACAAGGCCCCCACCGCAGCCGTGCGGGGGCCATCTGCGCGATCGTGAATCCAGCGCTGCGACCCGGTCGGCGTGCGGAGATCGGCGGCGGTTGAGGGGGCGTCGAGAACCTGGTGATGCAGGCGCAGCGCGGTGGCGACCACGCTCAGCAACCCCGCGGCAGCGCCCGCGTGCCCCAACCGAGTCGCGGTGCTCAGGTGCAGCATCGCGTCGGCATTCGCCTCGGGTCCCGCCCAGCGGCTTCCCTGGGCCCCTGCATGGTCGAGCATGTGCAGCGCATCGGCACGCGCCTCCGACCGGGCCTGGGCGAGGCTTGCCACGACCGCGGTGGATGTCGGCTCCGGCCGAAGTGCGCCGCCAGAGCTGGCAGCCCCGAGGCCATCGAGGGTGGCGTAGATGCGTTCTCCGGCGGCCAGGGCATCGTCGAGCCGCATGAGCACCACCGCCGCGGCGCCTTCGCTCGACGGGCCGGCCTCGCCGGCGGCCCCCGAACCCAGCCAGGACCGAACGTCGGCCCCCAGCCCCACGGCGCCCACGAGCGCCAGGTCGAGATCGCCGGAGGCAAGGCTACGCGCGGCGACTTGCAGGGCGGACAGCCCGGAGCTCTCCTCGCTGCACAGCGCGTAGCAGGGTCCGCCGAACTTCAGTTCCCGCGCAACCCGACTGGCACCCACGCTGGCGAGCCCACCCATGGTGCGGTCCGGAGACAAAGCGGGGCCAAGTGCATCGCAGAGTCCATCGACCCACGCCTCGAACGCGGGCCCGGACGAGGTGCGACCCAGCGCGGCCGCCCACTGCGGTGCCCGGGCACGAACGACCCAGCGCAGATGGTAGTCGGTGGTGCCGAAGTCGAGTTCGACGCCCGCAAACACCCCACTGCGGGTTCCATCGGGTCCGGGCGTCTCACCGCGGCGATCGGCCATGGCCGCGGTCGCGGCATCCAGAAGCAACAGCTGCTGCGGCAGGAGTTCGGCGAGCTCGGAGGGCGGAATCCTGAACTGTCCCACCGGGACATCGAGCGCATCGACGAACCATCCTGGGGGCGCATCCCGAAGGTCTGCGAACCGCTGCTTCTTGGCCGGGGGCGCGGGGGTCTCGTCGTCGAACAGGCGTTCCCGCACCGCATCCAGGGAGGTCCACGGCCCGATGTGCGCGCCCAATCCAACGATGGCGATCGCCGAACGCTGCGCAGAAGGCACGAAGACCTGAGTCGCGCGTTGCGCCGCCGCCTCGGGGTGCTCCAGCAGCACGTGGGCATTGGTGCCACCAAAGCCAAACCCGGAGATGGCGGCGCGTCGGGGGCGGCCGGTCTTCGGCCACGGCACAGGCGCCCGGGGAAGCTCGAGCCCCGACCCGTCCAGCGCCAGCCGTTCGCTGGGGCTGTGCAAGTTGGCGATCGGGGGAATCTGGCCTTGGGTCAGGGCCCAGACGGCCCGGATCGTCGCCACTGCGCCTGCGGCCGTGAGCAAGTGACCAACATTGGCCTTGGACGCGCCCAGGTACGTACAGGCGGCCAGCTGTGTGCCCTGGGCCCGCAGCTGACGCAGGCTGTCGAACTCGACCGCATCGCCGACCTGGGTCCCGGTCGCGTGGCACTCGATGAGTTCGACGTCGCCCGGACTCCACTGCGCGGCCCGGTACGCGGCGGCCATCGCTCGCAGCTGTCCCTCCGACGAGGGCGCCAGCAGTCGGCCATCGACATCGTTGGACAGCCCAACCCCACGGACGAGCGCGTGCACGGTGTGGCCGTGGGCGATCGCGTCGTCGAGTCGTTCCAGCGCGAGCATGGCTGCGCCCTCCCCGACCACGAGGCCATCCCCGGCGGCGTCGAAGGGCGAGCATCGTCCGGTGGGACTCAAGGCCCCCAGTTGGGAGAACCCCATCTGCGTGTACAGCGTGCTGGGTCGGGAGACCCCGCCGGTCAGCACGAGGTCGGCTTCGCGGCGCCGCAACTTGTCGGCGGCGATCTGGATCGCGAACAGCGACGAGGCGCAGGCGGCATCCAAGGTGAAGGCGTCGCCGCGCAGTCCCAGCGTCCGGGCCAAAATGCCGGCCGGGAGCCCCGCGACCCAGCGGTTCCACATCTGTCTCTTATACACATCTCCGAGCCCACGAGACCTCTCTACATCTCGT
>CAJXVA010000216.1 GCA_913061055.1 uncultured Pseudomonadota bacterium
CTTGCTCTGAGGCGTCCCACGAAACCCGGAACGAACTTCAGATCTGCGGTACTAGGGGAACGCCTTCGCGATCGTGGACAGACGAAGCCGAAGCTTGGCGCTGGCGAACTCCAGAAACGCTCGCACTTTGGCGGAGACATGCCGCGCGTCGGGATGCACCAGGTGCACCGGGATCGGCCCACGCTCGGCATTGGCAAGCACACGAACGAGGCGGCCGGCGGCGATCGCCTCGTGGACCTGGTAGGACAACAACCGGGTCACGCCCCAACCCGACTCGGCGGCGTGGAGGCCGGTCGCGATGGTGTTGGCGCAGAGGCGAGGCTCCAACGTGACGCCCTGAGCGTCGCGGGTCCCGAAGTCCCACTTCACGGTGGGCGCCGGCGATCGGCTCACGGCCACAATGTCGTGGTGCAGTAGGTCTTCGGGCTCGAGCGGTGGGCCGTGCTCCTCGATGTAGTGCGGGGCGGCCACCACAACACTGCGCACGGTGCCCACCCGAATCGCCCGAAGGCTGGAGTCCGGGAGGTGTCCGATACGGATAGCCACATCCATGCCCTCGTCGATGAGGTGAACGATCCGGTCGAGGAAGAGCGTGCGGGCGTCGACGGCCGGATGCTGGTCCAGGAACTCGCCGAGGACGGGCAGGACGTGCGCTTGACCAAACATGACCGGGGCCGTGACATGGAGCGTCCCCTTGGCGCGCACGAACGCTCCGGTCGCCGCGGCTTCGGCCGTGTCGAGTTCGGCCAGGATGCGACGGCAGTCTTCGACGTAGCGCCGTCCCGAATCGGTGAGTGCAAGCCGCCGGGTCGTCCGCGTGAGCAGTTGGGTGTCGAGATGGTCCTCCAGGCTGGCCACAGCACGGGTGATGGAGGGGGCGCTGAGGCGGAGGGCACGAGCCGCTCCTGCGAAGGAGCCTTCGTCGACAACACGAACAAACACCTCCATCGCGCCAAGACGGTCCATCGACTGATTGTTGCAGGTTCTGAAAGGGTGGGTTGCGCTGAATCGCCATTCACGACGATGTGGTCAACGGTCACAGTAGAGCGCAGGACCCGGCCATGGCGACCTCAACCCCTCAGAACACGCTCCCATCGCCCTGGCACGCCGGAGAGGTGGAGCTGCAGCGATCCGTTGGCTCCCACGAGAAGATGGCGGCGGTCGGGCCGAAGGTGATTCGGGCGTACATGCCCGAGCAGCACCGCTCTTTCTTCGAGGGGTTGCCATTCATCGTGCTGGGATCGGTCGACAGCGCGGGTCGTCCCTGGGCGACGCTTCGGGCTGGAGCGCCGGGCTTCGTTCGCTCCCCGGATGACACGCATCTCGAGATCGATGCGGCCGGTGACGCCGAAGACCCCGCTTCGCTCGAGGTCGGTGCGCCGATCGGGATGTTGGGCATTCAGCCGCATACGCGTCGTCGCAATCGAGCGAACGGGGCGGTGCAGGAAGTCGCAGGCGACGGGTTGCTCGTGCACGTGACCCAGTCGTTTGGAAACTGCCCACGCTTCATCACTCGGCGCGAGGCGATCTTCGAACCGGTGACGTCCCAGACCCCCGAGGCTGAGCGCTTCGAAGAACTCGACGCGGACGCAAGGGCGATGATCGAGGCGGCCGACACGTTCTTCGTTGCGTCGTATGCCCGACATGAGGACGGCTCGGTCGACGTCGACGTCTCCCACCGTGGGGGACCTGCGGGCTTCGTTGGGATCGACGACAGCGGCACGCTGGTCATTCCGGACTACGCGGGCAACAACTTCTTCAACACGCTGGGCAACTTCGTCCGCCATCCGGTCGCGGGTCTTCTGTTTGTCGACTTCGAGCGAGGGGACCTGCTGCAGTTGACCGGGCGCGCCACGCTGCACTTGGCCGAGAGCTCCGAGGACGCAGCCCGTCACTGGCGCGTGGTTCCGGCGTCGGTTGTTCGGCGCCGTGGGGTCGTGCCGTTGCGGTGGCGGACCTGAGTTCCTCCTTTCCTCCAAACACCCAGAGACACCCATGAAACTCTACGAAAGCCCCATCTCCGGTCATGCCCATCGGGCACGTGCGTTCCTCCACCTCCTCGGCGTACCGTTCGAATCCGTCGAGGTCGACCTCCGGGGGGGCGAGCACCGAAAGCCCGAGTTCCTCGCGCTGAACCCTCTGGGGCAGATCCCGGTCCTTGTCGACAGCGACACCGTCGTTCGAGACTCGACCGCGATTCTCGTCTACCTGGCCTTGACCCACGATCCCCAGCGCACCTGGCTGCCGCGCGACCCCGGACTCGCGGCGCAGGTACAGTCGTGGCTATCGGTCAGTTCCCGCGAGCTGTGGGCCGGTCCAAGCTCGGCGCGGTTGGTGAAGCTGTTCGGGGCGACGATCGATCACGAACGCGCGGTCGCGACCGCGGATGCGGTGTTGGGTTCGTTGTTCGAGCCGCACCTCGCCGACCAACCGTGGCTGGTCGGAACGCGCCCGACGATCGCCGACGTTGCCTGCTACAGCTACATCCGCGTGGCTCCGGAGGGTGGGATCAGCCTCGAGCCCTACCCGAACGTGCGTGCGTGGCTGGAACGACTCGAAGCGCTTCCCGGCTTCGTCCCCATGCCGAGCGCGGCCGAACTGCTCGGCACCTGACGAGCCCCAAACGAGAGGAGGCCCGCGAGCAGGTTGTGCTACCGTCGAGCGGTGGGTCGCTGGGTCTTTTCGAGCGTGGCTGCGCTCGTCTTGGTCGGGTGTACCAGCGAGGGCGAGTACGCGTGCTCCGATGCGTCGATGTGCGTTGTGGCCGGGGTGGCGGGCCAGTGTCAGTCGACCGGGTTCTGCAGTTTTCCGGACACGACCTGCCCGACGGGACAGCGCTACGGCGAGTATGCCGGGGCAGGGCTGGCCTACGACTGCGTCCCTGCGGACACGGCGGGGACCGACGCGGGCTCCGGCACCGCCAGCTCGTCGAGCACCGGGGGCTCGTCAATGACGACCCTGGGGACGAACACCGACCCTTCGGCCTCTGGCACCACCACCGCCGCGACAACGTTGACCACTGTCGGCGAGAGCGGTCCGATCTCGGGTGGAGGAAGCTCCACGACTGGCATGAGCGGCGTCACCACCAACGTCTCGTCGGAGACCTCGAGCAGCGAGAGTGAATCGGCCTCCGAGTCCGGGATGATCGAAGCGCCTCCATGCGCCGACTTCAACTTCGAAGATGCGATGCAGGCCGGCGCGATGCTCCCGGACATCACGATCTTCGAAGACGACTTCACCCAGTCTTGCCTGCCCGGAACCCACCCGGACGTTGTGTTCTTCTGGGTGGCGCCTGCAGCCGGCATGTACGAGTTCTACGCGGACGTCGACCCGTCGATGGGCATCGATGTCATCGGCGCCCTCTGGGATGGCTGCGATGGCATGGAGCTGGTCTGTGACGATGACGGCGGGGACGTGATCGACAGCCGGATCGTCGTGGATGCGTCGGCCGGTGAGGAGTTCTTGTGGGTCGTCAACGCCTACGGAACGGTTGAGGCTGGGTTCGAAGTCTCGATCGGCCCCGTGTAGAGAGACGAACCGCTAAACCCCACGCGCCAGTGCACGCCTGGGGCCATCCGTGGCGGTGTCGCTCCGCGCTCGCAGTGTGCCCGACACAGCTTCGGCATCGCTCCTAACCACGGATGCCCCCAGACGCACCCTGACCCGCGCGGTTTAGCGGTTCGCCCCTCTCGCAAACGCAAAAAAACGCGGCCCATCGAGACGGGCCGCGTCGTTCTTCAGCCTCGGGTTAGACTCGAGCGCATCTCACAACCTCAGCGAGGGCGCAGCCCGAACTTGGAAGGGTGCTCCGCGAATCCTGCGGATTCACTCGGCACTTCCGCGAATCGCTTCGCGAATCGCTCCAGGTGAGCGAAGGGAGCTCCGCTCCCGCAGCGAGGGAAACCGAGAGGGTTTCCTCAGAGACTAGATGCACTCGATCGATCCGCCGTCGAACGGCAGGTCCCCGTCGCACTCGGAGGAGTCGGCGCAGCCGGGTGCTTCGCAGAACCCGTCGCCGTTGCACGTGAAGCTGTCTCCCAGCACCGAGCAGGCGTTGTCGTCATCGCAGTGGCACAGGCCGTCGTTGGCGTCGCAGGTGAAGCCTTCGCCGCAGCCCGTCTCTTCGCAGGTCGGGACCTCGGTGTCCGTCATGCAGGTCATGTCACCGTTGCCGATGTCCGTGCACACTCCGCTGTCGTTGCCACACACGATGACCGCGTTGCCGTCGATGTCTCGAACCTCGACTTCGGCCATCATCAGGGTCGCGCAGTCGACGAACTCCGTCGGCTCGGTCGCACATCCACCGGCACCGTCGCCCAGATCGACGCAGGGACCCGCAGCGCAGGCATCGTTGCTGTCGCACGGCTGGAAGTTCCACCCGGAGAGTTGCGCGACACAGTCACCATCGGCCTCGCAGACGTTCAGGCAGATGCCGTTGTCGGTGCAGGTGAGGCCGAGGTCCGTGCCATCGCTGAGGCAGTCCTCGTCGGCGGAGCACTGGTACACGCATGCGCCCTCGCCAGAGCCGGTGGGGTCGCCGGTCTCACCGGAGGGGTCGCCGGTCTCGCCTGAGGGGTCTGTGGTGCCGGAGGGATCCGTCGTTGTGCCGGAGGGGTCCGTCGTTCCGGTACCGGAGGGGTCCGTCGTGCCATCGGTGTCCGTCGAGCCCTCGGTTGCGGTGGCAGCTTGGGTCTCGCTGTCGTCGTCCGAGCTGTCGCAGGCGGAGATTGAGAGGGCGAAGGAGGAGAGGAGGAGGAGGGAAAGCTTTTTCATGGTCGACCTATGACGGCGCACATGTGACGCCGTGTCGTTTTGGGTATTCACGCAACGTACGTAGCTTTGCCCCGATCTATTCCCGGATGGTGCAAAGTGAACCCCCATGTTCACGCGGACCTACGACGACCGGCCGATCCCGCAGACGCATGTTCGGGCGCTCCAGCGGGTGTCTCAAAGCTGGGGATTGAGCCCCGCAGATCACGAGACGGCCTCGGTCCTGGAGGTTGGCTGTGCTCATGGAGTGAATCTGATGGCGATGGCCGCCCGCCTACCGAGGGCGACGTTTCTGGGGATCGACATCGACCCCAACGTCATCGAGATCGCGCGGTCGCGGGCAGCCGAAGCTGAACTCGCGAACGTGAGGTTCGAGGTCGGGGACGTGCAGACGTTCGATGTGCCATCGGGGACGTTCGACTACGCCATCGCGCATGGTGTGCTCTCTTGGGTCTCGGAGCCGGTCGGTGTCGCGTTGTTTGGATTGTTCCGCCGAGCCCTGTCCTCGGAGGGCATCGGCTACATCAGCTACGACGCGATGCCGGGCGCCGCGTTGCGCGAGACGATCGGGCTCGGACTCCGCGGGCTCGAGACGGACGACGTCGAGCAGGTTCGCGCCGTACTGGCCGCGCTTCATGCCGACGCGAAGCCAAACACGCTCCAGGGCGCCTGGGTGCACTCCGAGGTCTCCGCCGCGCTGGGTCAGCCAGCCTCGTTCCTCGAGCAGCAATTTCTCTCGCCCCATCAGCGCGCTTTGGCCGTCACCGAAGTCTGGGACCAGGCGCTAGCGCAGAGGCTCCGGTTTGTGGACGACGTTGCTGAGACCGGAGTGCCAGCAGCCGCGCTCGCCCGGACGGTTGAAGTGATCTCCCGGGTCGCGCCGAATCGCCGGGCGGCCGAGCAGCTGCTCGACGCAGCGATCTACCGTCAGTTCAGGGCGAGTGTGTTCACACGCAGTGCTCGACCGATGGCACACACCGGAATGGATACTCAGCCGGACCCTGGTGGGGCTCAGGTGTCGGCGAGGCCCCGGGTGCTCCCGCTCAGCCGCGTCGAGGCTCGGTCGCTCGGCTTTGTTTCGACACCCGATCTGGGCCACCGGACCCTCCATCCGCTCCACGCGATGCTGGTCGAAGCCCTCGACGGCACCCAGAGCGTCGCGGAGCTGGAGGCTCTCGTCGTCGAGCGGGTCGCCCAGGGGCATCTGTCGTTGCCCACCGAGTCGGGGGAGCCAGCCACCGCGCAGGAGGCCCAGCTCGGGGCGTCCGCCGTCGTCGCCAGCGCCCTGAACGACCTCGCAGAGGCTGGAATCCTGCTCCAAGCCGCAGATTCGTGAGAACTCGGCGGAGAGTCCGATGCGGCCTCAAGCCACGTTCGCCTCCGCCGATGTCCTTCCTGGCGCGCCGTTTCCACGAGGCGCTGGAACGATCGGACATGATTCAAGCATTCGTAGGACGCCAACCGATCTTCGACCGTGACCTCGAGGTCATCGGTGCTGAACTGCTCTACCGCGACTCGGCCGCCAACTCGGCCCGGATCGAGGACGCCGTGGCAGCGTCGCGGTCCACCATCGTCACAGCGTTCACCGAGATCGGGATCGATGCGCTCGTCGGCGGAGGCGTGGCGTATGTGAACTTCCCGGAGGACCTCTTGTTGAGTCCAGACGCGGAAGCGCTTCCGCCCTCCAAGGTGGTCGTCGAGATTCTCGAGCATGTACCGGCCACGCCCGAAGTGCTCGCCGCGGTGCAGCGCTTGAAGGACGCCGGCTACACGATCGCGCTCGACGACTACATCTACGAAGAGAGCCGAGCGGCACTCATCCCGCTCGCCGACATCATCAAGATCGAGGTCGGGGACAAGGACGCCATGCGGTCCACGCTCAAGGCGCTGTCTCCGTACGACGTCACGTTGTTGGCGGAGAAGGTCGAGGACCAAGCGGACATGCGGTTGTGCATGGAGCTCGGGTTCGATCTCTTTCAGGGCTATTTCCTGTGCCGCCCCGAGGTCGTGACGGGCGAGAAGCTGCCGGCCAACCGCATGTCGACACTTCGCTTGCTCTCCAAGCTCAGCGACCCGACGGTCGACTTCGGCACCCTGGTCGAGCTGGTGTGCGCGGATGTGGCGCTCAGCTACCGGCTGCTGCGCTACCTCAACTCGGCTCACTTCTCGCTGCGGCAACCGCTGACCGATGTGCGGCAAGCTCTTGGCCTGCTCGGCTACAACAAACTACGCGCTTGGGTGGCTCTGGTCGCCCTGTCGAGCGTCGAGGACAAACCAGCCGAACTCATCCGTATCGGCGTTGTCCGGGCGCGGATGTGCGAACTGTTGGCCGACGACATCGGGATCGATGGGCCGACGGCGTTCACCGTGGGTCTGTTCTCCATCCTCGACGCTCTGTTCGACCGCGAGATGACGGAACTCGTGGGACCGCTTCCACTGGACGAAGTCCTCAAAGCTGCGCTCGTCGACCGAGCCGGGCCTCTGGGGCAGCTGATCACCCATGCCGAGCAGTATGAAGCTGGCCGATGGAACTCGCTGATGGAGTCGCAGTTCTCGACCGACACGTTGGTGGAGGCGTATCTGAACGCGAACCGCTGGGCGGTCGAATCGTTGGCCGCACTGTCTTGCTGAGCGGACCGGGCCCGATCACTGCGGGGTGCAGCAGTCCTTGATATCCGTGGCGCACACGGCGTTCGCGGGGCTGCCCAGCCAACCCACGTCGTTGCTGGCACCGGAGCCGCAATCCACGTCGTTGGGAAGGTTCTCTTCCTCGGCACCTTCTCCCCAGTCACTGTCGACAATCGTGAACTGCGCGGACACGAGGTCCGAGACGATTCGCGCCCCTCCGCCATTGGGGAACATCGCTTCGTTGCGGATGACTTGGCCGCCTTCGAATGTGACCTCGGCGTCGAGGAGCTCCAGCCCGCCTGATCGCGTGACGTTGTCGCGAATGATCGTGTCCAAGAACGTCGCGTTGACGTTGAGAAGGGCCACGCCGGCGATCGCCTGAACCTCTTCGGAGGCGACGTTTTCGACAACGACGTCCTCGAAGACAGCTTGCCCGAACCCGTCCTCTATGGAGAACGTGGTGGAGAGATAGACACCTGCTTGCTGACAGTCCCTGATCTGGACGTCCCGCATGGTCGTCGTGTCCAACTCGCCGCCCTGGGTGTGGGTGACATTGATCCCGAACTGCCCACCGATGAGTGCGAAGCCCTCGAACGTGACGCTGGCGTCGAGGACTTGAAACACGCGATCGACTTTTGCAGCCGCGACGAGATTGACCAGATCCGAGCTGGCACCCACGATGCTGACGTCGCGCTCGATCTGGACCGTGTCATCCAACGTGTAGTCCCCCGGGCAGATCCAAAGTGTGCCGCCAGGCGGGACGGCAGCCACACCCTCGCCGACCGTTTCGTATCCGCCGCCTCCGTCGACGCGGATCGGAAGCTCGCCATCGTTGCAGTCGATCGGCAGAGACGATCCGCCCGTGCTCGAGCCGGTGGCCGAACGCGTCTCGGATTCTCCCTGGGTTGTTCCCGAGTCCGTGATGCCGGTCGAGCCGGGGCCGTCTGTGGCGGTCTCGACCCCGGAGGTGGTGCCCTCGGTCGTGGTGCCGCCGCTGGGTCCGACGGAGCTGGAGCCGGTGGGTGCCGATGACCCGCTGCTGGAGGAGCCGGTGTCGCCATCTCCATCTCCGTCCCCGTCGCTGCCGCAGGCGAGCAGGCCGGTTGCGAGGAGCATGGTCAGGCCAGAGGTACGCATTCGAGGCATCGACATCGGAGCGTAGAAACGTATCCGAGTTGAGCGTAGCGCGCCTTGCGCGGTGGTCGAAGCCCACTCGCAGCTACGGTAGGTTCTACCCGTGCGTATCTTCGAAAGCTCGCGACCCGACATCGTCATCGAGGACTGCTCGATCACCGATTTTGCGCTCAAGGATGCGGACCGGCTTGGGGACAAGGCTGCGTTCATCGACAGCACGAACGGGCGAAGCATGTCCTACGCCCAGCTGGCGGATCGAATCCGGCGATTGGCCGGTGGGTTGAAGGCGCAGGGGGCGGGGCCCGGAACGACGTGGGCGTTGATGGGGCCCAACGTTCCACAGTACGCCGTCGCATTTCACGGGTTGGCGTACGCCGGCGCCACGATCACCACACTGAACCCGACCTACGGGGCCGCGGAGATCGGCCATCAGCTCCGGGACTCCAAGGCGACCGCCATCATCACCACCCAAGCTTTTCTCGCCACGGCGAGGGAGGCCGCAAAAGCGTGCGGGGTTGAGCACATCTATCTGCTGGACGACGGCGACGCACCGCCCCTGTCTTCCCTCGAGGGCGAGCCACTCGCAGAGCAGGTCGAGGTGGACTACGCGGCACACGTCGTCGCGCTGCCGTACTCCTCGGGCACGACCGGCTTTCCCAAGGGCGTGATGCTCACGCACCGCAACCTGGTCGCCAACCTCTGTCAGGCGCGTCCGTTCTTTGACCTCGGCGAAGACGATGTCTGTTTTGCGGTCCTGCCCTTCTTCCACATCTACGGGATGCAGGTGCTGATGAACATGGCGCTCGGACACGGTGCGACGGTGGTCACCGTGCCGCGCTTCGATCTCGTCAAGATGCTCGAGCTCGTGCAGGAGCAGCGCATGACCCGGTTGTTCCTGGTTCCGCCGATCGTGCTGGCGCTGGCCAAGCAGCCCATCGTCGACAACTACGACATGAGCAGCGTGAAGCAGATCTACTCCGGCGCAGCGCCCCTGCCCGAAGAGGTCGCGTCCGCGGCCGCCAAGCGCCTCGACTGCGGCATCGGTCAGGGTTATGGCCTCACCGAGACCTCGCCCGTCCTCACGACCACGGACACGAAGAACTACCGGGCGGGATCGGTGGGCACGGTGATCCCCAACACCCAGATCCGCCTGGTCGACCCCGAATCGGGTGAGGACGCCGGGCCTGGAGAGCGGGGCGAACTCTGGGCGCGTGGGCCTCAGGTGACCGGGGGTTACTTCGGCAACGCCGGCGCCACCGCGGCCACCATCGATGATGACGGCTGGCTACACACCGGCGACGTGGCCATCGCCGACGAAGACGGCCACTTCTACATCGTCGACCGGCTCAAGGAACTGATCAAGGTCAACGGCTTCCAGGTCGCCCCCGCCGAACTCGAGGCCCGCTTGCTGCAACACGAATCGATCGTCGACGCCGCGGTCATCGGAATTCCCGACGACGAGGCCGGCGAGCGACCCAAAGGCTTCATCGTCACCGCACCGGGCGCAACGCTCGATGCTCAGACGGTGATCTCTTTCGCCGCGGAGAACCTCGTCTCCTACAAGGAGCTGGCGGTCGTCGAGTTCATCGATGCGATTCCGAAGTCCGCCAGCGGCAAGATCCTGCGCCGCCAGCTGAGGGACTGAGAAGCCCAACCACAAAAAACGGCCGCGGCGGAGAGCATCCAAGGACACTTCCGCGGGCGGCCGCTCGTCAGACGTCGGAACGTCTCGACTACTTCTTGTTCAGCGCGCGGTCGGTCTGCGCGATGCCTTTGTTGTAGCCCTTGATGCGTCGCTGCGATGCCTTGAGCGCCTTGAGCTCTTCGGCGTTGGCGGCCTTGGCAGCCCGGACCTTTGCCAGCTCCTTGGTGGTCGCTGCGAGGTCTTTGGTGACGGTGCGCAGGGCTCCACGAGTCTCGACGGACGAGGCCTTCTTGACCCGGCCGGCGGCGAGCTTCTTCCGCTTGGTCTGCGTCGCTTTCCGCTTGGTCAGGCGCTTGACGGCTGTCAGGTTTCGCTTGGCATCGGCGGTGCGAACGGTGACGGCCTTGTCCACCGCGGCGGTTGCCACAGCGAGTTTTTCAAGCGCAGTTTGCAGGTTCTTCTCGACGAAGGAGCTCTTCGCCACGGCCTTTTTTGCTTTTGCCATCTTGGTATTCCTGGTCCCACCGCGTTGTGACGATGGAGGCGAACCACAATGTTGCGGAGGCCGCCGGGCCCGCAAGGCATCTGAGCCGCTATTTTTGTTGGCTCCGCGACCCGGGATGCAGACTCTGCCAGTGCCGCGCTCAAACGGCTCAGTCCCCGGGATCACCGTTCTACGGGGTGTTTGGAGGGGCTCTTGCTGCTCGGTGGGCACGTGGGACGTTGCCGATGAGTGCGGAAGACGGCGTGGACGCGGGGAAAAACCTGCGTCTTTCGTAGAGATCATTCACTGCCAAACACGAGTTTTGGAAGCGAGACCTCCGACCGAGCGGGGGTCCGCGAGCGCCCAGCCTGGTGCCTTGAAGGGACAGATCATGTCCCTAAAGAGCAAGGATCGAACTTCGCCGCGGCCTTCGTCTCGCGTCGGGAGACGCGCCCGATCGCGGCGGACTACGGCGCGACCGGGACGTGCGGGTAGCCGTCGCGTTGGCGGGCGAGGCCTTCGAGCAGGCGCATGGTCGCGAGCACTTCGGGCTCCTCCCAGGGGCGCCCAACGACCTGGACCGACACGGGCAGGCCCACGCTCTGCGACTCGATCTCCGCCGCCTTCTTCTCGACGCGATCTCGCGGGTTGGCGCGCCTGGTTTCGTCGACGCGAACGCGCGTGATCGGGACGACTCCACCGGGTTGGTCGAGGAGGTTGTAGCGGGAGAGGTTCGCGAAGCCGACGGTGAAGTCGTGGCTCAGGCCGTGGGGAACGGCCGGGGTGGCAAGAGCTGGCGTGATCAGCACGTCGATACCTTCCCTGTCCCAAAAAGCCATCTCCTCGTGACGGACGCGATTGCGGCGATCGGCGAGGGCCCACATCTCGTGGGTTCGTTTCTCGCCCAGCGCATCCAGCATGTCGGCGGTGCGGGTCTCGCCCATCATGCGGGCGACTTTGGACAGTCCCGCACGCACGTGACGTGGAGACCGGTTGGCCATGGCGACGGTGCGCAGCGGCTGAGCAAAGGGCTCGCCATCGAGGCCTTGGAGCAAGGTATGCAGCCCGTCCGCGGACATCGCGGAGAAGAACAGCTGGAGGTTCTCGTGCACGTTCGGCGGTCGCACTCGCTTAATGCGGACGCCGGCGTCGGCGAGCAGGCTCGCGGCCTCTTCGACTGCACGCTGAACCGACGCGGCGGGGGTCAGGTAGCCGTCGTCGTCGTAGTATCCGACCGTCAGTGTCTTGGGCTCGATCGTGTCGGGGTCACGGAACGGCACCGGCGGGATGCCTCGATCGCCTGCGTAGTGCTCGGGCCGATCGAGGGCCTTCATGAACAGGGTCAGGTCATCGGTCGAGCGACCCATCGGTCCGATCTGGGGTCGGATGAATTCTTGCCCGGGGATCGAACCCTGGGAGCCGCGGTTGGACCAGCGGCCGGCTGTCGGCTTGAGTCCGTAGACGCCGCACAGGGCTGCAGGCGAACGGATCGAGCCGCCCACGTCGGTGCCGATGCCGAGCACGCTCGTTCCCGAGGCGAGGACCGCTCCTTCGCCTCCGCTGCTTCCGCCAGGCCCGCGTCCGAGGTTCCAGGGGTTGTTGGTGGTGCCAAACAGTTCGTTGGTGCACTCGAACGGGGCGAGCAGCGTCTGCGGAACGTTGGTCTTGCCGAGAAGGATCGCGCCCTGGGCAAGAGCGATTCGAACGACCAACGCATTGTGGACCGGTCGCTCATCTCTTCGGGCCTTCATGCCGCACGTCGTCGCGACGCCCGCGGTATCGACCGATTCCTTGACGGAGATCGGGATGCCGTGGAGCGCACCGGGAGGCTTGCCTTGCTTGCGATCTTCATCGCGCTGGTCGGCTTCCTTGAGCGCCCGGTCGCGGAACTCGTGCGCAAATCCGTTGACCCGAGGCTCGACGTCGTCCGCTCGACGGTGAAGGTCCTCGACGATCTCCCGCGACGTCACGTCTCCCGCATCGAGCAGGGCCTTGAGCTCGGTGGCCGTATGCGCGTGGAGCGAGCGACTCATCGCGGAGATCATACCGCCGTGGCGGTCCAAAGGGCGGCGCACCAGCCCAACATCAAGACGTTGAGGGCGAGCGCGGCCAGGAACACGAACCGGACGCATCCGCGGCGGTCGTCGCCGTCGGCATCACGCCACACCAAGGCGCCGACGAGCAGCAAGGCGGCGGGGCCAACCTCGACGGAGAACCACGTGGATTGCGGCATTCCGGTGAGGACGAACGGCGTCATGAAGGTGGCGACGGCGAGGAACTGCAGGATGTGCTTGCGAGCGCGCCCCGCTCCAAACCGAACTGGCCAGGTCCGCTTTTGTGTCGCGGCGTCGGGCTGCGCGTCCGGGAGCGCGGTGTTGATGTTTCCCGCGAAACCCAAGATGAACAGCGGCACCAGGGCCGGCCACGGCATGGTGTCCAGGGAACCGGTGACCGTGTAGAAGCCGATCACCGGGAGCACGACGCCGAGCCCAAGGCCCTGCGCGATCTCGCCGTAGCCGCGATACGACAGGCGGAGCGGGGCATAGCTGTACGCCCACATCAGTGCGATACCCGCGACCCAAAGCGGGAAGAGCAGGGGTCGGCCCATCCCCAAACCCATCGTTGCGGCGAGCCCGAGGAGGGCGAGGGCGGCGACCCAGGATGCTCTTCGCAGCGCCAGAGCCGAGAGCTTGCCCTCGACGAGGACCCGCGAGCCGCCCGAGAACGGGGTGGCGTGTTCGTTCACGCGGTCCGATTCTTCGTCCGCGACGTCGTTGGAGAAGACGATGAACAGCTGGTCCAACACCACGGCGAGGTGGGTGAGGAGCACGAGTCGGAGGTCCCATTGTCCGACGAGGGCAAAGCCAAGGACCTCGCCAACGAGCAACGGCATCGCGAGGTTGGCGTGCGCGAGAGGGCGCGCCGCCTGTATCCATGCCAAGAGCTTCACGACGCTCGGAGTACAGCACATCCGGGCATTTCATCGACAACCGGGCTTGCACAAAAGTCGTCGTGTCGAGCGCGCATCGCCTCCGGCTGCTCGCATTCCCCTGACGCCCCCAGGGGGCCCCTACGCGTCGTCGTGCGCCCCCGAGCCCAGTCCGCAACAACCCGAGCCAGAACAAGGCTCGCGCCTGAGCCTTTCCAGCGGTGCAACGCGGTGGTAGAGGACGTCGCGATGCGGCAGTGCATTCTATGGATCGTTCTTCTCGGGCTCGCGCCTGGGTGCGAGACACAGGGCGCGCTGCCGGAGTCCGCCGAGGACGAGTACCTCGCCCGAGACGTGGTGGAGAGCATCCCCGAGGGCGATGCTGCCGGAGATGTGTTCTCCGGATCGTACGAGACGCTGGCGACCGTCATCTCCTGTGCGGGTGCGTGCGGACCCATCGACGTCGGTGGCACGACGTACGAAGTCTGCGAGCGCGATGCCGAGTCCATCGAGTGGATCACGGTCTACCAAGACGGCGGAGGGCTACGAGTCGACTTGGACGACGACGGGCACATCGGCATCAACCTCGATGGCTATATCCCGGTGCGTCTGCGCGGAGGCGTCGACGCGGATGGAAGCTGGGATGTGGGCGGCTACGGGACGAAGTTCGGCGACGATCTGGAGTCGACGGCCCGGGCCCGAGGAACCGCAGAAGCCGGCAAGCCGCTCGAGGGCACGGTCGAGGTTCACGTCTTCGGCGTCGTCGCGAACACCGAGACCGACTGCCACATGACGCAACGCCTCGTGTCGGTCGAACGCCCGGAGTGAGCTTCGCTGGGGCAAAGCGGCCGCGTGCGGTTTTTTTTGGGGGCGCGCCGGGCGGGACGTGATCGTCTGACCCCGGTGTGGCACCACCGGGGGGTGAACCTTCGAGACGTCATCGGGACTGTCGCGCTTGCCTACCTCCCGTTGTCCGCGGGGTGTTTCCCTGCGTGCCCCGACGGTGAAGAGGAGCAGTCCCGGTCGGTGACTCGCGACGAGGCGCTGGAGCTCCTGGCCGACGTCGCTCCCGGCGCGCCGGGGCCGTCCACGCTCTGCCTCGATGTGTGCTCCGTCGCGGTGGTCGAGGGGCCGCCCGGTGACGTGCTCTCCTGCCTGTTCGACGAGGAGACGGCAGAGCTCGAATGTGTCTTCGACGGGGAGTTCTCCGAAGAGCGCAGACGGCTTCCAGCGGAGAGGATCAGAACGGAGGATCTCCGATGGCCGGATGTCTTGCAGGGCCTGCTCACCGAGGCGGATCTTGCGGCAAACCCCAGCTCGGTCGACACCGAGTGCGTGATCGAACTCGGTGAGCTGCTCATCGATCCTCAGCCTGTCTCTTATACACATCTGACGCTGCCGACGAGCGATCTAGTGTAGATC
>CAJXVA010000217.1 GCA_913061055.1 uncultured Pseudomonadota bacterium
GGGCTTGGGGCGGTCCATCATCACGATGCCGAAGGGTTGAGCTTCGCGCTCGCGGCGGATGGGAAGAATGAGCACCGAGCGCGCGCCAAGCTCCGCCAGTGCTGGCGCTATCGGCCGCATTCGGGAATCGGATTGAGCATCTTCGAACGCGACAGGAGCATCGGCATTGCGAAGGGCCTCAATGAGCCGTGGCGCATCGGAGAGGTCGATGCGAATGCCGTCGAGTGCGGCCTGGCTCTCGGAGCCGGCGCTGGCATGGAACCGGATCGCCCGGGGTCCGTCGAATGCGCCGTAGCTGACGCGGAAGCTTGGGAAGGACCACGCCGTCTCGATGAGGGCGTCGAGCGCAGCCATCGGCGCGCGCGCCAAACCGCAGTTGGCGGTGGTGGACGTTTGGATCGCGCTCACGCCTGCGGCACTGTGCAAGTCCCGTGCGACCTGGAAGGCGTCGTCGTCGTCCCAGCGATCCATACCCAACACTATCTACGATCTCCTGCGGTTGGTGCCCGTGAATCGTGTTTTTTGATTTGGGACGTTCAGTCCTGCGGGCTGGGTCATCCTGCCTCATCGGGGTTTGGCTGGGCCGCACACGATCCAGCCGGCCGGGTGGAGACGACCCGGTCCGGTACAGGTGATCGATCTTGAGACGGTTCAGCGTCGTCGTCGGCCGGCGAGCAGGATTCCGAACACGAACAGACTCGCCAAGCCGCCGGCGCCGCCACGTCCTCCGGCCGTGCAACCTGAATTGGTCTCGATCGAGACATCGTCGAGCACGTCGTCGATCGCCTCTTCGACTTCCATGATGCCGGTGGCGACGAGGGCGTCGAGGCAGCCGTTCAACTCGGGCCCCGCCATGACGAACTCGCCGTCACAGAACAACGCACCGTCGCCGGTGCACGAGGCGTCGCAGTCGGCACGGAACTCGTACTCGCAACTCTCGAACTCCTCTTCTTGGCAGTCCGTCTGGCAGGTCATGTTTGCTTGTGCGCCGCACGATCCGCCGCAGCATTCGACGCAGTGCTGGTAGCAGGAACCGTTGACGGTGGCCGCACATTGGCTGTCGCACTCCCCGTCGCATGTGGCCTCGCATGATGCTTGGCAGGTCTCGGGGTCGTCGGCGTCGGAGCACTGGGCATCGCACGCGCCGACACACTCGCCGAAGCAGTTGTGCTGGCAGATGACGTTGACGCCAGCGTCGCAGTCGCTCGAGCACTGCTCGGTGCAAGAATCCGTGCACGTGGGCTCAGGATCGAGCGTGCACGTGTCTTGGCAGACCAAGTGAAGCTGCGTTGCACAGGCCTTCTTGTAGACGCCGAAGTCTTCGCAGCCCGCCTCGCACTCGAGGTTGCCTCGAATCTCGCAGCTGAATGCGTCCTCGAGCCGCATGCCGTTGCACTCGGGAATGCCCGCCTGGGCGGGGTTGGAAAGGAGGGCGCCGGTCAAAACGGCGGCGCACGGAAGCAGCCAAGTCAAAGGGTTCGTCATCATCAAGTTTCCAAGTAAGAGGTAAGCGTCCGCAGGTAAGAGCGAGCATCCTGTCGCGGGGAGCGGACTCTTCGGTAGTCCTCCCTGGGGCGCTTTGGATTCCGTCCGGCGTGGAAAAATGCCTCGTCGTCAGTCTGCGAGCCGTACGCTGCCCTTGGTCTTGGCGGGCCATGTGGCCAGCACTGCGCCCGTGGGGGACATCAACCCATGTTGGGCCATGGCTCGCTTGGCACCGATGGTGAACGCGTTCGTACCGTCCATGTCGACGTCCTCCGGGAGCGTCTGCGTCGCGTTGACACGAAGGGGACCGGCCTTCGCTGCGTCGAGCAACGCGTCGATCTCCGTCTGCATCGCGGGGCTTTTGGGGTCGTCGGTCCTGGCGTCGAGCCGAACCCAGACCGCGATGGGTTGATCGGGCGTCCAACTTGCGTCGACGAGCGGAATCATCACGGCCGTGCGAGGCGTGCTCTGACTGCTGGCGCGGTGGCCACCTCGGACGGCCCAGCTTTTGGAGCCCAGCAGGTCAGGGCGCGGGATGGCTGTGAACTCTAGAACCTTGGCGTCCGGGTCTCGATCGAGCGCCGAGGCTACGGTGTCGAGCTTTTGGACTCGCACGTCTCGCGTGAGCGGGAAGCCATCGCACGCGAGCGTGCTGAGCAATGCGGCGAGGATGACTCGGCGGAGCACATTACGAGTCTACCAGTCACGACTTCTGTGGTTGCTCCGAGCACGGCCGCTACTCGGTCTCCGTGGCCTCTCGCAGGACGCTTTCGAAGCGCGGTACCGGTCCGAAATGCAGGGCTTTCGATCGCTTCCAAGACCGCGAGAGTCCAGCGCTCTCGAGTCCGAGAAGGTCGGTGCGTGCGGTCTGATAGGACACCGCGTGATACGACTGATGTTCGGCGATCGTGTAGTCGGAACCGGGACGACGCAGCGCGTGACGAAGCAGCGCGGTCTGCCGACGGTTGTACTGGCTGCACGTTCGCAGTGCGCCTTCGAAGGCACGCTGGTCTTCGACGGAGCGTTGGATGTAGTGCTTCAGGTTTTCGATCGCGCGTGTGATCACGTCCAGCTGGTGGATGATGAAGTACGTCGCGTCGTTGTCGTCGGTCTCGGCGTGGAGGAACGCGCGGCCATACTTGGCCGGAGCCTTCTTGATGACGCTGGAGATCGTCACGAATTCCAGCAGCCAATACTTGGAGCGCAGCGCGGACCAGTAGAAGAGCGCCCGCTCGTGTTTGGCGCGAGGCTTTCGCTTCGTCCGAAGCATCTCCTTCGCCACCTTGCGCGTGGTGGAGGCGCCCTCGAGCTGGCTCGAGGTGATGGCTTCCTCCATCAGCGAGGTCACGATGTAGTGGTCTCGTGCCTGGCTGGAGCGCAGCTGGCCTCCCATGCCGATCGAGCCGTGGGAGTTGCTGTCGATGCTGTGCAGGCTTCGCAGGACCTGGTCCGGAAGGCTGTAGGAGAAGGCTCGACCCGAGGGGTCCTAAATTAGTAGTTGGTTGCAAGCACGTTTGTTCATCCGGCGCGGTACTGCTCGATCGCGGCGTTGACCTCGACGTCGTCGAGGATGTGGTCGGTCTTCTTGGCGACGCCGAAGATGTGCTTCACCAGTCCCTCCTCGGGCTCGATGCCGCGGGACTTCAGCCAGTACACGACGTTGCTCTCGCCGGACATGAAGCCGATCTCGATCGACTGGCGCTTGCCGAACCAGCCGGCGGGGACGCCCGAGTAGATCTGATCTGCAAGGCCCTCGTCGCCCTTGTTGATCGCCTTGATGACCGCCGCCGCGTGCACTCCGGTCGCAGTGCGGAAGGCATCGTCGCCCACCAGCGGATACTGCCCGGGGATGGGGACGCCGACTGCTCGCGCGACGGTGCGGCACCACGGGACGAGGTTGGTGAGGTCGCGGTCGCCGAGCTCGCCCATGAGTTTGAGGTTCATCAGCGTCTGGTCGAGCGCTGCGTTGCCCACCCGCTCACCGATACCCAGCGCGGTTCCGTGGATGCGGTCCGCTCCGGCTTCGATCGCTCGAAGGTTGTTGATGACGCCGAGGCCGCGGTCGTTGTGCCCGTGCCAATCGATGCCGACGTGCTCGGCCCCCATCGACTCCAGGAGCAGGCGCGTGAACGAGATCAGGTCCATCACGCCCTCGGGGGTGGCGTGGCCGACCGTGTCGCACAGGCATAGCCGGGTGACACCGTGGTCGACGGCCGCGCGGAAGAGCGTATCGAGGGTTGCTGGGGGAGTCCGGGTGGTGTCCTCGGTGACGAAGGTCATCGGCAGCCCGTGCTCGCGGCACAGGTCCGCGGCCATGACCGTGCGCTCGAGCAAGAGGTCCGTGTGCCAGTTCTCAGCGTAGAGCCGAATGGGGCTGCTGCCGAGAAACGCATAGACGGTGATCTCCTCGCCGGTCTTCTGCGCGATGTCGGCGATCGCGTTGATGTCGTTGGCGTGGGTTCGGCCCGCGCAGGCGAACTCGATGCCGAGCTTCTCCTGCTGCGCGTACCCGATCAACGCGGTGACGTCTTTGACAGCGCGGGCACCTGCACCGGGAAGTCCGAGGTCGACCGCGTCGATACCCAGGCTTGCGGTCAGCCGAAGGATCTCCTGCTTCTCCTCGATGCTCGGATCGCGGACGGACGGCGATTGGATCCCGTCGCGCAGGGTCTCGTCGAAGAACGAGAGCTTCTTGCGCTGCAGCGGGGACAGAGGTCCCTTGCGGTTGCGCGTGTTCCAGTCGAAGATCAGGTCGCCGAGATTGGTGTCGGGGGTGTCCTGGGCTCCGCTGTCGGCCATGAGCGGAGCGTACTACAGCCGCTCAGCTTTCGACTGCGCACTGAACCACTCCTTCCATCGAGGTCACGCTGGGTTGGAGGATGCAGGTGGCCATTCGCTCGAACTTCTCTGGGTCATCGTCCCGCTCTGCACCGGCTTCTACGAGGCATTTGTCGATGTCCCTGAGCTCGCGCTTTGCCTCTTCAGGCACGTCGGGCTCCTGATCCACGAGTTGGGCCATCTTCTGACAGACCTGAGCGACGAGGTCTCCGGAATCGTCGACGGGCTCCTGGGCTAGCGAATCGGATTCCCGCTGGGCGCACGCCTGCATCTGTTCGAGCGTCTCTGCAGCGTCGGCGCACGCCGCCGCGATCTCGAAAGCTTCTGGGTCGATCTCCAGCATGCCCTCGAACTGCGCCCTGCATCCCTCCATCATTTCGACCTTCACGGAGTCCTCGAGGCCCTCGGTATTCATGCCGGAGAGCCCGAACATCTTCTTGCAAACCCCGCCGACGGCATCGCGTGGTTCTTGCGCAGCCTGGCGCGTCTCGGCCGGCGGTTCATCGGGTTGGTCGTTCCCACCGAACCCGTTCCACTGGTCTTCATCCGCCGCAGGCGCGACGGCTGGCTCACTGGGGGCGACGGTGGGCGGCTGCGACTTGCACGCGAGGAGTGACGAGAAGGCGAGCAGTGTGGCGAGCCGCATCGCGCCGACGGTAGACGCGGCACGACCGAGTTTCAAGGTCGTCGCCGACTCTGCGTCACCGAGGTTCGACCCCGGCGGCCGTACACTCTGCCGCGCCACGCATCCCCGTCGCGGCGAGGATGCACCGCTCGATCTGCTCGAACGCCCGCGGCGCGGCATTGTGCTCCATCCGAGCATCGGCGGCGCACCGGGCCGTGTCTTGGAGCTCCCGCTTCGCTTCATCGGGGAAGTCGGGCTCGTCCCGTGCGAGCTTCGCCAGCTTTTCACACAGGGGCATGAAGCGTTTGTCGCCGGCCGACTTGGGCGCCGCGGGGTCGTCCAGCGCGCAGTCGAAGAACGCACCAAGGTCCGAGGCGCCCGAAATGCACTCGACCTCGCGGTCAAACGTCGCGGGTGCTTCGGCACGCTTGCGGCGCGCGTTGGTGACACAGGTGTCGACCAGCTCCTGCCGACTGGCGGGGTCGGGATCCGCCCCTCGACTCGCCACCATCAACTCCGTGAGCCTCTCGCAGAACCGCTGTTCGGGGGCGCGCTCGTCGGCGTTGTCGTCGTCCCGTTGGGCGGCGGGTTCCGGTTCCCCTGGCCCGACGTCTTCGGGATCCTCGGCCGCCTGAGGTGTCTCTACGGCGCCGACCGACCCGCCGGGTTGGGTCTTGCACCCGATCACACAGACGAGAGCAACGAGAGAGCCGAGTCGCATCGCGGCACGCTATCGGAGCATCTCGAATGCGTCTACAGCAGGCACCGGCATGGCACCGTCACACCTCTCCGGACCTGGGTGCTGTCGTCCGGGGGCTCCGTCGTTGCCGAAGCGTATGTCGACAGGTTGCATGCGGTAGCATCGGCCCCGGATGGGGCTCGAGCACGCAGATGCGCCGCGGATCAGTGCGCGGGAGTGGGGCCAAGTCGTGCGCGCTACGATCCGCGTGCTTCGCGACTCGAATCGGATCGAGGACATCCATCTCGTCTCCGAGATCATGGCGCGTCGTCGGTTCACCGAGCTGCTGGCCGCCGAGCGCGAGCGCGACCCGTCCAACGAAGTCCTGCGCCAGCGACCGGAGATCGACGAACAAAGCGTGGACTTCGCGGCCCTCCGCCGCCTGCCGGAGACCACCCTGGGCGGGGCCTATGTTTGCCATCTCGAGCGTAACGGGCTCGATGTCTATCGCGATCCGGTGTCGAACCGCTTCATCTCCGACCCCGACGTCCGATACCTCGTGCATCGGTACCGGCAGACGCACGACATCTGGCACGTGTTGATGGGCCTCGGCACGCGTGGCCACGAAGAGGTGCTCGTGCACGCCTTCAGCCTGGGCATGCTCGGTCTGCCCAACTCGGCGATGATCGTGGGGCTCGGAACGCTCAAGCACATCGTCCTCGAGCGCCGGTGGGCGTTGCTTCGGAACGGCGTGCGAGAGGCGTATCGCAGCGGAAAGCGTGCGGCGCCGCTGTTGACGGTCGCTTGGGAGGAGCAGTGGGAACACTCGCTCGTCGCCGTACGGGAGCGATACGCGATCGTGCCGACGGCAGGCGAAGAGCCTCGATTCACCCAGGCCTCGGAGAAATAGAGCCTCGGGAACCTTCGGGTGTCCTTGTTGCACTCACAGACTGCAGTGGTGGACGTACGAATCCTGGGTGGGGGTGTTCTCTTGAGCGTGGGCTTGCTGGCGGTTGCGTGCGACGCCGAGGACGGCCGTGGCCCCTCGCCCTACGCACCCGCCCCGCAGGGCACAGACGACACGCAGGCGATCGTGGGCGATGAGTTCCTGGGGCTCGTCGCGGACGCGGCCCGGAACGCGGGGAATCCGGCGAGTTGGCCCGACGACGCCGAGCCGGAGTCAGACCCCGAACCGGAGGGCGAACCCGAGCCCCAGCCGGAGGACGAACCGGAGGACGAACCCGAACCGAGCCCAGAGTCCGAAGATGAGGGCTCGTGCGCCGGATTCTGTGGGTCCGAGACCTCCAGTGGCGCGTGCTACTGCGACAGCGACTGCGTGGCGAACAACGACTGCTGCAGCGACTATGCGGACCTCTGCGCAGCCGAGCCCGAACCGGAAGGCGAAGCTCCGGCCGGGCCCACGTGTGCGGGGTCCTGTGGAGGCGCGAGCGCTGAGGGGTCTTGCTACTGCGACGACGAGTGCGTCGAGAACAACGACTGCTGCGAAGACTACGCCGATGCTTGCCTCGTGGCCCTCGAGGACCACGGTGATCCGCTGGATCTGGTCACCCCGCTCAACGCACAGGCCAACAGCAGCGCATGCTGGGGGATCATCGAGATCGATGGTGCCGAAGTCATCGCGGCGGCTGGGCTCGTTGGGGCCGCGGTCGGGACCGGCTGCGTCGCAGTCGCCACCGTGCCCGCGGGAGCCCTCGCAGTGCCCACCGGGGGACTCTCCGTGGGTGGTGCCGCCGTTGCATGCGGTGGCACGGCAGCGGGCGGTGCCCTCGTGGGCGGTGCGGCCTCGGTGGTCCACCAGACCCTGCCGGATATCGTCCAGTGCTCCAGCGAGGTGATCAACTCGGTCATCCGCGTCTTCCCCTGGGGTCGAGGCATCTCTGAGTCAACAGTGACGGTCTACACCCCTCGGCCTGGCGACTGCGACCCGGATCGCCACGGCCAACTTCAGAGTCGAGTCACCGACCTTTGCAAGAACGCGGGACAGCGCAGCTGCGTGCAGGCGAACTCTTGCAGCGTCTTGGGCACCAAGATGGGCCTCGCCTCCGAGTGCATCGATGCACGCACCCAGATCAACGACGAGTGCTTCGGCGGAGGTGATTCGGGGCACAATCAGGCGGTCACGCAGGAGCGAAACCTGCACAACAACTGCCTCCAACTCAGCACCCAGTTCGGGTGCTAGCAGGCTGAGGAAAAAGTCCCACGCAGTGCCTCCTGGGCCTTGCTCGAGCTGCGCGGCCTCGCCACTGCTTCAACGACGCGCGAAAGCGGGTTCAGACCGCGTCGCGGATGGCTGAGCTTCGGCGGCGGCGGAACAGGAAGAGTCCGAACAGTGCCCACCACGAAGCGGTGTCTTGCCCCGAGGTGCACCCGCACCCTGCCGCATCGTCGTCGGCGCCAGGAATGGACGGGCCATCGTCGGTCTCGACTCCGGAGTCCGCTCCATCTCCACCGCCGGTGAGGCCGCCGCTGCTGTTGCCGCCGTCTCCGGCCGAGCCTCCTTCCCCGGCGGAGTCATCGCCGGTCCCACCGTCGCCGCCCGAGCTCGAGCCGCCCGGCGGCTCAGGGATGTCGAGCATGTTGGTGACGATCATCTGTAGCTCGAAGGACAGGTCACTCGAGCCGCCGCTGGATTGCTTGACGATCGCGGTGACCACGTTTTGTCCGGGTACGAAGAGGGAAGCGTCGATTTCGCCGCCGCTGACTTCGTTGTCCTCGGACTGCGCCGATGCCCACGCGGCGTAGTCCGTGCCGTCGTCGACGTTGACGCCAAAGACCTGCTGCCCGTTGACCCAAACCGCAATGCCGTCGTCGTACAGGGCGGTGAGCTCCGCTGCGACGAAATCGCCATCCACGGGAAGGTCGATGATCGTGCGGAAGTAGGCGCTGGTGTAGTTGGGGTCGGCGTCGGTCAGCTGGGTGGCTTCGTCGTCCTCGCCGTAGCCGAGCTGAGCGGGCCCCGACATCCATGCGCTGTCGTCGTAGTCGAGCGCCAGCCACTCGTCGCCTCGGTCAACGCCGGTGTCGTCGTAGTTCCAGGTGTGGTCGAACTCGATGACCGTGATCGGGACCTGGCTGGAGATCGAGAACGGCGCGTTGCTCTCGTCGGCGGCGTTCGGGTCGGCGGCATCGGAGACTCGGACCAGGGCCTCGGTCGAATCGACGCCGGGGATCGTCCAGTTGTACGAGCCGGTGTTGGGAACGCTGTCTTCGATGCTGGTCCAGCTCTCACCGTTGTCGGTGGAGTACTCGATGCTGACGTTCGGCACGTTGCCGCCAGTGGCCCAGAGCACTTCGTGGGTCTCGCCAGCCGCGAGGGTCTCGCCGCCGTCCGGATCGGCCACGACGACACCGTCACCCTTGATGATGGCGACGCGGTCCGTGATCGCGCCGTCGTCTCGGAGGTTGAACAACGTGAGGGTGTTGTTCTGTACGTCGAGGATGCACGAGCCGTTCGCAACCTCGGCGAATGCCATCAGCGGGTGCTCGGCGTCTTGCGACACGCCCGTGCCACCATGGCCCGCAACGACGTAGACGGCGCCTTCATTGGAGGCCAACCCCGGAGGCTTGCTGTACGGGCCGTCGCCCAAGGGGCGCCCGTCGTTGGCATCGTGCACGCCGGCGCCTGCGACCGAAGGCGTGTCGTAAGCGCCATCCAGCAGGAACGTTCGCTCGTAGATGTGGGAGTGCCCGCCGAGCACCAAGTCCACGCCGCCTGCCTCCAAGATCGGCAAGGCGTTCTCACGCATATCGATCAACGCACCTTCGTTGTCCGAATCGTGGCTGCCCTTGGTGTAGGGCGGGTGGTGCCAGTACGCGACGACCCACTCCTGGTCGGTGGACGCGAGGTCGTTTTGCAGCCACACCAACATGGGATCTCCGACATCTCTGGGCGAGTCGTGCGAGTCCAGGATGACGAAGTGAACGTTGGCGTAGTCGAAGGCGTAGTAGGCCTCGGTGCCCGAGGGCATCCCGCCCGCTTCGCCCGCGGTCGGGAGGACGTAGCCGCTGTAATACGGACCCGATTGCGTGCCGGAGTCGGAGCTGCCGCCTTCGTGGTTGCCCAACGTCGGCCACACGGGCACTTGACGAAGGATACTCGCGTAGGGGGCGTAGAAGTTGTCTGTGAACTCGTCGTACGTTCCGTCGGTGTACGCCATGTCCCCCAGGTGCAGGTAGAGCTGCGGGAGGTGCTCGCCGACGTTGTCCAACATGGCGTCCCGAACGCGGGCCTGGGCCGAGCCACCGGTGCCCGAGTCGCCCACGATCCACGCCCGGAGCTTGGTGCGGCTGCCTTCGGGAGGCGGCGTGACGAACGAGTGCTCCTCATCGCCGCCCTCCAACGGATCTCCATCGCCGATGACGCGGTAGTAGTAACGGGTGGACGGGGTGAGCCCGGTGAGCCGGACTTCGTGCTGCGTGCCGCTCCCGGCGCTGTTCGCTTGTTCGCCGAGCGCGCCCGGGGCGAGTCCGTACTCGACTGCGCCCGTCGAGTCGGCCAAGGTTGTCCAGACCACGACGATCGACGAAGACGTCGCCGACTGCAGATACGCCGACCGTTCCAGATCCGCGGCATCCGCAGCAGCAGGCACCAGAAGCAACGCTCCAAGAAGAGAGGTGATCGTGAGGCGTTGGGGCGTCATTGGGGATCTCCGGGAGTGAGCGCGGATTCTGCTTGGGCGAGGATGAGTCGGTTGGACTCGGTGGGGCGCCGCTTGAGGTTTCGGTGGGCGAGGTAGAGAGCCCAGGCCCGATGAATCAGGCCGGCGACCGGTTGGTCGAGTCGGTCGAGGAGATCCGCACGCATGAGGATCCAATCAGGCCGCGTGGGACTGAGCGAGAGAAGCTCGTCGACCCGCTCGAGCGCGAGTCGAGGGTGCCCATCCCGCCGCTGGGCGTCGATGAGCGCAAGCTGGATCGTGATCGCGGGGCCGAGCAGCTGCAGCCCCTCTTCGTAGCCGGCGACCAGATCTCCGAGTTCGTTCCGAGCTTCGTCGACCTGTCCACGTTCGAGAATCAGCTCGGGCGTGGTGCTGAGGGGGATGGCGGCGTCGTAGTCCGCGCGAGCCAGCTCCAGGTGTCCTGCCTTGCTGCGTAGTCTCGCCCGGGCGGCATAGGCCCGCCCCGACCCTGCGTTCTTCACACCGTCGGAGAGGTACTCGGTGAACTCGCGCTCGGCTGCCTTCGGCCGGTCGCGAGCGAGCGAGATCTCAGCCCGGATCCGGTGGACCTCCCGCTCGTGGGGGTCGAGCCGGTGGATCGCCTTTGCCTGTGCTCGTGCCTCGTGAAGGTGACCCGCACGGGTCGCAGCATCTGCATAGCGAACGCGCAGCGTGACGTTCTTGGGGTCAGCGTGGACCCGCGCATCGAGCTGTTCGAGTTCCGCAGTGGTGCCAGGATGCGCGGCTACGGTGCGGGAAGAGAGAAGGCACAGGACAGCCGCGACGCCGCACAAGCGTGGTCGCATCCCCCGTCGTCGTGCACCGGATCCCACTTGAACCATGCTTGCCCGGGGGTCGGGGCAGGACAAGTGAATAGGTGGTACGGCGTCGTCCTGGATTTTCGTCCGTTGTGCGGCAGATCGAAGAACTCAGCCGCCGCCGAGCTGCCGCAGGGCGAGCGCGGCCTCGCGCCGAACCGGATGCGTACGGGGCAGGGGTAGCCCCTCGACGCGCCCCAGCGTGGCTCGAGCGAGTTCGGGGTCGAGCGTCGTCGCAGCGCGAGCCAGAGTGAGCAATCGGTCGCCGAGAAAGGGGTCTTCGCCGAGTTCGCGATGCGCCTCCTCGACCGAATCTCGGGCAAGAGACAGCGCGGCGGTCGCCTCGTTGGCCAGCATCGCCAGCTCTGCGAGCACGCGCCCGCCCGCGCTTCGGGTCAGTGGCGAGCTGGAGGTGAGCGCGAGCTCGGCATGTTTGCGTGCCTTCGCCGGTGTCTCGCTGGCCAGTGCCGCTTCCGCGAGCAGGGAGTGCGCTCGGGTGAGTACCGAAGCGTCCTCAGCTTCGTCGAGAACAACCGTCGCCTGTGCCGCAGCCTCGGCCGGAGCTCCGCGTCGCAGGTGGGCAAACCCGATGTTGAGCCGAACCAAGGCCTGTGCGGCGGGGGATTTTGCCGTGGTCGAAGGGGCGGTGAGCACGTCAGACCATGCCTGGGCGGCGGTCGTGGGATCACCTCGGTGGTACGCGAGCCAGGCCTGTTGATCGAGCAAGAAGGTCGTCCAAGTGCGGGCTTCCTTGGCTCCCGCGGCACAGGCGCGAAGCTCGTCCAGCATGGCGTCGGCCTCCTCGAACGCGCCCGCCTTCGCCAAGCTGCTCAACGCTTGACTCCCACACCACACGACTGCGATTCGCTCCCAGTCCTCCAGGTCGGTGCGCGGTTTTTTGTGCGTTCGGTACGGGTCACCCCCCACGCCCCAGCCCAATCGCCGAAGACCCTCGCGCAGGGCGGCCTGCTCGGCGGCGGCGTCCTTGCGCCGTCTCTCGAGCTTGGCGGTCTCCATCAGCAGTCCCATTGCAAGATCGCGATGCTCGATGGCATCGGCGAGCACGAGCGCCCGGTCGAGAGCGTCGCGCCCGTGGTCTCCGTACGCCTTCCCGATGGTGGTTGGGATGATGGCCGCGACACAAAGCGGCAACACGCCTTGGTCGAGGGCTCGGTCTACCCGCATGCGTGCCTCGGGCGCCAGGCCTGCCCGAGCCTCGATGTATGCCATCGCGAACTCCTCGCCCCAGCGTGCTTCTTCGTCGCGGGCGCTGCGGATCCGGACGCCCTGGCGGACCAGCACGTACTCCAGATCTCGGGCGTTGCGCTGTGCTTGGGCGACGTCCTCGTTGAGGTACTGAAGCCATGGCGCCGAGCCCAGGGGTGGACGCTCGGTGACGAAGCCGAACAGCAGCTCCTTCCAGGTCTGGCCGAGGAGCTGCAGTGAGGCGCGCAGTCCCATGGCCGAGTCTCTCACGTCTTCAAGGCTACGCGCTCGGCGGTGAGCTGGCAGACCGCGGGGACGTGGTCGAAGTCGCTGAAGTCGACGACCGGGTCGTAGCCAGGCGTGATGCCCGGGTGCCAACACTCGCCGTCGAACGTGTCGCTGACCTGGTGATCGATGTTGCCGATCCCCGAATACGTCGGAAGCACGTCGGTCCCCACGTCCGTGATGAAGTGGAACGGGTGGTCGTCGCCGACGAAGTCGTTCCAGCGTTGCGCGCTGAAGTCGAACAACACGCTGCGGGCCGGCCCCGTCGAGATCTACCACGCAGGCGGTAGACCCAGCGTGGGGAGGCGGTGGGCACGAGATGCCACCGGCGATGAGAAAACAGCCGCGAGGTTCACGAATGCGCCCGCCGGGCGGTCACTCATGGACAGAACCACCATGGCCTACCGACGCACCATCCTGACTGCAACCCTGCTCGCTCTCGGATTCACAAGTGGATGCGACCTCGCCGGTGGGGCAAACGACGGCAACCAAGGGCCCGGAAACGGAGATGATGGAGTCGCGCTGCGAGCCGGTCAGATCGCTGTTTCCCACAAGGGCACCAGCTTCCTGGCCCGCGTGGACAACGAGTTGATCCACGGTGACGTCGACGGATCCTGGCGCACGCTAGACCGACTCGAAGACCCGGAGCGGCTGGTGTTCTCGCCCCAGCGCGACGTGATCTACGTGGCGACCGATGACCCGGGTCGGCTTCGCGCCCACGACCTCACCCGCGACGAGCAGCTGTGGAGCGTCACGCTCCCCGGCGAAGACAGCTGGCTCGACTGGGACGACACCAGCGTGAGCGCCCGGCCGTGGCTGCATGTGACCTCCGACGATCGGCAGCTGGTCGTCGTCACCGAGGACACCGTCACGGTGTTCGACACCGAATCGGGCGACGAACTGGGCGCGTGGAAGTCGAGCGAGTGGATCGTCGACATCGACCTCGACGCGAGCGGAGACGCTGCCTACGTCACCTTGCAGGAGACCTGGGACGACGAGGGCCCGAAGACGCCGTTCGTCACGCTCGAGCTGCCCTCACTGCAGGCCACGTCGATCACCCTCCCCAACTGCGCGGACGAAACGGTCATCGGCACCGATGGGCGCTACGCGTTCATGGCACCCACGCAGTGTCAGCAGGACCCGGTTTCGGTCATCGACCTGGAGACCGGCGTATTCGTTCGCAACCTTCCGGGCTTCGGCCCGGTGTCACTCGCGGCGGGTGGAGACCTCGCGGTGGCGTTCATGGACTTGGACAACCTCGACGAGTCTCTGTTTCTCGATGACGACCCGATGCCCGAGGGCGACCGGCAGTACCACTTGATGCTGATCGACACCCGAACGCTCGAGTTCAAGACCGTCGAGCTGGGGGACAGCCTGCCCCGCTATGCACCGACTCCCGACGGCAAGCTGCTGTTGGTCGATGCCGACGCTTGGTTTGACGATGAGCGCGTCCGCATCTTTGACCTGCAGACCGGCGAGCTGGAGTCAGTGCTCGGCCCCGACATCCGCCTCGACCACTTCGTCATGACCAGCGACTCCAAGTACGCGTACCTGGTCGACGATGGCGCGTACGAGCTGTCGATCTCCGAGCGAATCCTGTCGAGCATGCCGCTGTCGATCATCCCTACCAGCATCAACATCACCCGCGACGACCGCTGGCTGCTGATGCAGGACGATCTTGGACCGGTGCATGTGTTCGACCGGGAGAGCGACCGCGTGACCGCGGTGGTCGGCGGCGTGCGGGGGCGGTGAGACTACAGCCGGGTGAAGGTCATGGTGCCGACGGAGGTGGGCTGACCATCGTTGCCGACGAACAGGGGCTCGAAGCCGATCGCATCGGCGGGGTTGGTGTCGGCGTTCGGCGATGTGAACGAGGTTCCGCTGTCGGTTCCAGCATCAAAGACTTGCATCTGCGCTGTGCCGGAGATCCATGTGTCCCCTTGGCACAGGGACACGCCGCCAAGTCCCACGAACCAGTCGGGGCTGGGAGCCATCATCGACACCAGCGTGACCTCTGGGGCATCCGCGGAGATTTCGAACTCGAAGCTGGTTGATCCGTTACCCGTAGGGATACCGCTGCCGGCGAGCACGGAGGCTGCGGTGCCGTTTGCGATCGCGTCTTCTACCTCCCCGCGAAGCGGACCGGGCGCGCCGGTCTCCGCCATGACCTCGAAGCCATCCGTCGAGAATCCACCCACGGACCAGAAGTCGATGGCACTGGTATGGGTTGCGCCAATCAGCGGCGACCAGTGGCGGTTGGGGACGCCAGGTGTGGTCCAGTTCATGTCGACTTCGACCCGGTAGGTCGCAGAGGCTTCGCATCCCTCGGGCTGGGGCTCGGGCTGGGGC
>CAJXVA010000218.1 GCA_913061055.1 uncultured Pseudomonadota bacterium
GGGCGGGCGGAGACCAGGACTTTCGCGCGGGCAAAGGCGCCGGGCTTGGCGGCGGGCGGAAAGGATTCGGCCCGAACGGTGAACTTCACCGTGCCGGGCATGGGGCCGACGACGGGCGCACGCCGAGCGATCTTGGCGACCGCGGTGCTGTCGTCCACGAGCTGGATCTCGACCGTCGCTTCGTCGGCGACCGAGGCCGCGTCCTTCTCGGGCACATACAGCTCGAGCTCGAGCGCGGCCAGGTCCGCGATCTTGAACAGTGCGGTGGAGTTGCTGGCCAGGTTTCCTTCGTCGACGTGGCGCTTGACGATCGTGCCGTCGAACGGCGCGCGCACCCACGTCTGCTTTGCCTGGAACTTGCTGAGCTTGAGGGCGGCCTCGGCTTCCTCGACCGCGTAGCGCTGCTTGTCGATCTCCTCGCGGGAGATGACACCACCTTGGGCCTTCTCCAACCGCGTCAGCTCGCTTCGCAGGTTCTGAAGCTGGACCTTGGATGAGGTGGACTGCAGCGTGAGCTCCCGGCCGTCGAGCTTGAGCAGTGCGTCGCCCTTCTTGACGACGTCCCCCTCCTCGACGGAGATCGACTGGATGATGCCGAGTTGGAGCGCATAGAGGTCCGCTTCGCGCAGCGCCTGGAGGGAGCCGGAGGTCTGGTAGTAGCGCTCGATGGTGGCTGGCTCGAGGCTGGTCGTCTCGACCAGCAGGGCCTCTCGAGCCCGCGGCTTTCCTCCAGCGGAACCGCCCCCGTGTCCTGGAGGACCTTTTCCCCCGCCGGCGTCACAGGCGAGGCTGAGCCAAGCGGCGGCAAAGAGGATGGTGAGCCGAGAGTGCATGGAAACCGTGGCAACGCGGGGTCGCGCAGCGGGTTTTATGCCATGATCCCTTTCATGAGCGACCGGAAAGCCGCTCCGGATCGGGATCTTCTGCTCCAGAACCACGCGTTCCCCGGGCAGTACATCATCAAGGCCTTCGGTCCGGCGGAGTCGAGCTTCGAAACGGATGCAAAACGTTGCGCGAGCAGCGTCGTCGGTGAGGACCGTGTCGCAGCGCACACAAAGTTTTCCAGCGGCGGACGTCGAAGCTGCGTCACCCTGACTTTGCAGGCGCAGACCGTCGACGAGGTCATCTCGACCTACGAGCGTCTCCACGAACTCGACAGCCTGCTTCTGATCTTGTGACGAGCGTCACCCAAGAACCCCAACCACGCCTGTTCCAATGCTCGTACCGATGCAACGAATGATTCTCGCTCCTTCTTCCAAGGCGCTCGCGCTGGCTGCTCTGGCGCTCTCGCTGGCAACCGCGTCCGGCTGCCAACCCAAAGCCGTCCGCGGCGGTGAAGGCACGGACAACCCCGGCCTCGACAATGCCGCCATGTCCACCGGCCTCGACCGCGTGGACCTCGAGGACTTGATGAAGAAGAACATGGCCGAGCTGAGCAGCTCGCCGATCTGGCAGAACTGGAAGGGGGCGGGGAGTCCGCCCGTCGTCGCGATCTGGCCGATCAAGAACGACACCTCCGAGCACCTCGACGACCAGATGCTGACGCTGCTCTCCGACATGGAGACCGAGCTCATCAACAGCGGCGTCGTCGCGGTGGTGAGTCGCGAGCGTCAGCAAGAGCTGATGGCCGAAGCCAACATGCAGCAGGGCGCCGACTTCAACCCGGCGATGGCTGCGCAGATCGGTCGGCAGATCGGCGCGCAGTACTTCCTCACCGGAAAGCTTCAGGCGGTCGATGAGCGCAAGAAGGGCGAGCGCCGCGTCCAGTACAGCTTGTTCATGCAGGTGCTCGAGGTCGAGAACAGCCTGATCCGCTTTCAGACCAAGTCCGAGCGCACCAAAGCCATCGTTCGCTAACGCGTCTACGCGCCCACCATGATTGTGATGCCCCCACACGGGAAGGCCCGGCGGTGGTTGCGTCGGGCGGTGACCTGCTCTGCGCTGGTCTCCGTTTCGTGCGCGACCTACTCCGAGCGGACCGATGATGCCCGCCGCGCGCTGCGGCGCGGCGACTATGCCGGGAGCCTCGCCCTGTGGAACAAGGTCCTCAAGGTTCGCAAGTCCGAGGAGATCCCAAACAAGCTCAAGAAGAACCAGGAGCTGGTCATTCTCGAGCGGGCGACCGTGCTTCAAGCCATGGGCGAGTGGGAGACCAGCGCCACGAACTTCGAGTTTGCGGACAAGGAACTCGAGTTCCTGGACATCTCCCGGGATACGGCCGGCAAGATCGGGAAGTACATCTACAGCGACAGCGCGACGAAGTTCAAGACGTCGCCGACCGAGAAGCTCGCGCTCAACGCGATGAACCTGGTCAACTACTTGGTGCGTGGCGACCTCTCCGGCGCCAAGGTCGAGGCAAAGCGGTTCACCGTCATGCGCAACTACCTGCGGGATGTCGATCCCGAGGGCGAGCACGGTGCCTTCGGTTCGTACCTCGCGGGCTATGTCCACGAGAGACAGGGAAACTACAACGAAGCGTTGCGCTACTACGAGGAGGCTCTGACCGAACGCGACTTTCGGACGCTTCGTGATGTGATCCCCGAGTTGGCCGCCAAGGGCAGCTACCGGGGCGAGCGCATCAAGGACTACCTGCCTCAAACCGCCCCAAAACCGGCGGTTCGGGCTCCGGCCCCAACGCCCAAGGCTGTCCCCCAGCCCAAGGCTGCGCCAGACCCGTCGATTCAGCGCCCCGGGGCGAGCAAGCCTCCCGCCGGCGACCCCGCGACACCGGTCCCCGAGACTCCGGCTCCGGTGGCGGGCACGCCCGCGCCCGAGGCGGGGGTCTCGCTCGAGCTCGGTGCGCTACCATCGGGCTCGGCTTGGGCGGCCGCCAATACAGGTCCGGTCACCAACATGGCGCCCGCTGGGGGCGAGCTGCTGGTGGTCGCGAAGATCGGACGGGTTCCGTACCGCATCCCCGAACGCATCCCGATCGGCCTGGCGATCGGACTGGCCGGTGCGTTTGTCACCGGCGACACCACACTGCTCGAGTACGGCATGTTCAAGTTCGTCGTGTACCCAGAGCTGGTGCCGGCCGAGAACATCTTCGAGACGGCCAACGTCAGCGTCGACGGGCACGCGGTTCCCATCGATCTGGCCTCGGACCTCGGCAGCGAGATCGTGGCCGAGTTCGAGGAACTCAAGCCCAAGATCATCGGGGCCGCGTTGACGCGCATGATCGCGCGGGCCGCCGCCGCGGAGGGCGCACGAGCGGCGGGAAACCAGGCGGAAGGCGCCGGTGGCCTGGTGGGCTTTCTGGCTGCCGCTGCACTCGAAGGCACCCTCGTCGCCCTCGACAAACCCGATACACGCTCCTGGACGACGTTGCCCGACCGGGTTTACGTGGCTCGATCTCGCGTCCCGGCCGGGGCGCACACGGTGGTCGTTGAGGCTGCGGGGCCTGGCGGTCGAGAAACCCGAACGTTTGACGTGACCATCCCCAAAGGTGGCTTCGTGGTGCTGGACGTCACCACGCTGCGGTGAGGGCCGTGTCATGGTGTGGGTCATGGTGGATGTCATGGTGAGTTCGATGAACCGACGACGCACCCGACGATGCTCTTCGGTGCTGATGGCCGCCCTGCCGTTGATGGCGGGTTTGGCCGGCGTGTTCGCGAGCCCCACCGAAGCGTCGGCAGCGGTTCGCGGCAAGCAGGGCATCGAGATCGAGGGCGCGCAGGACCGCCGCGGCTTCTACGTCGGCGGCGGCCTCGGCTTTGGCGGCACCTTCTTCTACGTCGACGACTTCATCCCGGCGACGCGGATGGAGCTCGATTTCGGGGGCGGCGTGACCAAAAACTTCACCTTGGGGGCGTCCCTCAACGTGATGCCGTACCTCCAACGCGACTCCGGGGTTGCCTTCGGCGGGGACGTCGAGGGCACCGGATACATGTGGCGGGGTCTGTACGCCCGGGGGGGTCTGGGCTTCGCCGGGGTCCCGCGCACCGACGAGGCATCGGGTGACTCTCGGCGCGGCCTACAGGTCGGGTTGGGCGGCAAAGCCGAGGCCGGCTATGAATTCTGGCTGAACGCAACGGCAGCCATGGGCGTGGGCATCACCTACGACGCTCGATTCGTCCCCGGGACTCAGTTCCCGCGCCAAACGCTGTTGATCGGGCTGCGGTTCACCCGGTTCTAAGCCGGATCTGCGGGGGTCCTCGCGCCTGCGGGTCTTGATGGCTCGGATCCGCGCAGGCGCGTTCGGGTTTTTTTCCCGCTCCGCGCAACAAATGGATGTGGAGTTACACTCAAGTCCTCGGTGAGGTGTTGGACTGCAGGTTTGCTGATTGCGCTCGGCGCCATCGCGGGTTGTGGACCGGCGGCGGCGTTCCAGTGTCAGAACGACCTGGATTGTCTGCGCGGTGCTCAGCAGGCAGGCGTGTGCCAGGCGGTGGGCTACTGCAGCTTTCCGGATGATGCCTGCGAATCCGGCCAGCGTTTTGGGGAGTTCTCCGACGCGTTTGGTGACAAGTGCGTTCCGGCAGAGGGCTCCGGCGCTGGCGCGGGCAGCGACAGTGAAAGCGACACCGAGGCGGGAAGCTCCACCGGGTTCGACACCCTGGCCTCCAGCGGAGCCTCCGACTCCAGCGAGCCGAACACCACACTCGGTGCGACCGGGCTTACGACCAGCCCAGACGACACCGGGTGGGACGAGAGCTCATCCGGCGAGGGCCCGGGGACCGGTAAGCAGCCGACGGAGTCGGACCTGGTCCTGTGGATCGACTTCGAAGACGGGCCGGTCGACCGGAGCGACTACGGCCACGAGATCTCTTGCTCGGGTTCCTGCCCCGGGACCACCGCAGGGATGTTTGGCACCGCCGGGTTGTTCGGCGGCGAGCACTACGAGGTCGCGCAGGATCCTGCGTTGGACCTCTCGGGGCCGTTCACGCTGACCGTCTGGGTACGGGTCGACGGCATGACCGCGTTGACGCGATCCACGATCTTCACCCAGGAGTACGAGGCGGGTGCGATGAGCTACGACGTCAGCGCCCAGGACCTCGACGGCGACTCGGCATACGACCTGGTCATCGCCTCGAACAACTCTGGGCCAGGGCTGCTCGACCAGCTCCCCGACGGAGCATGGCGCTTCCTCGCGATTCGCATGGAGGACGGGCAGCAGCAGGTGTTCCTCGATGGCTCTGAGATCTCCAGCGTGTCCTTGAGCCCCGTGGGATCCCACCTCGCGCCGCTGCACATCGGCGGAATTCCGGGCATCGGATTCCCGCTCATCGGGGCGCTCGACGACCTGCGACTGTACTCGCGGATTCTCAGCGACTCCGACCTCGGTGTCGTGCTCGATGGCGAGCCGCTGGAGTAGGCCGTCGCGCCTCAGCGGCACAGCTGGCGGATCGAGCCGTCGGACTGAAAGCTCTCGTAACACGGCCTGTCGTCCTCGGGATGGGCGAAGGCATAGCAACATCCGAGCTCTTCGCCGTCGGTGTCGCCGGCGGAGTCTCCGGGACCCGAGCCAGGACACGCTGCGTTGCGCCGGAGGCAGCAGCCGTCGTCGATCTTCACGAAGCTTCGGCAGTCGTCGCCGCACGTCACGTTCGGGCGTTCCGTCTCGGGGCTCTCGCACAGCGGGCCAAACTCGGAGTCGAGGCGAACCGGATCGAAGCGCTCTTCGTCACACCACTCGGCCGAGCTGCTCAATCCTTCTTGCACGGGGATCCGGTCGTCTTGGACCGCATCGCCGCAGAAGCCGCAGCCCGAGCGCTCGAACCGACAGTCGGAGCGGCACAACGACGTCTCGCCCGAGGTGAAGGGCTTGGTCGGAGAGGCCAAGGGTGGGATCTCCTCGTCGGTCCCGAGGTTGGCGCCAGCGCAGGGGCGGGTGGTGCCGAGGTCTCCTTGGTTCCCCGGGTCGCACTCCTCTCCCTCGTCGACGGTGCCGTTGCCGCACGCGTCGCACTCGGAGAAGTCGAGCATGCAGACGTCGTTGCACTGGAGGCCAGGGTTGCCTCCCGGACAGACGCGACCGTTGAGGCTGTCCCCGTCGCACTCCTCGCCGCGGTCGATGTCGACCAGGCCGTCGCCACAAACGGAGCACTGCGTGGCGTCGTTGATGATCTGGCAGCTGTCGGGATCGCAGTCAGCCCGGCCCAGCACCCCGGGGCACGCGCCCTCGAAGCTCGAGGGAACCTCCGGGTCGCACTCCTCGCCGGCACGGACGTCGACAAACCCATCTCCACACGCGATCTCGTTGTCGAGTCGGAGAAGACATCCGGGGCCGGCACCCACGAGGAGTGCCGCCCAGATTGCGAGCGTGCGCCGCACGCTGGGGATAGTAGCTTGCCTCGCTCCTGACCCAAACCGTCGCGATGGACTCTCGCCGCACCGTGGTCTGCCGCGGGGGTATAGTCCCCGCCGATGGTGCTCCAGAACCCCGCGTTCTTGCAGGCGTGCCGCGGCGAGACCCCCGCCCACACGCCCCTTTGGCTCATGCGGCAGGCGGGTCGTTACTTACCCGAGTATCGGGAGATTCGTTCGAAGGTCTCGTTTTTGGAGTTGTGTCGGACGCCCGAGCTCTGCGCCGAGGTGACCTTGCAGCCGATCGATCGATTCGGCTTCGACGCCGCAATCCTGTTCTCCGACATCCTGACTGTCTTCGACGCGATGGGGGTCAAGGTGGAGTTCTCCCCGGCGCCGAAGGTCGCAGATCCGATCCGCACCGTGGCGGACGTGGAGCGGCTGCAGTTTCGACCCGCCGCCGAGGGACTCAGCTACGTGTTCGAAGCGGTCAAGGCCTGCAAGGCCGCGCTCGCGGACCGGGTCCCGTTGATCGGGTTTTGCGGCGCGCCGATGACGACCGCCTCGTACATGATCGAGGGCGCAGGCAGTAAAGACTTCGTCCACACCAAGTCGATGGCGTTCACCGAGCCCGCCGTGTTCGGAGGCATGCTGGAGAACATCACCACGCTGCTCATCGACTACCTTCGGGGCCAGGTCGAAGCGGGTGCCGACGCCCTGCAGATCTTCGAGAGCTGGGGGGCGGCCTTCTCGGTCGAGGACTACCGCGTGCATGTGCTCCCACATGTGCAGCGACTCGTCTCGGAGGCGAAGACGTTCGGGGTCCCCGTCATTCTGTTCCTGCGTGGGAACTCGGGGCTGATGTCGCTCGCCTCGGAGGCCGGCGCGGATGTCATTGGTATCGGTTGGGACCGCTCCCTGTCCGACGCGCTCGACGTGGTGGGCCGAGACAAGGTCGTCCAGGGCAACCTCGACCCGATCGCGTTGTTCGCTCCCGAAGACGAGATCACACGTCGCGCCAAGTCGATCATCGAGGCGGGGCGGACCGCTCGCGGTCACATCTTCAACCTCGGGCACGGCATCTCGCGGCTGACCGACCCCGCCAAGGTCAAGCACCTCGTCGACGTGGTGCACTCGGCATGAAGCGGGTGTGCGTGGCGGTTGCGCTGAGCGTCGGCTGTACGCCGAGCTCGGCTGCCCGCGCGCCCGAACCCGAACCAGAGCCAGCCATCCCTTCCGCGGTCGACGACGCGACAGCCCAGGCTTCCGCTGCGCCCCAAGACGGGATCCCGATCGAACTCGATGTCCCGTTGATCTCCGGGGAGTCCGAGGCGCTGGCGAACCTGCGCGGCAAGGTCGTCGTGTTGATGCTGTCCTCCTCGGATCGACCGGGGTGGTCTGGGTTCCGGTCGCATTTCGAGGCCCGGCTTGGTCAGGTGGGACGTGACCGTCTGGTCGTGGTCGCCGTGGCGAACGATGCTGACCCCGAGCACCTCAAGGCCGAGTGGGATCGTGACCCGCCACCGTTCTTGCTCGGGTGGGATCCCGACGGCGCGCTCGCACTGAGGTTGGGGGTTGCGGCTTTGCCTGCGGTGTTCGTGCTCGACCCCGAGGGCAAGGCCCGGGGCAACTTGGCCAGTGTCGATACCGAGGCGCTCGCGACAGTCGACGGGTGGGTCGACGCCGCGCTCCCCTCGGGGTGACACGATGCTTCCGACTCGCCCTTGGCTACAACGCGTTCGCTCCCCATGCCCGGTTGCTGATCGCTCGGGTCGCGTCACTGTCCAACGGGATGCCGGGGTCGTACCAGGCCGTCACGTTCCCGAATTCGTCGAAGACCATGTTGCCCGCGATGTCGTCTGCGTTGACGTCGATCTCGACGCCATGGGCTCGGCGAGCGTTGTTCTTGAGCCCACTGGCGGCGCCTCGTGCCTCCGCTGCGACGTCGGCCGGGAGGTCCTTGAGCGGGACGCCGGGAGCCCGCTGCTGGACGATGACGGTGGGGTCGTTCGCGGGGACCCAGGACTTCGGAACCGGGTAGCCCTGCGCGCGCAGGATGTCGTGCTGCTCCACCGTCCGGGTGGCGATCGCGGACTGCTCGGCCCGGGAGATGGCCATCGGTGAACTCGGTCGCCCGATCCGCGGCTTGATCTGCTTGACGACCATGGTGCCGTCGGTGCTGAGGAAGACGTCGCTGAAGTTGCCTTCGCCGACCCGGGTACCTCGCCCTGGAAGCGTTCCGACCGGCAGTCCTCGTCCAACCTGGTCGAGCTTCGCGAGCTGATCTCTCATCGTCTCGAGGCCGCGGCGGCCGGCAGCGCGGTAGGCCTCGAGCAGCTGGGCGCGCTTGAGCAGGCGGGCCTTGGCGAGCGCGCGGGCGGCTTGAAATGCTCGGCCGCGCCGGACCGCGACGATGCCGGCTTGCAGGAACCCGGGCACAAAGATCATCGCGGTCGAAACCAGAGCATTGACCACCTCGCCTTTGAACGCGTAGCAGGCGGCCGCGGCTGCATCGGCCGCGTTCCCGGCGACCGGGACCGCAAGGCCGGCAAGCTCCAGGGCGGCGCATTCGTCCTCGGTGACGAACGACATCAGATCCGACACCCCCTGGTTTCGGACGTAGTCCACGAGGTGGCCGACGGTGACGTCCGGCTCGACCTGGACCTTGAGCAAGCGAACCTGCTCCGTGTAGACCAGGTGGGTGAACTTGGCGTTGACGTAGCTGTCGTGTTCGATGTGGGGCGAGAAGTCGCCGCGCCACTGCAGGAACACGCGCAGCGCGATCATGTTGCGCGGGTCGTGCTTGAACGCGTGCTGCATGAACATGCGCAGGTGCCCGCCCATCACGCTCGACTGCGTGGGCACCGTGTCGTCCAGGCCGAACACCGGAACCTGGCGTCCGATCTGGGCGGCGACGGCTTCGAGCTCCCCTTGGTTGCCAAAGGGCGTGATGCTGTCGACGACGGCGTAGAGCGATCCGTTGCGGTGTTCGAGAAGCAGGGGCGTCATGTCTCGAGCCTTGAGACCTCCGCACCTTCACGCACATTCACCGACAGAGAGCTTTTCTACCCAGTCCGGCGCTCGAGGGCTGCGAGGTGCGTCGCGACGGTGGTCCACTCGGGCCGCAGCTCCAGGGCTCGCTTGAAGTGCGCGATCGCCTTCGCGCGGTCGCCGGAGTCGCCCCGCGCCTGTAGCGCGACTCCGAGGCTGACGTGTCCTCGGGCGTGGTTGGGCGACTCCTCGACGAGGAACTGCAAGATCCCGATCGCGTCGTCGAGCTGGCCCGACTTGTGGAAGGCGATGCCGAACTCGTGCAGGACGGCCGAGCTGTACTCGCCGGCCCACACGGTCCCCAGCAGCAGTTGGCGCGCGGTGTCCGGGTCCCGACGGACCAGGAGGCCGCGGGCACGGTCGAGCGCGAGTTGTCCGGGCCGTGCCAGCGTGCGGGCGCGTCGATGCAGCTTCGTTCGACATCGTCGGCAGGGTGTCGTCGGCGCGTCGTCGAGCGAGACCACCGAGGGGTCCCGCCGCATCACGCAATCGTCCTGCGCGTGGTGGTGAAGCCCAAAGGTGTGCCCCGCCTCGTGCATCACAAGCTTGGTGAGGCGGTCGGCGTACAGGGACTCGTCGCTGGACTGAAGCCGAGCGGTGGAGATGATGGCAATCCGGTCCGAGAGGCTGGCGAGGCCAAAGACGAACGGTTTTCCGTCTTCGAAGATGTCGGCACCGGTCAGATCGATCTCGATCAAGGCGTCGGCAGCCCGGTCGCGGAACAACAGCTCGAGGCCCTTGCGGGCGTCGATCTGAGCCCGCCGCGCGTCGAATGCGGATGCCAAGACGTCGGTGGGCCTCCCTGCGCGAACTTCACACCGGACCTGAAGCTGCGCGAGCAAAGCTCGGCACGCCAGGCGGGCGTCCGCATCGGAGACAGCTCCGACGGTCCGCACCACGACCAGCGGGGGCCTGGGCTCCGCGCTGGAGACCGAATCGTCAGCATCCGCGACGGCGGGCACGCCCAGCCCGCACAGCGCGATGGCTGCGAACGTGGCCCAAAGGAGACCACCGAGGCTGAAGCGAGGACGAGACATGACGAGGAGCGGCGACCCGAGTTCCGGGTTGGGCCTGTGGCGATCCACGGTACGTGTCGAGGCTGCTCCGTCCAAGTAGGAAAATGTGCTAATCCCGGGCGGAGGACGCCCTTCGCCCCAGAAGCCCGGTATTTGCCGGTTGGAACAGCGTTGAACGAAATCGCCCGCACCATGTCGAAACCCGAGGATCGTGCGTCTGCATCGCAACCCGGCGGCTCCCGGCCCAACGCCGGACATGGGGGTTCGGCGCCAGCGCGGGATCCGATCTGGACGGTGCGCGAACTCATGACGTGGACCCAGGACCGGTTCACCAAGGCTGGTATCGACGGCGCTCGCACCGACGTGGAGTACTTGCTGTCCGCGGCGATGGGCTGCGATCGCATGTCTCTGTACGTCCGGCACGACGACGCTGTCTCCGCCGAGGCCAAGAGTACCTTTCGCGGTTGGGTGAAACGTCGGCTCGCTCGGGAGCCGGTGGCGTACCTGCTCGGCCGACGAGGATTCCATGCGCTCGACCTCGAGCTCGAGGTCGACAGCCGAGTCTTGGTTCCGCGCCCGGACACCGAGCACCTGGTCGACTGGTTGCTCGAAGAACTCCCCGAGCCCGACTCCGAGGGCGCGACGGTCCTCGACGTTGGGACCGGGTCGGGCGCCGTGGCGCTGGCGATCGCGAAAGCACGACCGAAGGCCAAAGTGACCGCATGTGACGTCAGTGACGACGCGCTGGCGCTTGCAGCCAAGAACGCGAGCACGGCCGAGCTCGCGGTCGACTTCCTCCGCTCGGACCTCCTGACCGACGTGCCGCGACCCGAGGGTGGGTGGGCGGCGATCGCATCGAACCTCCCGTACATCCCCTCTGCGGAGCTCGATGCGCTCCAGCCCGAGGTTGCACGGTGGGAGCCGCGTCTCGCCCTCGACGGCGGTCCAGACGGACTCGATCTCATCCGCAAGCTGATCACCGCAGCGACCGAGGCTCTCGCGCCCGGGGCGGGGCTGTACCTCGAGCTTGGCCACGACCAATCGCACGCGGTGCAGGAGTTGATGCGGGAGGCCGGTTTTGTGGGGGTCGCCGCACGCAAGGACTACGGTCAGATCGAACGCGTCGTTCGGGGCCACCGGCCGCAGTGACCCGCGCGTTTTTTGGCTGGTGCCACGCGCCACGCTAGCGTTCGGGCATGCTGCGTTCCGCCTGCGTTCTCGCGTTGCTCACCCTCGCCTCGGGTTGCATGACCGGCGATGGTATGGCGTCGAAGATCCGGGACACGACCACTGCCTACAACCGGGCATTGCGTTGGGGGGACATCGACCACGCGGTCGAGTACGTGCCCCCACAGTCCAAGCAGCAGTTCCTCGACCGCTACGACATCACGGAGGACAAGTTGGTCGTTGTCGAGTACGAAGTGACTCGGCTTGACCTCGATCGTGAGCGCGGTGTCGCCGCGAGCCGGGCCGAGATCGTCTGGCACACCGATCGTGATCTCGTGGTCGAGCGCACCTTCGTGGACCAGCTGTGGCAGTTCCATGACGGTTCATTCGTTCTCGTCGACGAGCGTCGATCTGGGGGAACACCCCTGAGCATCTTCGCCGAGGCCGCCGAAGACCCCCATCCCTACCTTCCTGGGTTGGAGGCGTATCGGAAAGAACACAAGATCGGCGAGAAGAACAAATACGAGAAGTCCAAGAGGCGCAAGCGGAAGGAAGCGAAGGCGGCCGAGCCTGTCGCACTTCGCTGACCGTGTGCCGGCGCCCATACGATCGTATCTTTGGCCGCCATGAGCCCGCGCCGCAATGATCGGTCGTCGTTCACGGTCCCCGCGACCAGCGGTGACCTGATCGGCGACATGCAGCGGCAGAATCGGCGACGCATCCTCAAACGTGCAGCGCAGATTACTGCGCTGGGAACGGCGTTGTTGCTGGCCGGATTTGGCATCAAGCACCTCGCGGACCAGCGAGACCGAGACAACGTCATCGAACGGGTTGAGGTTCAGTACGTGCAAGGCACCGTCGCGGACCTCGTGGGGGCCGTCGAACTCGCGGAACTGGGTCTGCAGCGTCATCCCGACCACGCTCCACTCCAAGGCGCCCGGGGCTTGATGCGCGCGCACCTGTGGGCCGAGTTCGGGAGCGACCATGCAGCCGCCGACGCAGCCGTCGGGGCGTTGCCGCCGTCGCCCGCCAAGACCATCGGCGAGGGCATGTTGGCCTTCGCTGCCGGAGACATCGACGGTGCCGCCGGGGCACTCGCGCTCGAGCTTGGTGAGTCGGCGTCGACCTTTGAGCTGCTGGAGTTGACCTGGTTGCGCGGAATGGTCGCGGCGGCGCGGGCCGAAGCGGACCCCGAGGGATTGGCGGCGACGCTGGAGGTGCTCGGCACGCGGGTCGAAGCCGGTGACGCTGGCACGTCCCTTCGGCGGGTACACGCCTACCTACTCTTGCTGTCGGGTCAAAGCGAGCCGGCGCTCGAGATGCTGTCCGCGGCGCGAGGGCAGGCCCGATCGCACTACGGATTGGCTGCGGACGAGGCGTTGTTCAACGCCCACCTCCATCAAGAACTCGGGGGAGTCGCGAGCGTGGCCGACCAGCTGCTCGCGATGTCTCCCGAAGCGCTCTCTCCACGAGACCGCGCGCACGCTGCCCTCTCGCGGGCCGTGGCACATGTCGCAGAGGGGGAGCCCGACGAGGCGCTCGAGCGCTTGGACGAGGCTTGGCCCGACCTGTCTGCATGGAACATGCTCGCGCGTCGGCTCGCGGTTCAGACCGCGCTGGATGCCGGCGACACGAGCCGCTACGAGGAGTGGCTCGACATCTCGGCCTTCGGTGACGACGAGAAGGCCATCTACCGCGCCTGGGCCACCTTGATCGGCGGCGACGTGATGACGGCGTTGTCGGAGCTAGAGAAGGCCCCGCAGGCGCATCCTTGGGTCGGGCTGCTTCAGGCGCTGGCATTGGTCGAGCAGGGTCGTTGGGAAGAGGCCAAGCCTTGGGTCGACCGTGCTGGAAAGCTTCTTCCGGGGCGACACGATCTCGAGGTTGCTGCGGCTCGTGTCGACCTTCGGCTCGGCGACAAGGCGCTGGCCCTTCGTCGCCTCGAAGCGCTCGCCGAGCAAGAGGCCCACGCCCCCCGAGCGTTCACCGGCCTTGGCGAGGCCCATCTGCTCCAAGATGGAGACGACAAGAGCGACAAGCGGGCCAAGCGGGCGCTCGAGAAAGCCGTGGACCAAGAGTCCGCACCCGCCGAAGCTGAGTTTCTGCTCAGCGGCATCTGGCATCGGCGCCGGATGAAGGACCCGGAGGCGGAAGAGAAGGCGCTCGAGCTGTTGCGTTCGGCGTCCAAGACCAACCCGTACCTCCCGCGCTACCGCATCGCGTTGGCGGCGTACCTGGCCGACCTGGGCTACCCGCGGGAGGCGCTGGAGCGCATGGACAAGCTTCGTGGAGAGGTTGGCGTGCCGTGGCCCTTCATGCTGCGCCACGCACGGATGCTGATCGAAGGCAGCGGTCCGCTGGATGACAAGAAGGTCGAGGCGCTGCTGAAGTCGGCTGAAGACGCGGGCGCAGACGCTGCTTCACTTCGCAAGGAGCGGGCGCGAATCGAGCTTCGGCTGGGTTCCAAGGAATCCCTCGCCAAGGCGCAGGCCGAACTCGAGGCGCTGGTCGCCGAGCGGCCCGCCGACACCGACGCCCACGTTCTCCTCGCGATGACCCTGCTCAAGCAGTTCGACCGCAAGGGGGCAGAGGCCGTGGCTCGGCGTGCCGTGGCGACGGTTGCGGCGGACGACATCGGGCTGCTTCGGTTGGCGCGGGCAAAGATCTCAGCCCGGGTGGGACGTACCGTGCAGGCAGCCCCCATGGCGCGTTCCGCTTGGAATGCGTTGCTGGCTGCCGAGTCCATCACCACTGCAGAGCTCCTCGATACGGCCGCCCTCACGACGCGTCTGTGGACCCGTCGAAAGAAAGACGCGGTCGCGCTTCGTGTCGCCCGGGAGCTGACCGATCGCGTGGCCTATCACGCCGACGCGTGGACGATTCGAGCCCGGACCGAGCTGGCGGCGAACGAAGCCTCGAGTGCCCGGGAGAGCGCGAAGACGGCGCTCGAACTCGACGAGAACAACCCCGGTGCGCACGAGATCCAGGGACACTGTCTGCTGCGCTTCGGCGACAAGGTCGGGGCTCGAAAAGCCTACGAGCAGGCGATCAAGCTCGCGGAGGCGTCCGAGAAAGACACCTACCGCGCCAACCTCAAGCGCCTGTAGACGGGCGGCTAGGGCGAGGACAACAGCACCGTGGTGTTGTCGTCGTCGGTGTTGGTGACGGCGATGTCGCCGACGCCATCGCCGTTGAAGTCCGCGACCGCGACCGCGCTGGGTCCGCCGCCGACGGCGAATGTGAAGGTTTCGTCGAAGGCACCCAGTCCGTTGCCGACCAAGATGGTCACGGTTTCATCGGTGGCGTCGACTGTGATGAGGTCGAGCTCATCGTCGGCGTTGATGTCGGCAGCTGTAATCGCGACCGAACCGGCACCTGTCTCTTATACACATCTCCGAGCCCACGAGA
>CAJXVA010000219.1 GCA_913061055.1 uncultured Pseudomonadota bacterium
CTAGATCGCTCGTCGGCAGCGTCAGATGTGTATAAGAGACAGCACTGGCGGCGTCGGCATGCTCGCCTTGCCACTGCTCCGGGGCGAGGTAGTTCGGGGTCCCTGCGAGCCCGCCCGTCTGTGTCGCACTCGCGTCTCCGTTTTCGCTCACCTCGACGTCGGTCGAGGGCATCGGCGGCCGCTGCTCTCGGGTGAGCCCGAAGTCCGAGACTTGAGGCCGCCCATCCTCACCGAGCAGAACGTTGTCGGGCTTGAAGTCACGGTGGACCATGTCCGCGTCGTGAATCGCCGCCAGCCCGCGAGCTGCGTCGACAAACACCTGCGCGACCTGACGCCAGGGCCTCGCTCCATCCTCCAACCAAGACCGTAGCGTCCCACCTTCGACGAACTCCATCACGAGGTAGACCGAGCCCTCGTGCGTACCGGCCTCGTACACGGTCACCAGGTTTGGATGACGGACCTTGGCCATCGCGCGCGCCTCGTCCAGCAGGCGAGCTTGTTCTGCGGCGTCCCCCTCGTCTCGGAGGACCTTTACGGCGACGGTGCGATGGAGCTGCGGGTCAAACGCGGACATCACCACGCCCATGCCACCCGCTCCCAACCGCTCGCGGAGTTCGAAGCGCCCGATGCTGACCGTGCGGCCGGCGTCGAACAACTTGGTGCTGAGCGACTCGAACATCCGTGTCGCATCGATCGCCCGGCCCTCGTTGCCCGCCGCTTTGAACTCGCCAGCGAGCGTGCCCGAGTCGTTATCGTCGAGCGTGGAGGTCACGGATGGGCGCGGCTCCAGTCCTGAAACTCCCCGATCAACGTTTCGTCCGTCAACTTCAGGCCGAGTGCTCGTTTGACCAACACTCGCGCGCGGTCGAGGTCCGACGAGGTGTGGGCCTGGACCAGCCGGTAGAGCAACGACCCTTCTTGGTCGGGCGGGGTCTGCTCCGGCATCAACGTCAACGCGCGCTCCAGATCGACGGCCGCCTCCTTCGGCTGACCCATCTCGAGCCGGGCTTGTCCACGACTCCAATATGCGTTGACAAGCAGTGGGTCGTCGTCGCCATGGTGGTGGCGCCACACCGAAATCGCACGGTCCAGCAGTGGCAGCGCGTCTTCGTATCGTTTCTGACCGACGAGCAGGTTTCCAAGGTTGTACAGCGGATGCCCAACCGGCTCGGCGTCGCTGCCCACGTTGAGTTCGAGCATGCGCAGTCCATGACGATACTCGGCCTCGGCCTCCTCGAAACGCTCGAGCGCGAGATATGCGTGCGCCACACTGGTCGAGAGCTGGCCAACCCTTGGATGAGAGTCGCCCAGGAGCTTTCGCGCCTTGTCTTGCGCCGACTTCATCCGCGTGAGCGCGAGCTCGAGGTTGCCTGCTCTGCGCTCGAGAATGGCCAGGTTGGCTTCAATGTCGATCGCGTCTTTGGACTCGATCAATCCTGACGCGTCCAGCCGTTCGAGCGCCTCTTCGAAGAACCCACGTGCGCGGTCGAGCTCGTTGGCCTGGAGTGCCGTGGCGCCGCGATTGACGAGCAATGCGTTGGTTGCGGGGAAGTCCGGGTGCGCACGCAGGAGCGCGTCCGCCTGACGCCCCCACTGCTTGGCCTCTTCGATGTCCCGAAGCTGAGTCGCGTACACAAACGATGCGACCACCGCGGCCCAGACCTGGACCTCGAGGTGATGCGTCGCAAGAGCGTGCTCGAACGCTTGTTCGTACAACTGCGCAGCAAGGGGACCATGGCCGAGCAAGCTCTCCACCTTGGCATGAGCCAGTTTGGCTTCGGCGAGGACCGGCTCGTAGTCGATGGCGTCGGCATCTTCGACCAGGCGGATCGCATCCAGACGAATCGCATCGAGGTCATCGCCGCGGTCGGCCGTCGCGATTCTCGCGGATCGCTCACGGAGCTTCGCGACCGCATCGCGCTTGTGTGCCGACTCCGGGGTGGGCTGGGCGCGTTGAAGAAACGCAAGGTCGTCACAGACCTCCTGCTCGCCAAGGGTCTTGAAGGGCTCGAACGCCCGCAGAACGCCCGCCTCACTGACGTCGTCGTACGTCTCCAACAAAGACTCGATCTCGACCGCTCGTCGGTCGAGGCATCGCATGCGAAGGTCGAGCGCGTTTTCGGATTGCTCCCCCCGGACATGAGTGGCCTCGCACGCGTCGCGGCGTTGTGCTGCCCACTGCTCGACGCGGCGGTCCAGACTCTCCTCGATCGTGGCCCAGATCGATGGCCCGCCGGGTTGTACGACGTCGAACCGGGCGCTGATCTTCGCCGCTCGTTCGGGTGTCCAGACGGTCTCGAGTCGGACATCGACCCCCTGGCACGGGTCTTCGGCCACTGCCAGTACGCCCGCCCCGGCGATACCCGCGGTGGCCAGCGCTGTGAGTGCCGCGACCCGCACGGGTCTGGGGCGCCCCCGCTCGGTGCCAGCCTGAAGAGCGGAGCCTAACTCGTGCATGGACCCAAAACGCTCGGCAGGGTCGAGGGAAAGGCCGCGCTCCACGATCTTGAGCAGCCACGCCGGCAGCGTGGGTGCAGCCGAGGGCAAGGGAGTTCGTACGCCATCGAGTACCGCTGTGCTCAGCCCATGTCGCCCCTTGGCCGCAAAAGGTCGCTGCCCGTACAGCGCCTCGTAGAGCGTCACACAGAAGCTCCATTGATCTGTCGCGACATCGGCGCGCGCGCCTTTCCACTGCTCGGGTGCGAAATAGCTTGGGGTCCCCGCCCTGCCGAGCGTTGGTGTGGCGGCAGGGTCCCCGTCCTCACTGACCTCAACCGACGAAGCCACAGCCGCGCTCTCCGGACGGGCAAGCCCAAAGTCGGACACCTGTGCCCGGCCGTCCGAGCCGAGCAAAATGTTCTCGGGCTTGAGGTCGCGATGGACCAAGCCCGCATCGTGAATCGCCGCCAACCCCTTCGCGATCCCTATGAAGACAGGCACAACCTCCTGCCACGTTCGAGACTGCGCCTCGAGCCACGCGCCGAGCGTCCCACCCTCCACGAACTCCATCGCGATGTAGACAGAGCCGTCGTGGGTCCCCGCTTCGAACACGGTAACGAGGTTGGGGTGGCGAACCTTGGCCATCGCCCGGGCTTCGGCGAGGAGCCTCGCCTGTTCCACGTCATCGCCCGCGCTGTGCAGGACCTTCAACGCGACCGTTCGGTGCAGCTGGGGGTCGAACCCCGACATCACCACCCCCATCGCGCCGGCCCCGAGCCGTTCTCGAACCTCGAACCGCCCCACGTTCACGGGGCGTCCCTGGTCAAACAACTTGCTGCTCAACGACTCGAGCATGCGCGTCGCATCGTGCGCAGGGACAGCCTTCCCGATGGCCCGGAACTCACCACGGAGCCTCTCCCCGGCTTCGCTATCGTCGAGAGTCAAGGTCACGCCCGCTAAAAACGTAGCAGCTCCACCGCCAAGTGGTTCTCAAGTCCTCGTGAGCCGCCACGCGCGATGAAGCGGCCGACGTTCGAAGTCCGGAGACGTCGTCTCGCGGGTGATCTCTTCAACTTCGAGCCCGTCGAGGGCGTCTGAGATCGTGAACCGCCGCGCATTCGTGCTGAAGAGGATGACACCGCCAGGTCGTAGCCGAGCAGCGATCCGGCTGAGCAACCCGGGATGGTCGCGCTGAACCTCCCAGGTGGTCTCCATCGACTTCGAGTTGGAGAACGTGGGGGGGTCGCAGAATACGACATCGTACGCGCGGGTCTCTTTCTCCAGCCAAGCCAGAACATTGGCACGCACGATGCGATGTTGGTCTCCCTCGATCCCGTTGAGGTCGAAGTTGCGCTGCGCCCACTCGAGATAGGTCTTCGACATGTCGACGGTCGTCGTCGAACGCGCTCCACCGCGAGCCGCATGCACCGTCGCCGTGCCGGTGTACGCAAACAGGTTGAGCACGTCCTTGCCCTGGGACAGCTCCCCGAACATCGCGCGCGTCCGTCGGTGATCGGGGAACAAACCCGTGTCCAGGTACGACGCCAGATCGACGCGAAAGCGAAGACCGGCTTCAGAGACGATGCAGACCGCGGGCTCGACCTCGGCCTTGGCGTACTGGTCGGCCCCCTTCTGGCGGCGTCGCGTCTTCACGTAGATGTGATGCGGCGCGATGTCGAAGACGTTGGCAACCGCCGTCACGATCTCCAACCGACGGGTCGCAGCCTTGTCGGCTGGGATCTCCGCGGGAGGCGCGTACTCCTGCACTACCGCGCGATCGCGATAGAGGTCGACGGCGGCGGAATACTCAGGAAGGTCGGCATCGTAGACGCGATAGACCTCGATCTCCTCCCGTCCGACCCACTTGGCCAGCTTCTTCCGGTTCTTCCGCAACCGATTGACGAGGTCGCCCCCGACCGGGCCGACCTCCGCCCCGACGATCCGGGCATCCATCGGCCCTTGCTTCACCGAACGGGAAGAGTCAGGGATGAGCGCGGTCGCGGAGAAGAGCGCGTCGTCGACGGAGATGATGCTGGCCCGCCAGCCTTGGAACTGTTCTTGGAGCAGCACCCCCAGCTCGGTGTACGCAGCTCGGGCTGCGACCTTGCCTCCGAGTCGTTCTCCGTACGGTGGGTTGGTGATGACGACGCCGCGCTTCGCCTTGGCAGGACGGCGGACGTCCGCGCTTCGAGACGCCGCGAATCGGACGCAGGTCCCGACGCCGGCCCGCTCCGCGTTCGCCCGCGCGACCTCGAGAACCCCTTCGTCCGTATCGAAGCCCATCGCGACGACACGACGCGGCGTCGTGGCGGCGGCCTCGGCTTCGGCAACGATGTTTGCCCAGGCGTCCGCATCGTGCCCCTTCCAGCGCTCGAAGCCGAAGCGATCGCGCGACAGCCCGGGAGCCCGCTTGCATGCGATGAGCGCCGCTTCGATCACCAGCGTGCCCGCACCGCACATCGGATCGATCATGACGGAGTCCGCTTCCTGCGAAAGCGATGACCACCCCGAATCGAGCACCATCATCGCCGCGAGGTTTTCTCGGATCGGCGCCGGTCCGGACTCGGTCCGATAGCTGCGGCGATGCAGACCGCCTCCTGAGAGGTCGAGGCTGATCTGACACGCGCGGCCACGAGCGTGAGCGTGAACCCTGAGGTCGGGTGCAACGGTGTCGACACTCGGCCGTCGGCCTTCGTTGGCTCGGAAGCGGTCGGTGATCCCGTCCTTGACCCGCTGGGACCCGTACTTGGTGTGGTCGATGCCCATGCCACGCCCGGTGAAGTCGACGGCGAGCGTGCCATCGACATCCATGTGGTCCTCCCAGGGCATCTCCGCGACGGCCGCGGCGAGCTCGTCGGCATCCTTGGCGATGAGTTCGACCAAAGGCAGGAACACCCGGCTCGCGAGACGCGAATGCATGCACAGCCGGTAGGCGAACGACAGCGGCCCACGGACGCGACAGCCCGTGGCATCCACAGACACCGACCGCGCACCCAGCAGCTCCAGCTCATGCGCAAGCGGGTCGACGAGCCCGTACGGCGCCGTCACGAAGAAGCGGTGGATCGCGTCGCTCACGGCCGGAGAGTGGAGGAAGGCCGACAGCCACGCAACCACCACAGGGGGAGCGAAGGGCGGCTTCGCCGTCCCCACCCCTCCGCAATCGCAGGAGCGGATCCCCGCAGGGTAGCTTTGCTGCCCGCAACCCTTCGCGAGCACCGGAGCGGCTTCGCCGCGAGCAAGCCCGACAGGGCGCCCACCAGAGGGGGGAGCGAAGGGTAGCTTTGCTGCCCGCAGCGGCGGGGAGACTGTGAAGTCTCCCCTACAGACTAGAACGGGATGTCGTCGTCGAAGGTAGGCGGCGGATCGTCGGGCGGCGGCGGCAGATCCGGCGCACCACCCTCGGCGCTCGCACCGACCCGGTCGATCGTCCAGACGTCCAAGCTGTTGAAGAAGCGCACTTCGCCCTTGGGCGAGGTCCACTCGCGGCCCCGAAGGTTGAACTCGACTTCGACTTCGTCGCCGACTTTGTACGCATCGATGTTGCCGACGCGTTCGCCGGTGAGCTGAAACTGCACGTGCTGCGGAAACCGACCGTCAGCGATGTGCAGGACGAACTCCCGCTTGGTAAAGCGCGCCGAGACCTGCTGGGCCTCATTGATGACGTGCAAGGTGCCTCGGACCTTGAATCCCATGCGGCGGAGCATAGACAAGCCGCACAGCCGAACCCAGGCTTGATTTCAGCGTTCACGCACACGGCCGAAGTTGGCGCCGGATTGCGGCCTCGAGGCGTTCTCTCGCAGAATCACAGCCATGGGGCGGGTCTGGTGGATGATGGTTTGCGTGGCGGTGGCGGCTTGCGGTGACGACGCGCCACCGATGGAAAGCGGCGAGGCGTCCGGCAGCACGGCCGTGGCAACGACCACGGTCGCGGCCTCCTCGACGAGCACGACCGATGGGGACAGCAGCGGAAGCTCCGGTGGCCCCACCGTCCCCGAGCCGGAGCCGGAAGTCGACTGGTCGCCAGTCACCTGTGACGCGCTCGATCCCAACTACTGCGCGTTCCCGTTCCCTAGCAACGTCCACACTGTCGCGGACCCCGAGACCCCGACGGGCCGACGCGTGAGACTCGATCCTCAGGGGTGGCCCGTGACGTTGGGGGGCATCCAGGTCGACCTCTCGGTCCTCGAACGCAGCGACGGCTTCTCGACCAGCGGAGCCATGTTGGTTCACATGCCGGGCGCCACGGTCACCGGCCTGCCGACGCCGCTGGACATCGGATTCTCGCTCGAGCCCGAATCCCCAACTGTGCTGCTCAACGCCGAGACCGGGGAGCGCGTGGCTCACTTCTCCGAACTCGACATGTCCCACAACCAAGCGGACAAGCGGGTGTTGTTCGTCCGCCCCGCCGTACGACTCGAAGAAGGGACGCGATACATCGTCGCGATCCGAAACGTCGTCGACAGCGATGGGGAACCGCTTGCGGCCAGCCCCGCCTTCGAGGTGCTCCGCGACCTTCGCCCGACCGACGATGCAGATCTCGACGCACGGCGCCCCCTGTACGCCGACATCTTCGGTCGGCTCGGTGACGCCGGGGTGTCGCGAGACTCGCTGCAGCTGGCGTGGGATTTCACGACCGCCAGCCGGGAGAACATCACCGGTTCGATGTTGGAGATTCGCGACGACGCGCTCGAGGTGCTCGGCTCCGGCGGACCCGAGTTCGACATCGAACGCATCGAGGACGACTACTCCGACAACATCATGCGCCGCGTCGAGGGCACGATCAGCGTCCCGCTGTATCTGGAGACCGAAGAGACGGGCACCGGGTTCAACTGGGGCGATGATGGCGTGCCGGCGCAGAACGGTTTTGCCGACTTCGACTTCGAGGTCCTCATCCCCTACGCCGCCATGGATGAACCCGCGCCCATCTTGCACGTCGGGCACGGCCTCCTCGGGTCCCTCGAAGAGGTGCGGTCCGGCCACTACCAGCGGCTCGCAAACCAGCACAACTTCGTGTTGGTCGCGACCGACTGGGCCGGCATGGCAACCCCCGACCTGCTCAACGTCGCGGGGTTCCTCAGTTCGGGCGAGATTCACCGTTTTCAGACCGTCGCAGATCGCCTTCAACAGGGCGTCCTCAACGCGATCGTGTTCTCCCGCGCCCTGCAGGGCGACTTGGGAGCCGACGTCGCACTCGAGGTGGGAGACCACAGCGCGGTCGACCCCTCGCGGGTGCTGTACGCCGGCTCGAGCCAAGGAGGCATCATGGGTTCGGTGCTGCTTGCCGTGAGTCCGGACATTGAGCGCGGCATCCTCGACGTCCCCGGCCAGCCCTACAACCTGATGCTCAACCGTAGCCAGGGCTTCAACACCTACCTCGGGTTGTTGTTGCAGAACTACGACGACCCCGTCGACATCCAGTTCGGGCTGTCGGTGATCCAGATGATGTGGGATCGCTCCGAGCCCGCCGGGTACACCCACCTGATTCGCGACGGCCTGCTACCGGGCAGTCCACCCAAGGACGTGCTGATGCAGGTCGCCATCGGTGACCACCAGGTGACGACGATCGCCGCCCACATCATGGCGCGCTCGGCCAACGTTCCCAACCTGGGGCCGCTCAACCGTGACGTGTTCGGACTCGAGACCGTCCAGGGCACCGTCCAGGGTGCTGCGATGATCGAGTACGACTGGGGCAACACCGAGCCGGTCGTGAACATCCCTGCCGATGACGGAGAGGACCCGCACGGCAAGCTCCGCAACTTGGATGTTTCGCTGGAAACCCGAGTTCAGTTCCTGCTCGAGGGCACGATCGAGACCCACTGCGACGGACCCTGCGACCCGCAGTGAGTCGTCACGCAGCACTCGAGCGACCTCGAAGAGTCCCTCAGGTCGCCGGCGAGGACATCGAACAGCGGCCCGACAGCTCAGCCCCTTCGTCGATCGTCATCGACCGGGCTCGGACAATCCCCGCCACGGACCCGGTGTCCGTGATGGTCAGCTTGCCGTCGACCACCAGGTTGCCGACGACCTTGCCGCGAATCACCACGTTCTGGGCGGCGGTGACGTCCCCACGGATTCCCGCCTCGGCTTCGACGGTCAGCGAAACACACTCCACATCCCCGTCGATCTCGCCAAGCAGATGCACCTCGGTCCGCGTGGACAGGGAACCATCGATCCGAGTGTCGGAGCCGATCACATTGACGGTGCCGAAGTCCGGCTCGGGTTCAGGTTCGGGTTCGGGAACCGCCTGGTCCACAAGCATGGCTTCCACCGCGCCTTTGAGGACCTTGTCATCGTCGTTCTCCGCCACCGCCTCCGCCTCCGCCTCCGCTGCCTCCGGCAGGGCCTTGGTTTCGCCATCGGGCTCTGCAGCCGGAGCGTTCTTGCGACGGAGAAACTCGAACATCACCGGAAGTTTAGCAGCCCTTGCCCGCCAACAGCCCGTGTTTCACAGTGGGCCGCTGGGAGCCCGCCGTGCAACCGGCGCGGCAAAGCCCCTCAGCCTGCGTAGTAGGAAACCTTGATACCACCGTGGTCGGTGGTGAGTTTGGGCTGCAGCGAGAGCCCCAGGGAGCGCACAAACCGGCGGTCGGCGATCACGATGCCGAACGGCCACCCGCTCGCCCGGATCCCCTCTCCCACCGACGTGTACAGATTGTGCACACCGGAAGCCTCCCCCACGCGGATCCCGTACGGCGGGTTGGTCACGACATGTGCGGGCCCCAGCTGGGGCCACGGCTCCGAGAGTTCGGCACGCAACAACGTGACATCGCCCGCGACGCCCGCACGCTCCGCGTTACCTTCCGCGGCCTCGACCGCTCCGGCGATGTGGTCTCGCCCGACGAGTTGCGTGGTGAGTCCAGGGAGGACTTCGGACTGTGCGGCCTTGCGTTGATCTTGCAACCCGGCCGAGGTGTCGAGCTTGGTGTGCTCGAAGGCGAAGCGACGCCGAAGACCCGGCGCCATGCGGCGAGCCATCGTGGCCGCCTCGATCACCAACGTGCCCGCCCCCATCAGCGGGTCGAACAGCGAGCGATCCGGCGTCCAACCGGACACGATCAGCAGCGCGCGGGCAAGGTCTTCCCGCAGTGGCGCCTTGGCGGTTTGCTGTCGCCAGCCGCGACGGTGCAGGGCTTCCCCGCTGAGGTCGAGGGAGATGACACATTCGTCGCGAATGATCCGCACCGCGACCGTCAACTCCGGGCCTCCCTCTACCGCCGGCCCGATCGCCTTCGCAATGCCGGCCTCAACCCGCTGACCCGCCCCGCCCGAGTGGTACAGACGAGACTTTCGGCAGACAGCGTGCGCCTTGACGCGTGTGCCAGGCCGAAGGAGCTCGCCCCACGGCAGCGCTGCGGTCTTCTTGACCAACTTGTCGAAGTGGCGCACCTCGAAGGGCTCCCCGACGCGCAGGCGTACGTGGTTGGCGAGGCCACTACGGAGACAAACCGTCGAGATCACCGACGGCTGTCCGCGAACGGTCGCACCACCAGGCTCGCCGCGAACATCCGAGATGCCCAAGGACGTGAGTTCGGCGGCGAGCAGCGACTCGAGGCCAGGCGCACAAGCGACAAAAAGTGTGAGCACGTTCAGGGTTCCGGGGGCGGCTGCGGGATGTCGGGACAGGTGGCGAGTTCGGCCAAGCACGCGTCGTACCGCAGCTCTTGCCCTGCCGACCGGAAAAAGATGCCGATCTGGTGCTCCATGAACTGACCGACATCGAAGGGACTGTCGGTCATGCCCGGCGGCGAGAACCCGTGTGCGCCGTCGAACTCGTTGATGAGGGGCAGAACGAGCCCACTGAAGCCTTCGGCTTCCCCGTCCTCCGTGCCGGGTGTCCGCACCACCACGCGGAGCGCCGGGTCGAGCCGCGGGGCGACCAAGCCGTCGACGGACAGCTCGGTGCTCATGGGGCCGTTGAAGCTTGCCGAGAGGTTGTCGACGTCGACCAACACCGGGCCCCATTCGGCACCGCGGGTGTAGACCCAAGGGATCCCAGCTTGTACGCCCTCGTCGATCAGCACGCGGTTGACCGGCTTTCGATAGCGCGAGTCAGGCTCGTAGATGTTGATGAAGCCGGCTGCTTTGGCGATCGAGATCCCCGTGTTGATGGGAACACTCGGATCCCCCACGGTGACCACATCGAGCACATTGGTCGCTCGTTTGACGAACGTCTCGCCGTTCTCGATGAACTCGAACGGCTCCAGCGAGTAGTGCGGTGCATACAAGGCGGGGTCCGCCCCCTCGATCGCGATGCCCGCGATTCCAAGAAAGCGGCGCAGCAGCGGCGTGCCCCGCTGGAAGCCGTAGCCATCCTCAAACGCCACCACGGGGTCGCCGATCGCGTAGGAGTTGCCGCGGTAGTTGGTGCGATACTCGAACGTGCGAACCGCGGTTCGGACGTTGGGTGCACCGACCAGCGAGCACTCCCGGGCGTCGCCCTCGACTCGAACCGCGAAGCTACCTTCGAAGACCTCGATCTCCACCGGGTCGCCCGCATCCGCCGGCACGCCCACGCGGAACGTCCCCGCGAGGTCGCAGGCGTAGGTGCCTTCGGTGCCCTCTGGACAGGTGCGGCAAACCTCCTGGTCCTCGTCGTCGTCGGAGCAGTTCGTGGCCTCGGGCCAGCCACGATAGTTCTCGTACCCGGGCGGCGGCTCGTTGGGCATCACCAACGCGCAGCGGGACTCCCCCGTCGCCATGTTGGTGGCACGGATCACGTTGCCCGGTTCGATCTCCGTTCGGACCGCCAGGTCCCGGCGCGCGACCTTGTTGCCGTTGGGAAATGCCTGGTAGATGCGCGTCCGCCCATCTTCGGTGGGCTCGCCCAGGAACAGGGGCCCCAGCATCCGTAGACCCACGGCTTCGACCACCCCCCCTTGCTCGGACCGAAGCGTGAGGTCGATGAGCCCCGCTCCGCCCGAGATGGGAGCCGCAGCGACGACCTGCGGCTCGACTGCCGCCAGCATCGACGACAGGATTCCGCCGAGGCTGGTCCCGCTGGTGAAGTAGGCGTTGTTCGCTCCCCCGAAATCGACCACGCCATCGCCGTCGAAGTCACCGAGCAGATCGGGCGACCCGTCCCCGTTGAGGTCGTCGGAGGCGCCATCTCCGTCGACATCCATCAGCGCGCCGTCGGTCCCGAAGCTCCGCAACAGACGGACCAGCAGCAGCCAGTCGGTGAGCGTCTGCCGAAGGTTGTCGCGGGTCTTGAACATGTACCCGGTGAAGAATTCCGCGCCGACGTCCCCTTCCCCGTCACCGTCGACGTCCTCGATGCGGCCCGTGAGCAGCGCTTCGAGAGCAGGGGCGGCTCCTTGGGCCTCGAACAAGGCGCCTGCGATGTCCTCTTGGTCGCCGATGTCGACGCCGTGCCCCACCGCGTCGATACTGCAGCCGGCGATGCCGAACTTGGCGTGCAGGGCCAGACCGAGCTGCTCGATCTTGTTTGACGTGTAGCCGTGGGCGTAGAGCACCACCGGTGCCGGCCGGCTCGGATCGGCCAGGAACTCCTTCTTGGGGACCACGCACCAGAACTGCACGTCGCGGTACTCGACCTGGTCCCGCAAGGCGGGGTCGCTGAGATTCGAAGGCCAGCTTTGCTCGTCGAGGTTGGACGCATCCTTGTCCAGGCCGAGCAGCCACGGCGACTTGAACGTCCCGGAGACGTGATAGCCGTAGTAGTCGTGCGTTCGGACCAGCTGCTCGGTGTCTGTGATGCGTCCACCGAACGCCGCCGAGGCCAACGCGGGCAAGATCGGACGGATCGTCTCTGAGGGGAGAATCCAAGGGTTGTCCGTCGGCGAACCGTCGGACTCTCGGTCGCGCATCCGCATCACGCTGCTGAGAGCCGGCGGGTTGTCCTCGCCGAGCCACGCCAACACCCCCTCACCATAGATGCCATTGCGGACGTCGATCATGTCGCCCGTCGCGTTCTGCGTGGTGAACGACCACGAGAAGGCGATGTCGCTCGCGCCCAACTCCTGCGTGTCCAGGAAGTCGAGCACCGGCCGGAGGTCGTCGGTCTGCGTGGCGTGGTTGACGAACGGGAACGGACTGCGGACCGCATCTCCGGCCTCACCGGTGAGGCGCTTGGTGAGAACCACGGCGTAGGTGGTGCCTTCCCGCAGCGGCATGACCGGCTTGAACATCAACGTGTTGGTCTCGAACTCGTAGAACGTGACCAGGTCCCGAGTGACGTCGAGCGTGGACGGAATGTTGTCCTCGCGCCGATCGTAGTTGGGCCTGTCGAGCACGCCATCGAGGTCGAGGTCTTCCCCCGGATCGAGGATGCCGTTGTCGTTGATGTCCTCGGGATAGGTCTCGAACGCAAGCGCAGTCGTAATGGTCTTGGGGTCGTGCTCCCAGTACTGGTTGGGCGTGCGCAGCAGCTGCGGGAAGTTGCCCTCGCCGAAGTCCAGCGGCACCGGCTGCAGGTACGTCGGGGAATCCGGCGTCACATCGACGACGTAGACCGCATCATTCGAGAAGTCGTAGTCGCGGCCGTCGGTCGAGGTCCGGTAGTCGCGGTGGCGCTGGTAGATGACGTCCAAGTCCAACGGGGCATCGAACCGCACCGTGATCGGCTGGAAGACCCCGAAGCCGTTCAACGTGTCGAGTTTTTCCCGAGCGACGCGCTCGAGGTTGGTCGAGGCGACGAGGCTGGCGTTGATCCGCAGCCCCGTGCGAGACGTCGAGTCCGGCCGGGTCGCGATGTTGTTGGGGAACGGAAGCTCCGGGAGTGGGCGCCGCGCCAACTCGAAGACGATCTGCGGCCCATCGCCATCTACAGTACGCGCCAACCCCTCGGGAGGCTCGGCACAGCCCACCACAGTTGCGAGCAACAAGCCGGCCGAGACTGCGAACGTCCGCATGGGCATCATCTTGCCTCAATCCACGACGACCTGCCTTGGAAGTGAGCAGCCCACCGCCGCGGACGTGGTACGAAGTCCAACGCATGCGACGCCCCGCGGCCCTCCTCGGTCTGCTCCTCGCGAGCCTCGTTCCCTCCACGTCTGCCGCGGAAGAGGGCCAGTGGATGCCCAAGCAGATCGGCGACCTCGACGCTGACGAGCTGGCGCAGATGGGCTTGCAGCTGGAGCCGAAGGATATCTGGAACGAAACCGATGGCGGGCTGATGAAGGCCATCGTCAATCTCTCCGGGTGCTCGGCGGGCTTCGTCTCAGACCGTGGACTCGTCGCGACCAACCACCACTGCGCCTTCGGTGCGATTCAGGCCAACAGCACGGTCGAGCACGACTACCTCACCGATGGATTCGTGGCCAAGACCCTGACCGACGAACTCCCCGCCAAGGGACGCACGGTCAAGGTCCTTCAGGAGATCAAGGATGTCTCCGGCGAGGTGCGAGCAGCGCAAGACGGCGCGGCCGATGCCGTCGCCCGGGCCAAGGCCGTCGAAGCCACGACGAAGAAGCTCGTGGATGCATGTGAGGCCGTCGGCGAGGGTCACAGTTGCACCGTCCGGAGCTTCTATAGCGGCAGCGTGTTCCAGCTGTTCGACTACCTGGAGTACAAAGACGTCCGCTTGGTGTTCGCCCCCCCGTCGATGGTGGGCAACTACGGGGGCGAGGTCGACAACTGGATGTGGCCCCGACACTCCGGCGACTTCACGCTGCTGCGAGTCTATGCCGGACCCGACGGCAAGCCTGCCGACTACGCGGAGGGCAACGAGCCGCTGACGCCCGAACGCTGGCTCGAGATCAACCCGACCGGTGTCCGCGACGGCGACTTCGTGTCCGTCATGGGCTTCCCAGGACACACCGACCGCTACCTTCCGCTTCCCGAGGTCGAGCGCCAACTCGAGCAGGCGCTGCCGGCCAAGGTCGACATCTACGGTCAGTGGATCGACTTGCTGACCGAAAAAGGCAGCGCGGACCCAGCGGTGAAGATCAAGGTCGCCGCCACCCTCCGGGGGCTGGCCAACGTGCACAAGAACAGCCGCGGCATGATCGACGGGATCCGCCGGCTGGGTCTGCTCGAGCGCCGCAAGGCCGAGGACGCCGCGCTTGCCAAGTGGGCGAGTACCGCCGACGCCAAGTACGGAAACGTGCTGCCCGATCTGGGCGCGCTTTCCGAGGAACGACGCGCCCAGTTCGGTCGGGACTACGCCGTGGGCAACGTCAAGAGGGCTGGCAACGCGGTCGCGATCGCGATCGACCTCGTGCGACGCGCGAAGGAGCGGACCAAGCCAGATCTCGAGCGGGTCAGCACCTATCGCGACCGAGGCCAGGCCAAGTTGTGGTCCGCCATGGAACGGCGTCTGCGCGACCATGATGCGTCCGTGGATGAGGGCATGCTGCGGATCCTGATCCGCTGGGTGCAGGCCATGCCTGAGGACTGTCTCTTATACACATCTGACGCTGCCGACGAGCGATCTAG
>CAJXVA010000220.1 GCA_913061055.1 uncultured Pseudomonadota bacterium
ATCGCCGCTGGATCCGGCGTCGGTTCCGCACCCAGCTACGGCTGCAAGCGAGCCGGCCAAGAACGCGGCGAGAACGGGGCGGATCGGGGTCCTGCTGGGCACGCTCATCCAGACGGAACGACACGCGGTTCGAGCACAGGAATCGACCGCAATTTTTCGGTGGCCAGCTCACGCCTCGGGAGGGCCCCGAGCAACCTTGCTAGGCTCGCCTGGTGACCTTGGCAAAGACCGCGAGGCGTCGCCGACGGTGGTGGATCCTCGGCCTCTTGTGCGTGGTGAGCTTTGCGGCGCTCCGCGTTCGATGTCGCCCGTCCATGCGCGTCGCGACCTTCAACATCCGCATGTTTCCCGAGCCGGGAACCGATCGTGCGCGGGTGGCCGACACCCTCGTCGAGCTCGACGCCGACATTGTCGCGGTCCAGGAAATCGCTTCCCGCCCAGCGCTGCTCGAGGTGCTCGCCGAGGCGTCGACGCAAAGCGGTCGCGACTACAGAGTCGCGCTCTCGCGCTGCCGACATCCACGCGCGGGCATCACCACCGGCTTGGTCTGGGATGCGTCCTCGTGGCGCTTGCTCGACAAGCGCGACTACCCCGATCTGGGGCCCGACGAAGGTGGTTCGTGCGGACCCGATCAGCCCGGCCTGCTCGGCGTGTTCGAGGGGCCCCGAGACCAGCGCGTCGCAGTGCTCTCCGTGCACCTCACTCCGTTCCCGCGTGGTTATTCAACCCGCAAGAAGCAGTGGCGCAAGATCATCGCACTTCAGACCTCGCTGACCGCCGAGCTCGGCATGCCCGTCCTGGTGCTCGGAGACTTCAACAGCACCGGGTTCACCAGCGAACCGCCCCAGGAGCCCGACTTCGTACGGGAGCAAGTCGAGGACGCAGGCTTCTCCCTGCTGACCGAAGACATCGCCTGCACCGAGTACTACCGACCGCCTGGCTCCGACGTCTACCTGCCATCGATCCTCGACCACGTCGTCGCCAGCGGCGGACGCTGGCAGGCCGCGGAGGCGCAAGGGTTGTGCGAGAGGCTGGCGTGCGAGGAGACGGAGCCTGGCGAGATGGACCCGGACTTCAAGGTGGTGTCGGACCATTGCCCGGTGCTTGTGGAGGGCACGCCGACGGGTTGAGGTCGGTGTGATTGGCGTCGATCTCTCCCGAGTTCGGGCTCAGACCTGCGCCGCTTGGCTCGTCCGTGGCCTGAGCCGGCGGCGCCACCGCTACGCCGGCGGAGTCGCGGCCGCGGGGGTGTCTGGAACCCCCGCCAACACCGACCTAAGATACGTGTCGGCCTCCGCTGCGGTCTTGATCATCTCGAACGACGAGAACAGGCGCTCTTGGGCCTTGAGCAGAGACTTCGCGACGGCCTTCGCATCGACCGTCAAACCATTGGCGAGCACGACCTCACCACCGGCCACCTTGGCAGCGAGCTCGAGCTCTGCCGCGGCCGAGCACAGATCATCGGCGACCGCCGACTGCTTCGCGTCGAGTCCTTCGTCCCGCGACAGATCACCGAGTCCCGTCGCCGTGGCCGCGACGCCGGCGAGCGTCGAGACCCCGTTGTAGTTCGACAGGATTCGCGCAGCGGTTCGAACGTGATCCGTCACCGCCTCCAGTCGCGCCTCCGGGCTCAGATTCGCGTATCGCTCCGCCTGCACCTGCTCACGCTGCGCCGCACGACCGGAGCCGCCTTCGTACCCGCATGCCAGACATACGTAGACCCCCTCGCCCTGGACCTGCACCTCGCGCGAGCCACAAGAGACACACTCGTCATCGAAGATCGGAGCCTTGGCGGCGTTGGCCATCCGACGCGCCGCGATCGCCCCCGCAATACCCACGATCGCAAACACGACCAACTTCACCACGAGGCCCATGGCCTGGCTTACCGCGATGGGGGCTCGGGTTCAACGAGCACGCGGGCCGGGTACGAGAAGGAAGACAGGACCTTGGTACCGAGCTCCGCAACCTCGGCACGAACCTCCGCCCCCGGGTGGACGCACCGAGCCTGCACGACCCTCTGACCATCGGACGGGGAGTCAGCAATCTCAACTGGCGGAAGAAGGTCCTCCCACCACGACCTTCAGGAGTTGTCTTCCTTCGACACCCTCGACCGTGACTGACGCGACTCGCCCGCTCTCGCTCCAGATCGTAAGGCCGAGGTTCGACACTTCATACATCTCGGTACCATCCTCCCAAGACCTGGCGAGTTTGAGTTCGGTCCGAAGACCTCTGGGCAGGCCGGCCACCGGCACTCCGATGAGTTCGACATCCCCGAGGTACCGGATAGACGTCACGCACTCCACGCTTGCGATCACACCATGTTCGACGGACACACGCGCATCCTCTTCTCCGACCCGAAACGTCTGCCAGTCCGCGGCCTCGCAATCTGGTTCTAGCAAGGCAATGGGAACCCCTTCCACCTGCGGGAGAACCTCACCAAATTCAAATGGACCGTATCGGACTCCAGGCATCCAATCTGTGTTCACCGTTTCCCCTTCTCGGAGTGGTTCTCACCTGCGAAATCCATCTTACGCTTCCACTGGAAAGTCCCACAGGACCCAAGTCGTCGTCGTGGATGTCGCAGGCCTGCGGCCGCACCCTCCGGCTCGTAGCGGAACTCCGCGACCGCGGCCCCGGCCGCACCCGAGGCCTTCGGCCGAGGTTCTTCCAGCTGTCCGATGTCGCCAAACCTTCGTTCGTACAGGCCGTGCGCCGTGACCCACGAGGCCGTCGGCATCGCAAACGAGGTCCACTCGAAGAGACCCCGCGAGCGTTCACGGGCGAGGCAAAGGGACACCGACCAACGCGTTCCTCAAGTACGTGTCCGCTTCCGCAGCCGCGGTGATCATCTCGGCCGAGGCGAAGAACTTGTCCTGAGATTCGAGCAGCGCCTTCGCAAGTCCGGTCGCGTCGACGGTCAAGCCACTGGCAAGCACGATTTCGTCACCAGCGATCGTCGCCGCAAGCTCGAGTTCTGCCGCCGCGGCACAGAGGTCGTCGGCAACGGTCGACCTCGTCGGGTCGAACTCCGCGTCCTCTGAGAATTCCTCATAGGCGGCCGCGGCGACCGTAGCGGCGCCACTTGCCACCATCCCGTCGTAGTTCGACAGAATGCGCGAGGCGCATCGAATGTGCTCCGTCGCTGCCTCCAACTTCTCCTGCGGACTCAGACTCGCATAGCGTCCAGCCAACGTCTGCTTGCGCGTCGCCGCTCGACCGGACCCGCCTTCATAGCCGCACGCGAGACAAACGTACGCGCCCTCCCCCTGGACCTTCACCTCGCGCGAGCCACAAGAGACGCACTCGTCATCGAAGATTGGCGCCTTGGCGGCCTTGGCCATCCGACGTGCCGCGATCGCCCCCGCAATGCCCACGACCGCAAACGCGACCAACTTCACAACGAGGCCCATGGCTTGGCTTACCGCGACCGTCGCGGCTCTTCAACACGCACACGGGCCGGCTCGTAGCCCTGCCCCTCAATAGTCGAACACATGCTCGACCCGAGCGTCGTCATCCTTCGCCAACGCCCGCAGCACCCCGGACAGCTCCGGGACCGTCGTCACCACAGCGAACCGCGCCAGCGTTGGCTCCGTGAGCAGCGGCTGCACAAACAGCGTCCGGGTCCCAGAGACAGACTCCGGCGCCCAGCGAGCATCCGCCATCACGCTGAGCAGAATCTCGCCGTCGTTCCCAGCGAGCGACTCGAACGTGCACCCGCGCTCCGCCAACGCCGTCGCCGCCACCGAGAACGCGCGATACCGCGGAACCGTCGCGGTCACCACCCCGCCCTTCTCGCCCTGCACCTCGAGTCCTTCGATCCCCGCGGTGTTGCACGACGCACCGAACGCGACCTGAGTGCTGGGCGACGCCGCCTCATAGCTCGCCGCGGTACCGGCCGCGATCACCCGCGCGTACACAGCCTTGAGTGCGTACTCGGTGCTCAGCGCGTACCGTCGCTCCAAACTTCGAACCGTCGCCATCCCGTCGAGCTTCGGCGGCGCGCTCCACAGTCGGCGGAGCCGCTCGTCGAAGTCGAACGCATACCAGGGCGTCACCTCGATGAAGTCGACGTACTCCCGAGCCACGTCCGCAGCCAGCTCGTCTTCCGCCGTCCGCGTGTCCCCGCCAAAGGCCTCGGCGGTGCGTCCGACCGTTCGCTCGTAGGCTCCCTTGACGCCGTACTCCACTGTGGTGCTGCCGGCGATGACCACGATCATCGCGTGGTAGCCCCCGTTGAACGGATATCGACCGGACACCGTTTCGGACACGGCCGCGTACGAAGACCACAGCTGCTGGAGGTGGCCGCCGTACGGAAAGGCGCTGGGTGGGCGGTCTTCGAGATAGGTCGCGTACTCGTCGGGGCTGAAGACCAGGAACCACTCCGGATAGGTCAGGAACGTTTGGTCCGGCGTGCGCAGCGGGCTCTCGGGCTCGGCCGGCTGGGGTGTTGCTGGCCACGACGCCGCGCTCGCGAGCGCAACCACGACGCCGCAGCAGACATACCCTGCCCGGCTCACGCGTCGGCCTCCTTAGTGAACGCCATCAGCACGTTGTCCGTCGGGTCGTGAGCCTGAAGCAGACGCTCGCTGCCTGCCCGGAACCCCCGCGCCTCGACGTAGGCGACCGTCTCATCCACCGGCAGGAAGAACCGAAGCTCGGCCGCGTTGACCTCCCACGGCTCGCCCAGGCCCGCGCCAAAGATCGTGTGCACCACCGCGACGAAGTCGTCCATCGCCTCATCGCACACGTCGTGGTCGCGCAACACGAACACCCCGCCCGGACGCAGCACCCGCCGAATCGAATCCACGAACGCCTCCAGCATCTCCCGAGGAGCGTGATGCAGGCCGATGTAGCAGGCCACCAGATCCAAGCTCTCGTCACCGATCTCGCTCGGCAGCGGTTCGTAGTTTCCGAGGTCGAAGAACGGACCCAGCGGGCGGATCGAGCCGCGCTCGACCATGTCCGGCGGCGACTGGGTTGGCGCCACATCGCTGACGAAGAACTTCGGCCCGCTGAACGTGATCTCGCCCGAGAGCGCGCTCGCGTAGCGCCCCGTCGAACCGATCTCCAGATAACCATCAACCGTCCGCCGGTCGCCAAGCAGCGCCAGGGTCTGCCGCGCCATCTCCTTCTTCTGCACGGCCAGCGCCGGGAGTGCGTAGCGGATCGGGTCCAGCGCAGAGCGGATCTCCGGCAGCCGCTTCACCAGCTCCCGGTACACGCGCTCATCGTCGGGCCCGTCGTCTTCAAACGCTGCAACGCACTCGCGGATCAGCTGATGAAACGCGTCCTCGGGATAGATCCGGTACACGGTCCGGAGGAACTCGTAGAACCGGTCGCGCCACACCGTGTCCCGGAAGACCCGAGCGATCGCTCCGCCCTGCGCAGGCGTGGCTTCGTCCTCCACCGTCGGCGCATAGTAGGTGTCCCAGATCCGGTTGCGAAACCGAAACGCGGGATCGTGCTCGCGCTTGAGCGCAAAGAGTTCCTCGGCCCGCGGGTAGCAGCGGTGGAACTGCTCGGTCGTGGCGAGCACCTGATACGGAAGGTAGTGCCGGCCCCCGCACGCAAGCGCGGCATCGATCAGCCTCCGGGTCCAGATCGCGACCTTGTTGACGCTCTCCGCGTCCACGCCCTGCTTGTAGTAGACGACAAACGCAAACACCTCGGTGTCCGCCCAGGCCAGGTATGCGCCATCATCGGCGATCGCATGGCGAACCGAGACGTTGACCACGTTGACGTCGTAGCGCTCGAAGATCGCCGCCATCGCGTCGCGAAACGCATCGAACTGCGCGATCGGGACGAAGTACTCCTGCAGCACGAACGTTTTGCGCTTGCGGGTGGCGGGCTCGATCTCCGCCAGGTCGTATCCGGCTTCGTAGTTGCGCCAGTGCACCGTCGAGCCCAGGTAGAACAGCGGCTCGTGCAGGTGCTCGCGCCTCCACTTGCCCAGCGGGGTCTCCGAGACGGCCCAGAACAAGTATCGGTACGCGAGGTGCGACGGCTCCACCCGCATCAGCCGAGCCGGCTTGGTCACGAACGCATCCGTCTTGGTCCAGGTGACTGTGCGAAGCCGCGAGAAGTGCGGCGGGTACAAGTCGGCGTTGTGAAACACCGCGTCCTTGGACGTTCGGACGTTCTGTTTGAAGAACGACAAGTACTCGGTCGATTCCAGGATGGACGAGCCCCGCTGAACTCGCGTGTTCTCCTCGAGATCCAGCTCGACCTCCACGATGACGCCCAGCGCTCCATAGCCCCCGACCACACCAAAGAACAACTCGGGGCGCTCCTCCCGGCTGCACCGGACGAGCTCGCCGTCGGCCAACGCGATCCGCACCGCGCGGACCGACAAGATGATCGGGCCCAGGCCCATGTAGCGCCCATGACAGTTGACGCTGACCGACCCGCCCACCGTGAAGTTGGCGTAGGTCTGCATAGTCTTGACGGAGAGCTCCAGCGGATCGATCGCGCGTTGCACATCGCACCAGCGCGCCCCTGCTTGCACCGTGATCCGGCGCTTCGACACCGAGATTCGAACGATGCGGTTGAGCTGCCGCATGTCGAGATGAATGGACCCCGGGCTGGCCGTCTGCCCGCCCATGGAGAACCGACCGCCCCCGACGGACACGGGCCCTTGGCTTTGGCGCAGCGCGATCTGAACCTCTTCGATCGTCTTGGGGGTGACCACCGCGACAACCTCGACTGGGTTGAGGCGGGTCACGTCATTGATCACGCTTCCCTCACTGCGAACTTCGTAGTGCTTCAGCCCGTGGTAGCGCGGCTTGGGTCCGTAGCGGTTCTCACCATCGGTGCCGCGTCGGAAGAACAGCTCCAACACCACCCCGCCGAGGCCGAGCACGGGCACGAGCACCCATGCGAGGCGAAGGCCGGAGAATCCCGCGTCGTGGTACCGCCGCACGCACAGCGAGAGCACGATCCAGTACAGCAGCGGGAGCAAGACGAAGCTGGCCCGCGCCCCGGCGAAGGTGTCGACGACCACATGCAACGCGACGTACGCGAGCACAACCGCACCCAGGATGGATGCGAACGTTCCACGCGACATCCGACCGCGAAGTGACAGAAGCCTGCTGAGCATGGTGACCGGCACAGAGTACGCGGGTTGCGAGGGTTCGCGGGTGGGAGGTCCATAGACCGATTTGCGAGCTCGCCCGTTGGGACTGAGGTGAGAGGACTCGCCATCGCGCTCGCGCTTGGCGGGCTCGTCAGCTGTCGCGGAACAACGCCTCCACAGCAGGCGCCAACGCTCAGCGCCCACCAGGCTTCGGAGGCGGACAACGCGTCGAGGCTTCGTGAACAGGCTTGCCTGGACAACGCCCCCACAAAATCGGTCCCGAGCCCACCACTCGCCCTCGTTTCGCAGGTCTTCGCGGCCCCGCCCCCCGCAGCCGCCGTCCCGATTCGTGAACCAGCAGCGATTGCGGCGATCCACCCGGGACCCGCGACTGGGTGCACCGCCGATGTGGATGCCTTGCCCACGGGTCGCGGAGCGACGGCCCGGGATTCCGAGCGCCTGCACCACGGCCGCGTCTTGGTCGCCCAGAAGGCCGAGCGCCGGATGATGCTCTACGACGCCGGCGTCCTCGAAGCGTGCTGGACGATCGGCCTCGGCTTCACTCCGGTTGGCCACAAGCGCGTCGAGGGTGACGGGACAACGCCCGAGGGCTGGTATCAGACCTCCGACAAGCCGTGGTCGCTCTTCGACAACGCAATCGCCGTCCATTATCCGGCAACCCGCGACGCCGTCGATGCGCGTCGGGATGGCCGGATCGGGCGCAGGCAACTCGAGGCGATCTCCGCCGCGAACCGCAAGGGCGCAGTTCCACCGCAACAGACCGCGATGGGCGGCGCGATCCTGATCCACGGAGGCGGGAGTTCGTCCGACTGGACCCTGGGTTGCCTCGCGCTCGACGACGACGATCTCGTCGATCTACGGAGCCGCCTGGACCCGGGCATGCGCACCAAGCTCCTGGTCCTCCCGTGACGTGCTGCGCGAATCGAGACGGATCTCAGAGGGGAGTTGAGGCAGTGTGGCCCCTGGCACGTTAGCAGTGGTTGTGGCTCCATTCACGCAAAGACCGACCGCAACTGCACCTGCGGCCCCCCGTCTCGAGGTCATGCCCGTCGTTGCATCTCGAGCGCGCAGCCTTGTGGTCCTCCTTGCACTCGGTGTGGGCTGCGCCGGCAAGGCACCAGACGTCGCGCCTCCAACCACACCGCCGCCAGCGGAGCCCGACAGCGGGGGGAAGACGGAGACCGCGAGCGCCGTCGCGCCGGCCACCGAAGGAGCCGTCGAAGACCCGACGCCGGCGGCCGAACCCACGCAGACGGATCCCTACGCGGCATGCACTGCGGACGGCGACGTCGGACCAGACGCCGCCCTCAACTGTAGAACCGGAGCCTTAGAAGCGTACAACTCGAAGGACTTCGGGAGCGCAAAGACCATCGCCGAGAAGATCTGTACCGAGACGCTCACCGCCGGCTGTGGATTGCTCGGTGTGCTCCATGCCAAGGGAGAAGGCGTCGCTCAGGACGTCGAGCTGGCGCGCAGCTACCTGGACCGTGCTTGCGCGGCCAAAGACGCTGAAGCTTGCGACAACATGAAGGCACTCGACGCTGCCATCGAGCAAGCCCGCGTTGCGAACGTACTTCCGGTCGAAGGCGCCAACGTCTCCATCGGAAGCATCGGTGTGGACGGCCTTCAGGCCACCAATCTTCAGTGTCGACGCGAAGGCGGCGGAGGACTTTTCGGTGGCGCGATGGGGGCAATCTCGGGCATCGCCAAACGCAAGAAGCGGCTGATGGCATGCGGCAGCAGCCCCGAGGATGTTCGTGTTCGATGGACAACCGCGGGTGGCCGCATCAAGACCGTTGAGGTGGAGGCGTCCTCCAAGAAGGTGAGCGGCTGCGTGAAGAAGGCGCTCAAGGGCGCGAGCGCGGCGTTTGGCGGAACCTGTGCGGCGACGTTCAGCATCGGCAACTGACAACGCCCCTGGCGTGGTGCCTGTCAGGGCCCTTGCGCGGCACCCCGGACAATCGTCCGATTCGCCCTCCCCGAAAGGCGGACATCGTCGACCACATGGATCGAGCCACCCTGCGGCACGACCGTCTCCGCGGGGATCCGGATCAGCAGTGGTCGCCCATCGACGATGGAGAAGACCTCAACGCGATCGCCCAAGCGCAGCTCGGTCCACTCGAAGGGTGACGCGTCCGAGCGTCAGTTTCCATCAGCAAAGAAGTCGGCCAACACGTCAGCGACCTCGTCGGGCCGGTCTTCCTGCAGAAAGTGTCCGCAGTCGGCGATCGAGGCCAGCTTCGCGTGCGGCAGGATCATCTTGAGCCGCGCCATCGTCTTGGCGACGTCGGGCAGGATGCGATCGCGCTCACCGTACAGCAGCTGCACCGGAATCCCTTCGAGCTTCGAGAGCCCCTCACCGAGCTCGCGGAACCGGCGAGGGCTCAGCCCCTGCCCCGCCTTGAGCAACGCCTTGCGAGCATCCCCGTCCTCGAACGGCTCACTGTAGATCCTCGCGACGTCGGCCGTGATGCGCTCCTTGTTCACCACCCCGAACCGGATCGCCTGCGCGACGCCGCGGGGACTCGAGAGGTAGCTCCGGACTCCCGGAATGAACGTGGCAAGCACGAACGCTTTGACGGCCCATGACATCTCGGGGAAGCACAACGTATTGAGAATCGCCAGCTCGCGAACTTTGTCGACGTGATTGATGGCCCAGTACAACCCCGCAGGCCCGCCCAAGTCGTGCACCACCAGACCCACGCGATCGAGTTCGAGCTGCCGAAGAAACGCGTCGATGGTGCGCTCGAAGAAACCGAACGAGTAGCGCTGGTCCAGGGGCTTGTCGGACCGGCCGAACCCCGGGAGGTCCAGCGCAATCGCTCGGTGCGTTCGACCGACCCGCGGCAGCACATGTCGCCATAGCTGCGCCGACGTGGGCCACCCGTGGAGAAACAGCACCGGCGGACCCTCGCCAGCCTCGAGGTAGTGCAGCCGCAGGCCCTCGACGCTCACCTCATGGCTCTCGATCGGACGCATGTCGGAAGCGTACCTGTCCCCCGAGACGACGAGTGGATCACTCGCGTTTCGACGACGCGCCGGCAGAACGCCCCTCCGCCAGCGCGGGGTTGAGCCGAGCCGCGATGTCGTGCAGACCACTCCCCAACGAGCCGCCAAGCAATGCCTCCAGCTCCCGCTGCGCCGCGCGCCAGGCCGGGTAGGCTTCCTGCAGCGTGTCCTCGCCAAGCGAGGTGAGGCGAACCCCGTAGCTCCGAGCGTCTTTCACCGCAACCGTCTCTACCCAGCCGCGCTCGATCATCCGGTCGAGCGTGCGACTCACCGTGGACTTCTCGAGGTCCAGCGCCTGGCCTAGCGCGCGAGGCGTGACCAACTCGGCCCGGGCGATCGCGGTGAGCAGCGTGACTTGCGTGATGCGAAGTCCCAGGGGCCGGAGCTGCGGGTCGAAGATGCCGGACACAACGCGTTCGACCACTCGTGCGCGGAGCCCGAGGCAGTTGCTCGAGATGTCGCGCACCGCCCGCTTCAGTCGGGGTTTCGCCGTGCCCACTCGCGCAGACTACCGCTGTTTGCCGCGCGGCGCCCGAGGACTGGCGCAGGCCCACCGTTAATGGTTGTATATACAACTATGAGCAAGACAGCCGAGCAATCGCGTACTCCGCGGCCCAAGTCCCTTGGCCGTCTGGGTTCCCGTCCCGACGTGCTGCGGGTCCTGCAGCGGGCTTCTGCAACGAAGCGCCCGCCCGCGACGCTGGAGAGACTTCGCGCGATGTGCATCGAAGCCGGGGCCGCCGACGCGGGCGTGGTTGCCCTGGACCGGGTCGAAGTAGACACCGATCGCAACGACATCCTCGCCGCCATGCCCACCGCGAAGACCCTGCTCAGCTTCGTGGTTGGCATGAACCCCGCCTCGATCCAATCCCCGGCCCGCTCCGTCGCCAACCTCGAGTTTCACCACGCGGGCGACGAAACCAACGAGATCGCCCGCCGGATCATCGAGGGCCTCCGGGAATTCGGAGGCCGAGGCCTCAACCCGGCCATGGGGTTCCCCATGGAGATGCACCGGTTCCCAGGCAAGATCTGGGTCGTCAGCCACAAGCGCATCGCCGAGGCTGCAGGCCTGGGAAAGATGGGCATCCACCGCAACCTCATCCACCCCCGCCTGGGCAACTTCATCCTCTTGGGCACGGTCATCACCGACCTGGAGATCGAGCCCGAGCAACAGTCACAGCCGATCGACTACAACCCCTGTCTGGAGTGCAAGCTCTGCGTGGCGGCGTGCCCGGTCGGAGCCATCAAGCCCGACGGTGAGTTCGACTTCTCCGCCTGCTACGTCCACAACTACCGCGAGTTCATGGGCGGGTTCACCGACTGGGTCGAGCAGGTGGTCGAGTCCAAAGATCGCGCCGAATACCGCCGGCGGGTCGGGGACGCCGATTCTGCCAGCATGTGGCAGAGCCTCTCGTTTGGGGCGAACTACAAGGCCGCCTACTGCATGGCCGTGTGCCCCGCGGGCGAAGACGTGCTCGCCCCCTACCTCGAGTCAAAGAAGGCCTGGAAGCAGGGCGTGCTCGACCCCCTCGTCCGCAAAGAAGAGACGCTCTATGTGCTGCGCAACAGCGACGCACGGGACCACGCCGAGAAGCGCTTCCCCCACAAACCTACCAAGGTCGTGCACTCCAAGCTCCGCCCAACCTCCGTCTGGGGCTTCTTCCAGGGCGCACCGCTCTCGTTCCAGCGAGGCCGCGCCAAAGATCTTCCACGCACCACCTATCACTTCGAGTTCACGGGTCGAGAAGCCGCAACCATGACGTTCATCGTCGACGCAGGAACCTTGGAGACCGCACCCGAGCTCGTCGGCGAGCCCGACCTACGCGTCACCGCCGACTCCGACGCGTGGCTGGAGTTCCTCGCCGGAGAACGCAACCCCGTGTGGGCTCTGGTCACTCGAAAGTTCCGCCTCGATGGACCCGTTGCGCTATTGAAGCAGTTCGGAGCCTGTTTCGCGTCCTGAAGTGCCGGTGCCCTACGACGAGTCTTGTGGTGGGCGCCACGTCGAAGTCCACCCGACAGAGGCCTCCGGCTCCAACGCGCCTTCGACATCGTCGCGGAATACGACCTCGAACGAAGCCGACTGATACAGAAGAGCGTCCCCGGCACCCGCCCCCATGATGGTCAACAGCCACATCGGCCCGACCGGGAACGGCGGCTTCGCTCGGAGCCGACCGCGGCGAGCCAACACGCCGCGACCGTGGCCGTGCACCGACACTGAGACCCGGAGCCGCCCTTTCGCACCCACCCGGGTCCTGATCGGAATCCGAACCGAGCCCACCTCCAGGGGGCCGAGTTGCTGCACCACACGGTTCGGCATCTGCGAGACCCTCCTTCCCCACGACCGCAGTCGAAGCCGGAATTCGATGGGAACGGTCCATGCGTTCTGCAGCTCGAGCTGCACCCACGCGGTGTGTCCGGGGCACACGTCCACCCTCCGCGGAAGACGAACCGCGACGCCATCGATCTCCATCACGTCCTGGCCGACCAACAGGTCAGGGGCTTGCTCGGGCCCGTAGGTTCTCCACGCGAGATAGGCCGCACACGGCCCCGCGATCACGAGCCCGGCCACGCAAAGCAGGAGCGCGGTGGGAGCCTCCCCTCCCCACGCGATGCTCCCGCAGAGTAGAGCGAACAGGACCGAGAAGATCAGGACCAGGCGCGTCGTATTCCACGCGTCTCGGCAAAAGCAGTGCAGGAGCAAGCCGAGGACAGCTGCAAGGAGTACAACTCCCACGGCGACCCACCATCGAGGCGATTCGATGTCTTGCCCGGCTAGGCAGAAGAGAGCCCCGATTGGGGTCAGCACCATGACCAGGACGTAGTAGAGCATCAAGCCGCCACTACGGATCTGACCGGACACAGATTCGAGGGTAACACCAGGTGAACGGTGTGTTCCCTTGGCTTCGAACCTTCCGCGCCATGGGCTTGACTCCCCTCGCGTCCCCGCAATATTCGCTGGAGCGCCGAACGATCGATCGTAAGGGGCGAACAAGTTGCCGGGACCGGGCCACAGCCCCGAAGCTACGCTCCTTCACAGCATGTCCCTCGGCGAGACGTTCAAACGGCGTACGTATGGCTACCGCGAGTTTCGTGACGCCCTGGGAGACATCCTGCGCGACGGTGTGCTTCGTCGGGCTGGCCAACTCGATCCGGGATTTCGGGAGCGCCTGATGTTGGCGGTGACCGAGGTCAACGGGTGTCGCTACTGCAGCTACCTGCACTCCCGAGTTGCGCTCGGTACGGGCATGGACGATGCCGAGGTGCGAGCATTGCTGGCCGGCGAGCTCGAGTCTTCCCCGCCCGAGCAGCTCGCGGGTTTGATGTTTGCGCAGCACTGGGCGGAGACTCGTGGGCGACCCGCCCGCGATGCCGTCGAGCGCCTTGTGGAGGAGTACGGCCCCGAGACCGCGGCGAACATCGTGGCGGCCGTGCAGAGCATCATGCTGGGCAACCTCTACGGCAACACGTTCGACGCTTTGCTCTGGCGCCTGCGAGGACGAAGCGTCCCCGAGCGAGGGTTCTTCGAGATCATCGCAGTCCTCCTTGGCGGCGTCTGGGTTGCGCCCGCAACTTGGATCGGGATGGCATGGCGTCGTCTCGCCGGCACGGCCCCGGAGGCGATGCACCCGATCGATGACGCGCGACGCCTCGCCATCGACGACGGGTCCGCAGAGGCAAACCGGGACGCGGCCTAGCGCCAGCGCCCCTACGACTCCGCGACGCGCCAGTCCTCGACCCGAAGCGGATCGGTGACGAACGCCGAGGTGAGCTCCCGGGCGTCGTCCACACCCAGCACGCCGTCCGGGCCGATGGTGATGAGCTTTGCGTACACCACCGCATGCACCCGGTCCTCGACTCGCAGCACGGAGTCCACCTTGAGCAGGCGTCCGTCGAATCCGGTCGCTCGCGTGTCGATCACGTACCGCTGTCCGGGCTTGAGCTCGCGACGGTAGACCAGTCGCTGCTCCGCAACGATCGGCTTGCAGCGAGACTTCCACAGGCGCGCCAGCAAGCCCGAGCGAAACACCCAGTCCGTCCGCCCAAACTCGGCGACCCGGGCGTAGGACGCTTGGTTCATGTGCATGTTGAAGTCGCTCTCGGAGAGAAGGACGCGCCGAGGAAGGCGGGACACCAACGACTTCTTCCGGCTCAGGCTCGCGCGGATCACCAGGGGCAGCATTCGAGCCGAGTACCGGAGCATGGACGGCGTCTTACACTTTCCCTCGGCGTGATGACTCCACAGGCCCTGCGGCGGGATCCGCGCGTTTGGCCACTTGCGGTATCTGAAACCGACGAAGTGCTGCGCCGAAGCGCGAGTGATTTGCACAGGCTGTTCTCCTCAGTGGCTCGAACGGGCGTGTTCCGAGATCCACGGGTAACGACACATACACACACACAGTCGATCGTTGGCGATTCGCCGAAAAACGCTGAGGTGGCCAGATCAGTAGCCGGTTGCCGGCCAGGAACCTCCTCGTACACCGCGGGCACCATGACGCGCTCCTTCGTCACCGCAGCCCTGCTTTGCCTCTCGACAGCCACGGCCTGCGACGCCCCCGAACAAGACACGCACAGAACCCCCGTCCCCACCTCGGGTGAACGCGGAACATTGGGCAAGGCCGACCTGCCGGGAAGCTGCGAGTCCGAGGCGGCGGTGTTCCTGTCTCTTATACACATCTCCGAGCCCACGAGACCTCTCTACATCTCGT
>CAJXVA010000221.1 GCA_913061055.1 uncultured Pseudomonadota bacterium
GCAGCGTCAGATGTGTATAAGAGACAGTCCCGGAGCAGATCGAGCGCCCCTGACTGGTCGAGGTCCGCGGCGATGGCCTCCAGCGGCCGACCCTCTTGGGCCGAGGGAAGCGGCCATCGCTCGGCCTGGAAATCGTCGGGGCGAGTCCCGGGCTCCAGCCCGTCGGGGCTGAGCGCCTCGAGCACGCACGCGGTGAGGTAGACCCCGCTCGCGTCATTGACCGCGCCGAACAGTCGCCGCAGGCCTTCGAGCGGCGCGCTGTCCAGGGCGTCCGGGTTGCCGGCGCGCAGCCAGGATCGGTGGTGGGCGATGCCCGCCAGCAGCACGGCGTTGCCTTCCTCGGGGCGTTCGAGGGACCCGAGCAAGTCTCGGAGTTCTTCGATCACCGCCGTGTCGGTGGGCGAGAGTTGCAGCAGGTCCCGGAGGAGCTCGACGGCGCGCTGCGGTTGATCGAGCGGACCCCGATGGAGCCGCGCGAGAGCGTGCAGGGCCTTGGAGCGCGCCCGACCGTTGGTCGCCTCGACGAGCAGCTCGAGCGCCTCGGCGTGGGCTTCTGGGAGGCCCGAGGCCGCGGCCATGCGGACGGCAGCTCCAAGGGCATGCGCGGAGTGGAACCCGCCTCGTCCGGCTTCGACGAAGTGCCGTACGGCGTCGGGGAGTTCGCCGGTTCGTTCGTAGGCCTCGCCCGCGTAGTAGTGCAGCGCCGCGCGGCGTTCGGGGGAGGGCTCGTGCTCAAGCGACCCTTCGAGCGCTCCGACCACAGACGGCCAGTCGCCAGCTTGAGCGTGGGCCTGAGCAAGATCTGCAAGGAGTCCTGCGTCCGCCTCGACGCTCGGCAGGGCCTGCCCGAGCAGCGCGATCGTGGCGTTGGGCCCGTCGACTTCGGCGCTCAGCTGTCCGATTTCCCGAAGCGTCCTCGCGTCCAGCTCACCGTGCTCTTGCAAGGCCGCCACACACAGGGGAAGGACCTTGGACAGGGACGGTGCACCCTCGAGCCCGTGGGATTTGCGGGTCCGGATCAGGCCGCGCAAGGCCCGAGTCGAGTTGGCATCCGCCTTGGCCGCGGCACTGAACAACCCCCAGGCTCGTGGGTTGGGGGCGCCGTTCTTGACACCACGCAGGGCCAGCGTGCCCGCGCGGCACAGGGATGCGGCGGCGTGTTTGGGCTCGACAGCCCGCCGCGCGAGTTCTTCGAGGGCTTCGGTGGCCGCGGTCAGGGCCTCGTCGTTTCCGATGCGTTCCAGCAGTCGAGCGCGGGCGTGAAGGGCCGGGGAGTACTCGGCGTTGGCTTCGAGCGCACGGTCGACCAGGCCGAGCGCGGCCGCGAGGTCGAGGCGACGCTCATGCAGCTCGGCGGCCATGTTGAGCAGGGCTGCCCGTGCGGGACCCGAGGCGGCTTCCGCACGCGTCATCAGCTGGTCGAGATCGCGTCCCTCTGCGAGTTCGCGCTTCCGGGACGCGATGCGCTTTCGGCCGCGCTGGGCCAGGACCTCTCCAGGGTGATCGTCGAGAACCCGCGCGTACGCTTGGTCCGCCTCGTCGAGGTTCCCAGCGGCTTCTTCGGCTCGGGCGGCGCGGTAACGCAGCGCAGACTCGACGGCGGCGGCGCTGGAAGCCTCTCCGTCGTCGTCGTCTCCGGCAGCCGCAGCTTCGGCGGCCGCCGCGAGTGCACCGGCTTGGCGGGAGGGACGTGCTGCCTTCTGGCTGGCCCGCGCGAGCCGTAGTTGCGCGAGGACGTCGGTCGGATCGGCGTCGACCAGCGGTCCCAGGTATTGCAGGGCAACGATCGGGCTGGGGGCGATGTCCGCCAACTGAAGCGCCATCGCCCGCCGGTTCGACGCACCGCGCTCGTCGTTGAGTCCCGCCTCCGCGAAGGCCTGAAGCTCGGCGAGGCGACCTCCTTCTTCGTACATGCGCAGTAGCTGCGCCCGTGCGACGCCCAGCTGCGGCCACAGCTCCAGCGCCCGGACGAGGTCGCGGATCGCACGGGGCGTGTCGCCGTTTCTTGCCCGAATTCGGGCCGCGCGGTGCAGGAGCAGGGCACGGGTCCGGGGACCTCCCACGGCGCCGATATGCTGCTCGAGCAGGCTCAGCTGGAGTTCGTGCAGGCCCAGACGGGTCGCGATTCGCTCCGCCGCGTGCAGGGCAGGGAGGTGGCGGGGCCAGCGACGGAGCAGCGCTTGAAGCTCCTCCAATGCGTCCTCGTCGCGCCCAAGTCGGCTCGACAGGAGACTGGCGACCTCGAGCTGCAGACCGACCTGGCGGGTACGGTCGTTGGCGTACAGCAGCTCCTTGCGCATCAGGTCGACAAGGCTCTCCCAGTCGCTCGTCTCACGCAGGAGGTGCCCCAGAGCTTCCAGGCTCGGCAAGTGGTCGTCGACCGACTCGAGCGCCCCTTCAAACAGACTGCGAGCCCGCTTGGTGTCCCCTTCGGACAGCGCCAGCTCGCCTGCCCGGTGCATCAGTTTGGCGCGTCGGGCCGGTGATTCGGTCTGGCCGATCTCGCGCTCGGTGACGGTGAGCAGCTCGTCGGTTCGGCCTGCGCGCGCGAGGAGTCGCGCGAGCAGCTGCATCGATGGTTGCTTCTCACGCTCCTCGAGGTTGGCCTGCAGATAGCCGATCGCCTCGGAGGGGTCCGCATCTGCGGAGTGGAGCTGGCCCAGCGCAGAGCGCAGGAACGCTCTCCGAGAGGGGGTCTGAGACTGTTCCAGCTCCTCGGCGTAGTAGCGCTTGAGTCCGTCTGTATCACCCAGGTGGTGCAGGACTCGCTCGAGCCGGTCTCGCGGGGGGCGGAATGAGGGGGCGGCGTTCGTCGCTTCGCGATACGCCTTTCGAGCGCCCTCGAACTCGCCGAGCTGCTCTTCCATGATCTGCCCGCTGCGCAGATGGCATTGGGCGAGCTCCTCCCGAGTGAGGCCCGTCTCGCCGGCCGCGGAGATCTCGAGATTGACGAACTCGAGCTGCTGGGACCACAGCTGCCCGGCGTTGAGGTAGCGCCCCGTGTCCTCGAGCGTTGGGGGGTGTCCCGGGCTCAGCCGCAGGGCGCGACGCATCGAAGCGAGGCCTTCCTGGGGCCGCTCGAGGCGGTACAGGGCCAACTTGCCGAGTCGGTAGAACAGCTCCGCCCGAGCGCCCGCGTCGCTCTCGTCGCCGATCGCCCGGAGCTGTCCGATGCACGCCTCGGCCGCGACCTCGTACCGGCTGGTCGCCATCGCGAGTTCCTCGAGGTTTCGCCACAAAGAGTAGTTGTGGGGGGCAGCCCGCGCAGCGCTGCGCAGCAACTCGAGCGCAGCGCTGCGTTCTCGCTGCTCGCGGAGGACGACCGAAGCCCGGGCCAAGGGCAGGGCGCGGTGGGCTTCTTCGCGTCCCTCGGCCTCGGCCTCGAGCGCATGCAGCATCAGCGCCGCGTCGCCGGTGGCCTCTGCGATTCGGAAGAGGTCCGTTGCGAGCACCGCATGGGCGGGAAGCTGCTCGAGCGCGTGCAGGAGCATGTCGCCGGCCAGCGCATGGTCGCCCTTGTGACGGGCTTCGATGAGGGCGAGCTCGTGCAACAAGCCCGCAACCGTCTTCTCGTCCTGGACGACCTCGAGCTGAGCTTCGAGGTTTTCGGCGAGCCAGAACACGTCGCCTCGACCCAGCAGGACCCGCTCGACCGAACGCAGGACCGCGAGATCGCGCGGGGTCGCTTTGAGGGCGGCTTGGTAACACTGCTGTGCGGCCCCCAGATCGTGGAAGTGCGTCTCGACGAGTTGGCCGCGCTCGCGATACAGGGCCGCAGCCTCCCGGGGGTGCCGCGTCGCCCGGATCTCCTGGTCGAGGTACATGACCGCCGACCGGACATCCCCACGGTCGAGGTAGATCCGGTACAGCAGGCGCATCGCCGGTCGCAGGTCCGGCACCATCTCGAGCGCGTGGGCGAGCTGACGAATGGCTTCATCTCCCTCCCCAGAGAGCAACTGCCATCTCGCACAGGTCGTCGCCAACGCGGCGCGGAGCTGGGCCTGCGTTTTGGGCGTTCGCGACAACGCTTGCAGGACCTCGGCGAGAGGCATGGCTGGCCCGCCTTGCATTCCGGGGGAGTCTACACGACCAGGGCATCACAATGTCGCCTCGATACGCCCCGTCGAGACCCGTGGGAGAGGCACGCACCTGCACGGATCGTCGCTGCCGATCCCACCTTGGGATTGGCGCGGGATTTCGGTGTCGGTCCTCGGTCCGGTGGTGCTTCCACCTGCCCACTCGGGCCGGCGGTATTTCCCGATTCTGCCTGCTCAGTCCGCGCGTCGGGCCTCGGCTGCCATCGTCTCGAGGTAGTCCGAGACCCCCAGTTCGACCGGCGAACGGCCCTCTGCGGCGTGCTTCGTGGCCAGGAACTCGTGCATCAGCTTCAGTGTCTCGAAGCGGCACGTCAGACTCACGAGCTGGTTCTCCGGCACCTGCGGGAGTTCACTGAGCCGCTCGCTGAGCCAAACCGTGTCGTGATCCGGTCCGGCGATCTCCGGTGGCTCGGGCAGGGGCCGTAGCCGAAACGCGGGATCGAAGCGCTCTGCGTCGACCAGTCGAGGGTCGTCGAGTTCGAGGCTCTTGCCGGCGATCGCCTCCATGGCCTGATCCACCGGCGAGAAGTAGATGAACTGATACTTCATCAGCATCCGAAGCCGCCGAGGGTCGGTGCCATCGCCGATCCAGGTCCCGCCGATCAGCTTCCGGACGAGTTCTCCATAATAGACCCCGGCCGAGGACGACAGTAGAGAGAGAATCGGCGCGCGATCTTCCTCGGCTGCAGTGCTCAAGTGGTGGTCGACGAATGCGAGCGAGGTTTCGGTGTCGTCCAAGTCGAACGAGAGCGCGCGGCGAATCTGCTCGCGATACAGCTCGACGAGGCCGTCCACGAGCGTCTGGGCGGTCGCTACGGGCGACGCCTTCGCGCGAGGGGCGCTGCCTGGGATGCTGGGGACGGCAGCAGGGGGCGCGCCATCGCCCGAACCTGGCTCGTGACTCATCGGCGAACCTTGCCACGTCCTCCAGCGCGACGCTATCGTGCATGGACTCGGCATCATTGAATGGATGCGACCTGGCCCGACTCCGCCGCGTTTGCCTGTCACTGCGGCACCATGTTCTCGGTGATGTACTGGCGCTGGGTCGATGCGGCCGCGCGCCCCGACCTGGACACGCGCGTCCAACAAGACGGTCCGTTCGAGGGCACGTGCCCCGACTGTGGTGCGCACGCTCGCTGCGCTGGAACCTGGCTACGGATCGATGCCCGTGTCCGGGAGGCCTCATTGCAGGTCGGTGAAGCCCAGCGGGGCAGCTTGCTCGGCATCCTGCGGGACCACCTGCGGGCGGTCGAGTCTCGGTCCCATGCGGTGCGACCATGGATGCTGCAGCCGACCCCGGTCTTCTACGATCTGCCCGAGTCGCCGGCCGCGATCTCGCGCGGCGCCATGCCGGTGGTACCCGCCCGTTCGGGTGAGCTTATCGTCGAGGTCCCGCCCGCCTCACGGATCGCCCCGCCCGAGCCCTCAGGGGAAGGCATGCCGCCGGGCGTGCCGCAGATCATCGGATCGGATACTCGGACGCCCGGGACGTTTCGGCCCCCCGTCCTTGGCGCCTACGTTGGGGATCTCTCCGTCGACGGAGGCGTGGTCGTGGCGACGGCGATGGTGGATGCCTCGGAGCGCGACAAGTGGGAGAAAGCCCATCTCCAGGCGCGCCCGATCTTGCTGCGCGGGCACGGGTATCCACTGCTTGGGGTTCGGACGGTTGCGTCCTTTCTGGGTCAGAAAGCGGTGCTGGACGCAGTGTTGGACCCCGCGGAGTCGCCCGCGGCGGAGGTGTTCCGCCTCTTGTCGCAGCGGTTTGCCTTCCAGCTGCGGGTCCGTCCCTCGTCCGGGGAGCCCGTCGAACGCGAAGCCTCGGCCGAGGCGCTGGAGCCGAACGCGGCGCTGTGCCTGGAGTCGGCCAGGACGTTGATCGCGAGTGAGCAGCTGGCACCAGATCGCTATCACGAGGCTCGAACCGCACTCGCGCTGCTCGACGTGAAGGCTCGTCTCACGCCCCCGCCCGAGACCATCGCGGCCGGGGCGTACCAGCACGTCATCGGCGCAGCCGAGGCCAGCGCCGCGTTGGACCATCTCGACCGGGTCTCCACAAAACCATCCCTGGCCCGACTGCTCGAAGTGGAGGGCATGCCGATGACCGAATACGACGCGCTGCGCCGCCGCGTTCTCGAGGGATCACTCGACCATGGACTGGTCGCGCCGCGCCGGTTCTGGCGACGGGTCGTTGCGTCCGGCTTGGTGCCGGACTTGGAGACGTACGCTCAGAAACTCTGTGAGGCCCGTGCGCAGTTCGAGGGCGAGGAGGGGGATCTCGAGCCCGATGCGGCGCGCGCCGCGTGGGAAGCGATCGGGGAACTGTGCAGTCGCAAGGACCTCACGTTTCCCGCCGCGCTGCGCACCGCGCTGGGACTCGCGGACTCCGAGCGTCCACCGCCACCACCCACCGCTGGTGCGACCCCGCCCGACCCCGCGGGCAACGCCCCGGTCACCACGCTGCCTCCGCCGCCTCCCTCGGGGGTCGAACCCGCGCTCCACGATCCGTCCCAACGCTTGAAGATCGCGGCTGAGGTCCTCCAGGGCAAGCGCGCCGGCGACCTCGAGGACGTGTTTGCGGCGCTCGATGAGTTCGACAACGACGAGCTCTTGGCGCTGCTGCCCGATCTCAACGACATGGGCCCACAAGTGGTCCCGCATCTGTTGGATTGGCTCTCCAGCCCCCGTCGCGAGCTCCGCCAGGCTGCCGCGATCCTCCTGGGGCTCGCGCAAGATCCCACGGCGTTGGAGCCGCTGGCTGAACGACTGGTCATCGAGGACAGCACGATGTGGGCAGACGTGGCTCGGGCCCTGGGATCGTTTGGCCCGACCGCGCTGCGCCGGCTGTGTCAGGTGCTCCGACATGAGGGCGGCGCCCCGAACGAGCAACGGACGGTGGAGCGGGTTGCACGGGCGCTGGCCGAAGTCGCCCTGTCCGACGGCCAGGTGGGACCCGGAGACCCCTCTCCGGGCACGGATGCGGTGGCGGCGTTGGCGGATGCCGGAGATCCGCGAGTCCGCGCCTCCGCAAGACATGCGCTTGCTACACTCCAGGCCGTGAGCGACTCCTCCGCGGCCGTCCGCGGTGAGGCACCCTTGCCGGAGAACACTCAGGTTCGCGGTTTTTCGCGACGGGCCTACGAGGCAATCATGGTGCCCGAGGTCGAGGTTGAAGCAGAGGCTTGATGCGATACGGAATCTTCAGCGACACCCACGCCAATCTCGGTGCCCTCGAGGCCGTCCTTCGGGAGTTCGATCGCGAGAACGTCGACGAACTGGTCTGCATCGGCGACACCGTCGGCTATGGCCCGCAGCCCGAAGAGTGCTGCGAAAAGATCCGAAAGCTGACGCGGCACACCATCTTGGGAAACCACGATGCCGCCGTCTCCGGTCGGATGGACTACAGCTACTACTACGACGCCGCGCGAGAGGCCCTCGATCTGCACTCGTCGCTCGTCTCGAGCGAGAGCATGGAGTGGCTCAAGAGCTTGCCGTACTCCGCCCAGGACGCCGGCACGCACTTCTGCCACGGTTCCCCGCTGGACCTCGAGCAGTTCGAGTACATCTTCACGGTCGACCAGGCGAGCACCTGCATCCCGATCTGGGAAGACCTCGGGCAGATCACATTCATCGGCCACTCGCACCTGTGCAAGGCCTACGCGCTCGGGCGTGAGCGCGTCTACGAGGTCATCACCAAGGACTTCGAGGTGCACCCCGAGTTTCGCTACATCGTCTCGGTGGGATCCGTGGGCCAACCCCGCGATCACGATCCGCGGGCGAGCTACACGATCTACGACACCGACCGCGGCCTGTTCGAGTTCAAGCGGGTCGAGTACGACATCGCTGCGACAGCTCAGCAGATCTTCGACCAGACGCGCCTGTCCGACAGCTTCGGCGCGCGTCTGTTCGCCGGCGTCTAGCCCCCGTACGCGGTGCGGCCCGGAGCGAGGGCACCGGGCCGCTGCGGCTGCGTCGGGTCAGCTTCGGTCGAGGAGATCGAGGTCGCCTCGCAGCGCGCCGATCATTCGGTGCCGATCGATCACGCGGTGGCGAGCCAACCGGCGAACCTGGGCGTTGAGGTCTCGACGCCAGGTGGCATCGACCTCGCCTGCGACGAAGCGTTCGCTGTAGGTCCGCGGTGCCGGAGCGAGCATGGCGAGGTGCGTCGCTTGCAGCGGGGTGAGGTCCGCAGCGCTGCGACCGAAGTAGAACTGCGCGGCGTCCTCAACTCCATGGACGCCAGGCGCCAGCTCGATGATGTTGAGATAGACCTCCAGCAGCCGCTTCTTGTCGATGGTCGCGTCGATGCGGGTGGCGACGAAGGCCTCTTGCAGCTTTCGAGCTGCGGTCCGGTCGAGACCGAGGAACAGATTTCGGGCCGCTTGTTGCGTGATCGTGCTGGCACCGCGCTCGACTTCACCGCGGGCGAGGTTGTGCCAGATCGCGTTGGCGACCTGGCCGAGGTCCAGGCCATCGTGGTGGAAGTAGCGGCTGTCTTCGAGCGTGACGAAAGCCCCCGCAACAACCGGGATGTCTTCGATGGACACGGTGTGTGGGGCGCCGTCCGCGACGAGAACCTGTCGCGGCGTCCCGTGGGCATCGACGAAGCGGTGGCGATACGGTCCGCGCAGGGCGGCAACGTCGAGCGCGGACGGGTCGGAGGTGACTGCGCACTGTTCTCGAAACGGAAACTCGACCTCGAGGGTGCCCGGAACGGCAGGTTCGGCGAGCGGATCCTGCTCGAGCAGATCGGCCCGCACGCGCGCGGCATCAAAGTCGACCGAGACTTCGACGTACCCGCCGAGTGACCCATCGACCTTGGTGCCTCGCATGGCATCGGCAAACCCGGTGGGCAGGGCGTCAAACAAACGTTGGCAGGGCCCGTCGGGGAGTTCGAGCCGAAGTGCGGCTCGCTCGGGCCGCCGGGAAGCGTTGGCGCCGAGCATCAACCCCTCGTGTCCGACGTTGAGCGCAGCATCGAAGTGATCGAGGCTACGCGCCGTGATGTCCCCGTCGAGCCACAGCGATCCGAGTGTGACCGCATCGGCGGACAGCTTCGGGTGCTCTACGGTCATCGCCTCGAGGGTCAGGCCCTCGGCGTGCAGCGAGACTCCGCCGGACCGTGCCGGCTCGAGTTCGACGCGGCCGCTGAGGGACGCTGCCCGTGCATCGATGGTGAACTCGTCGCGCACCTGCAGCCCCGCGCGGCCCAGCCCGTGCAGCGCAAAGCGCTCGGCCTCGACGGACACGGTCTGGGTCTGCGGCCAGGCGGCGAGCTGAATCCAGCCACCGCCCTCGTCGGCGAGTTCGGTGCGGATGTGCTTGGGATCGACTTCGCCGCGGAGCCGAAGCGGCGGGCCGTCGGCGATGCTGACTGTGCCGGCAACCCCCCACGTCCGCATGGAGCCTCGGGGCGTCGCCCGCAGTCGCCCGACGGAGTGCACGGAACCGCGGGCGTGCTGGACGGTCAAGCCGACCGAGGCGTGCGGGACCCCATCGGGACCCACGGTCAGGGCCGGGGCGTCGAGGAGCGCGGTGACCCCGGCCTCGGTGAGCACCGTGACGCCCGTCGCTTGGACCCGAATCGTCAGGCCATGGGTGTTGATCGAAGGCGGCCCTGAGCCCTGGGTCGGGGAACGCTCCGGCCCCTCGGTCTGGGTCGTGGCGAGCTCCGGCGCGGTGCGGGCCACCTCGAGAGCCTCGAGGTGAACGTCGATGCCGTCCCATGCTGGCCGAACCTCGGCTCGCCCCGCTCGCATCGAGACCCCACGACGCTGCACACTCAGCCCCTCGAGCCGGAGCCCTCCGGCATCGAGCGAGAGGTCTGCAAGCGCGCCACACGCGGCCGTTCCATCGGCACACCGGCTCAACCCGGACTCGATGGTCTCGTCGAGGGAAGTCTCGAGCAGCCAGGGACCGGGCGCGGCGACCAGTGCCGCGACGGCGAGGATGGGGCGGAGGGCGCTCATCGGGCCTACTGAAGGAAGGCGGGGGCGGAGGCGCGGCTGCGGGCGAGTCGCGGAAGGACCCGCTCGACCAGGTGGCTGACCAGGTCCAGGTAGCTGATGCCCGCGGCTCGGGCGACGCGAGCCACAACCCCGTCGCGATGAAGTGGGGGCAGGGGCTCGACCTCCAAGATCGCCTCGTTGTAGCGATCCCCGACCATCAGGTCGACGCGGGTGATGCCATCGCCGAGGCCCAGTGCCGAGACCGCGCGGCGGGCAAGGTTGTGCAGCCCGTCGATCTGACCGCGAGACATCTGTGGAGGACAGACATAGTCGCCGTCGACGTTCTCTTTTCCCCCGAGTAGACCGGGGATTGGGCGGCGGTGGACTTCCATCGCACCGAGAACGCGGTCCCCCATGACGACGACTTGCACCTCGGTGCCAGTGAGCGCTCGCTCGAGGACGACCTCATCGTCGATGTCGAGGGCGCGTCCGATCGCATCGCCAACCTGTTCGGGGTCGACGAGGTGGGCGACACCCAGCCCCAGCCCGCCGCGTCGCGGCTTGACTACGCAGGGCCAGCCCAGAAGCTCGAGGGCCTTGTCCGAGGCTTTGTGGTTGGGACCCAGCGCCAGAGAAGCCGGGGTGGGGAGGTTGTGATAGGCCAGAACCTGGCGGGAGCGGGTCTTGTCGAAGGCCAGCGAGACCGCGGCGCTGGGAGGCCCGGCAAAGGGCAGGCCTCGCATCGTCAACAGAGACTGCACGTCTCCGCGACCCCCAGCCCGGCCGTGGAGCGCCAAGAGGCAGGCGTCGACATCGGCCTGTCGCAGGGCCAGATCGAGGTCGTCATCGACCGCAATCGGGCACGCGGCGTACCCCAGTTCCCTTAGTGCAGTGGCCAGATCTGTACCACTGCGCAGATCCATCAGCCCCTCAATCGTCTCGTCTACAGGCTGTCCATCCGAGAGATCCGCCGTGGTGGGGGCAAGACGGGCGGAGGGAGCAGAAACCAGGACCCCAAAGGTGAGCGGACGCATCGCCTTTCGCGGCTAGCAGGCCTTGCCAAGACCAAGCAAATTTTCGGATATTCGGGCGGCTGCGTTGTTCGGGGCTGCGATGCCTCTCTCGACGCGCCGATCGTCGCGCCCGACCACGCCTGTGCGGAACAACTCCGCGGGCAACTCCCGGCTGGCAACTCCCGGGGGGCGCGGCATGGACACCTCCAATTTCCTCTTACACAGACGAGTCCGCACCCCATGACCTTCCTCGAGGCTGCGATCGAAATCCTGCGCACTGTTGACGGCTCCCTGCACTTCTCTGAAGTCGCGCGGCAAGCCGTCGAGCAGAACCTTCTCTCTCACGTGGGCCGCGACCCAGAAGCTGCGATGCGCAGCTGCTTGAACTCCGCGGTTCGCAAAGGCCGCAACGGCGAAGAGCCGATCATCATGCGTGAGAAGCCGGCCCACTACACGATTCGGCCCGGCGCCACGCTTCCCGATCCCGCTCCGCGACCCGAGGTTGCGGAGGCTGAAAAATCCAGCAATTCCAAGACAAAGGCAGAGACCCCGAAAGCGACTTCTAGCCGCCGCAAGGTCACGAAGAAGACCACTCGGCGCACCAAGAAAGTTGTCGCCGAAGAAGCGCCGGCGGCTCCCGAAGAGACCGCTCCCGCGGAGGCTCCCGAGCCGAGCTTGGAGTTCGAAGCACCCACGGATGCGGGGCTCGACGGGGTGACCGACGTCGCCCTGGTGATGGCCAACGCGGTGTCTCGTTTGGTCGAGGAGCGTCCCGAACTGCGGGACCAACTCGACACCATGCAGGACCAGGACGACCAGGATGACCAGGAGCCCGCCGAGGATCCTGGTCACGGGCCTCGTGGCGCACACCGAGTGCGGGACGCGTCCGAAGAACGTGGCGGTCGTCGCCGTCGACGTCGTCGGCGTCGCGGAAAACGGGTCGAGTGGGCCGGAGGTGGTGGGGCTCGCCCCGCCCAGTCCTCCACCGACACCCTGCTCGACCAGGTCGCCAAGGTCCTCGGAGACGCGGGATCTCGCTCGCTGCACGTGCGGCAGATCTCCGAGACCCTCGCGAACCAGAACGTCCTGGGAGGAGAGATTTCGGAGATCGAGCGCGCCGTCACCGCCGCGCTACTGCTCGATGTTCGCTTGCGAGGGCGTGGCTCACGCTTCTCCGCCCGCGGCGACGCGCGTTATCAGCTTCAGGGCACCCGTTTGCCTGAGACTGCAGCCAAGGCCGAGGTCGCGCTCCGCGAAGGCGCGCGCTCTCTGGAGAAGGAAACTGGAACCCAGCTTCTGGCATGGTTGCAGTCACTTGGGGCACGAGCCCTCGAGTCTTTGGTGAGGGTGTACCTCGAGCGCGAAGGCTACACGCTCATCTCCTCGCTTCCGCCCAGTCGCGGGGTTGGCAAGCTGGTGGTCGAGGACGCCGAGGGCGACGAGGAAGGACGGCTGCTCTGCGTCGTCATCCCTCGGAAGACCAGCATCGACGTCAAGAGCTGGGAAGGCGAGTCCGAGCGGAACACCTGCAACGGGCATCTCTTCTTCGCGATGGGGGACGTCTCCGATGAACTCGACGGCCGGACCATTGGTGTCAATGAGATGGCTGCGTGGATGACGCGCAATCGGATCGGTGTGCAGACGATGACCCTCGAAGTCCCGGTCCTCGACGCGACCTTCATCGAGTCGGTCGCCGGACTGGACACCTGATGCCGACGGCGCTCCGAGCGTGTTGGCTCGGGCCCATGTCGTTTGACGCGGCACTCGCGCTTCAGATGGAAGCGCGAGAGGCCGTGGTCGCTGAGCGGGAGGCGCCGATCCTGTATCTCGTCGAGCACCCCGCGGTCTTGACCGTGGGCCGGCGGGGCTCGTCCAAGGACATCCTTTGGACCGACGCCGAACTCGAGGCCAACGGGGTTGAGGTGTTCGAGACTCCGCGCGGCGGGGAGGTCACGCTTCACGCGCCGGGTCAGCTGGTCGCGTATCCGATCGTGCCGATCGGCCGACAGATCCGTGCCCACCTCCATAATCTCGCCGACACCTCGCTCGCGCTGATCGCGGAGCTCGGAGTGGAGGGCGCCGAGTTCCGTATGGACCACCCAGGGATCTGGATCGGTGATGCCAAGCTGGGTTCGATCGGCGTCCATATTTCACGGGGCGTCACCGTCCAAGGCCTCTCGCTCAACCTCTCGGTGGACCCGAAGCTGTTCGGCGCCCTGGTCTCCTGCGGGATGCAGGGACTGCAGATGCGAAGTGTCGGGGACCTGGTGGCCTCGGTGCCCTCGGTGCAGGAGGCCGCCCGGCGATGGGCGACGCTGTGGGCGACGCAGACCGATGCCGAGTTGGAGTGGGTCGGGGCTCCAGGCGCGCCCGACTCCGCGCCTTCCTGCTAGACTCCCAATCCCTTGGCTGGAGGAGTTCGGGACGATGTCCGCGCGGTCGCGGTAGCGCTGCTTGCCACCGGGTGGTTGGGCGGTTGCGTCCCTTCCTCCGAGCAGGAGGGCTCGGCTGCGGCGTACGCGGTGTCGTTGTCTGAGTTGCGGACGCGGGCCGCCGGCGGTCGCAGTGATCGGGCGTGGCAGCGCCAGACCGTCGAAGACGCGCTCGAAGGTGCGGCGATGTTCCGGGTCGAAGACGGGGCCGGGGCGATCACGGCACACGCGGAGATCACCGAGCGCCGAGACGCGGAGGGGATCGTCCTTCGGCTACGGTTGAGCATGGAGGTTCCACCAGATCTGACCGCCGTCGTCGACGAGCTTGGCGCGACGGTCGAAGTGTCACGAGCCCAAGGAGACTCGGCGATTCGCCAGGACCTCCCGCTGGCGGCGGAGCGGGCGGCGGCGGTGCTCGACGCGAAGGTGGAGCTCGCACGGACTCCCCAGAGTGCGGCGGAGTACCTGCGCGACCCCGACGCCGAGATAGCGCTTGTCGCGCTGGACTGGGTCGAGACGCAACGCGACCTGGGGGCGGCTCCGGTCGTCGCGGGCATGCTCCACCATCCTGATGACCGCGTGATGCTCCGAGCCGTCGAGGTGCTCGGCCAGATTGGAGCCGCGGCAGAGGTCCCGGCACTGATCGCGGCGGCGCGCCTCAACGATCGCGCCCACACCGGCCGTCTCTACGAGGCCTTGGCGGTGCTCGGTGGCCCCGACGCCGAAGGGTTCCTTTCGTTCGCCGCGCGGAACGAAGACGATCCTGCGCTGGCCCAACTTGCGGAGCGTGCCCTGGACGTGGCACAGCACAGCGTGCCGCGGCCGGAAGCGCCTCCGGTTACGGCCCGACGCGGTCACCGCTGATTTTCGCCATGTCGTTCCTGCTCCTCGCTGCGCTCGCGCCCGCGGCTCCGCCGCCCGCTCCGGCGGGCGAGACCGATCCCGCTGTCACGAGCCCGGCGGAGGCCGAAGAGACATCCGCTCCCCCGCCGCAGGCGGCCCCGCCCGTCGCCGAACCCGTGGCGCCGGCGGACACGAGCACCAAGCAGCCCGCTGCGGACCCCGTGATTGAGGAGGACAGACCCGGTGTTCCCTCGGTGGCGGATCAAGATCCGCTCCCACCCGCGCCATCGCGGGTGTCTCCGGGCGAGCTTCAGACCCATGCCTGGCGAGGGCAGGGCTTCTTTCAGATTCATCTCGCGGCGATGATCCCCGTCGCGGGGGTCCGTCCAGGCCTGTCTCTTATACACATCTGACGCTGCCGACGAGCG
>CAJXVA010000222.1 GCA_913061055.1 uncultured Pseudomonadota bacterium
GGGCAGGGGTGGCCAACGCTGGCACACACAGCTCCGCGTTACACTTCCGCCTCGGGCCACCGCTTCCTTGCGCGCTGGCCTCCGACCCAACCCCTCATGGCTCTCTCCGCGACCCTGCATCACTTCCTGATCGAGCTCTCCAACATCGACGCAGGGGTCTACGAGAGTCTCGAACTCCGGGTCGCGCGGCACCCCTCCGAAGATGCCTCGCGCGTGGTGATTCGTGTGCTCGCGCGGGCGATTGAACACGAGGCCGAGATGGAGTTCGGGCGAGGCCTGTCGGAGGCCGAGGACCCTGCGCTGTGGTCCCGGACGGACACCGGCGAGGTGAAGACGTGGATCGACGTCGGCGTGCCTTCGGCGGACCGATTGCATCGGGCGAGCAAGCGCGCCGACCGGGTCGTGGTGTTCACGCACAAGCGCCACGCGGCGCTCCGGCAAGCGTGGTCCAGCCGGCAGATTCACCGGGCCGAGAGCATCGATGTGGTCGAGCTCGATCCAGTGCTGGTCGATACGCTCGCCGAGTCGCTGGAGCGCAACGTGTCCTGGTACGTGACGATCCACGAAGGCTCGCTCAGCGTGGCGTTTGGCGAACAGAACGTCGAGGCCCCACTCGTGCGTGGCACGCTCGAGGGTTTTCTCGCCGGGCAGGGTTGAGTCCGGCGCTGCGGAGCGTGGCGAGCGGACGCCCTCAGGCCTATGATCGCAGCGATGCGGTCCACAGCGGTGCCCCAAGTCATCTACCTGGTGTTGGCGATCTCAGGCGGGGTGGGGACGTGGTTCTTCAACCTGCAGATGGCCGAGCTGAGCACGTTCTTCACCCAGGTCTGGGACACGCCGTTGATGAGTTCGCTCGCCGTAGACCTGCTCGTCGTGGTGCTGACGTTCTACGTGTTGATGGCGATGGAGGGGCGGCGGCTTCGGATGTCGCCGCTGCTGCTCGTCTCGCTCGGCGTCCTTGCCTGGCTCGTTGCGGTCGCGTGCGCGCTGCCTTTGTTCTTGTTCTTCCGCGAGCGCGCGATGGCCCGGTGATCATCACCCTTTCCACGCGCGGATGCGTTTCGCGAGGACTCTATCGTGGGCGTCTGCGAGCGTGAGCGCCTCTTCGCACAACAACGCCACGCGCTGAGGGGCGCGGCCTTGGCTCGCCAGGGTGCGGGCGAGGACGAACTTGGCGAGGGCCAGCTCGGGGCCGATCTGTCCCTCTTGCTCGTAGGTCGCGATGGCCGTCTCCAGCGTGTCGGGCTGCGGCGTGCCCTCGAGCAGCGACAGGGCCGCACCGACGACCGAGATCTCCGTCGACCACGGAGCGCTGAGATCCGGCAGGGATGCGGCGAGCTCGGCAGCGCGCCCCAGATGCGCGCGGGCGTCGTCGACGTTGTCGTGACGCACCAGCTCCAGCCCGAGCTGGATGTGGACCCCCATCCCAATCTCCGTGGACTCCAGCTGTCCCATGTCCTCGAGGAGCGCTGTCCAACCGGAGACCGCCTGCTCATGCTCCCCCACACGCGCGTGCGCCCGAGCGATGCCATCGCGCAGGAAGAAGGTGATCGGGCGCTTGGAGGCGGCGCCGCCAACGGTCTCGAGCGCGGCTTCGAGGGGAGCCAGCGATCGCGCAGGTTCGATCCTCAACAGCAGGATGGCTCGCTCCGCTCGGGGGAGAACCGTTTGCATGTGGTCTTCGCCACGGGCGCGGGAGACGATGCGAATGGACTCGTCCCAGGCCGCGAGGCTCGAATCCAGGTCCCCCGCGGTGGAGTGGACCAACGCAAGCTTGCCCACGGCCGAGCCGACCGCCGGGCTTTCGTCTCCGTAGAGCGCGCGGGTTTCCGTCACGAGCTCCTCGAGCAGGTCAACGGCCTCGTCGTGTTCTCCGAGCTCGCCGAGCACGATCGCGAGTTGACCCTTTGTGTAGATTCGCATCGTGGGGTCGGGAAACTCTTCGGACACGTAGAGCTCGTGGGCCTGGCGCAAGGACTCCCGCGCGAGTTCGTACTGGGACCGAAGTTGGTGGATGAACCCCCGCTGGCTGAGCGCGCTGGCGGTGAAGCGACTGCGCGGTCCCATCCGCTCGCCGAGCGCCTCCAAGATCCCTTGCCAGTGCTCGGCCCAATCGAAGCGACCTTGCTGCGCCTCGGTCATCGCCAGCTGGAACGCCGCGTTGAAGAGCTCGTGCGGGAGGTCGGCTGCCATCGCGAGTTGGGCTGCGGTTCGGAATCTCTCCAATGCCACCTCCGGCCGTAGCTGTGCTTTGTTCGTCATCCCCTGGACGAAGGCCAGCCTTGCGCGGGGCCCGGGATGACCCAGCTCTTCGACATGGGCCTGCACTGCGGGGATGCGCTCGGCCAGGGCCGGACTCTGAAGGTTGAGCAACACCTCGAGTTCGTCGAGCTCTTTGGAAGCATCCGCCAACTCGTCGCTGTCAAAGCGCCAGTCGGTGGAGTTACAACCGATGATGGACGGCAGACCGATCGCCGAGCGAAGGGCGACCACGAGCTGTGCTCGGTCCGGATCTCGAAGCGCCTGGATCAACGAGAAGGCCTTGGCCTGCGCCGAGTCGAGGCAACGCCGCTTCTGAACGGCATGGGGACGATCAGGGTGCGCACACACCTCGGTCGCTGCATCGGCCCAGCGTGAGGCATAGTCATCGATGCGACGTTCGAAGCGTTCAAAACTCTGTGCCGCATAGGGGGCCCCGGTCTTCTCGAAGTCGGCTCGAAGACGCTGGCGCTCCTGCGTGTTCCACCCGGTCTCCCACGACTCACCGAGCCGTCCACAGGGATCTGATTCGGCGGTCCACCCCGCTGCGGAGGCAACGACGCCCGCGACCGCAACGGCGAGAAACCCCCATGGTCGGGGGCGTGCGGCCTGCTCGAGCGTCTCGAGGAGTGCACGGACCGAAGGGAAGCGCCGCTGTGGGTCGGGCTGGAGTCCGCGCTCGAGCACTCGGCGAACTCGCAGCGGCACGTTTGCACCCGCCCGACCTGTACGCGGCGTGCCGGTCGGGTCGTCCTCGAACGGCAGCACGCCAAACAGACCCTCCCACAGCGCGACGCACAGTCCGTACTGATCGGCCGCCGCGCTCGATGTCTGCTCTGGAGCCATGTACGCCGGAGTCCCCGCGAGCGTGGACTCATCGTGCTCCGTCGCGGGGACGGATTCCGACTCGGCCGCCCGCGCAAGTCCGAAGTCTCCGACGCAGGCACGGTCTCCCTCCATCAACACGTTGTCGGGCTTAAAGTCGCGGTGCACCACCCCTGCGGCATGTGCAGCTGCGAGACCCTGGCCGGCCTGCACGAACAGGGCGAGCGTCGTTCGCCATCCGGCATCGGGGTGCTCGCGAAGCCACTGCCTGAGCGTCCCACCGCGCAGATACTCCATCGCGATGTAGACCCCAGCGGCGACCTCCCCCACCTCGAACACGGTGACCACATTGGGGTGACGCACCGCCGCCATGGCTTTGGCCTCCCGAACGAGACGCTCCTGAGCCTCGGCGTCCGAGCCGGGTCGGACGACCTTGAGCGCGACCTTGCGGTCGAGCGCCTCGTCCCACGCCGCGTAGACAATCCCCATGCCACCGGCGCCGACGTGATTGAGGATGAGATACCGGTCACAGCGCTCGCCCGGTGAGAACTGGGCCGTGCCGCCCTGGCTGGGCCCGCTGCGGGTGCGCGCGACAGCGGCGAGAAACTCACGACACGTGTCACAGCGGTCGACGTGCATCTCGATGCCGGCCATCTCGCTCGGCGTGAGGCGGCCTTCGACCGAGTCGAGCAGTGTGGCCTCGTCGAGGCATGCGTCGTCGATGGGCTCCTTCATCGTCTTGAATCTCCGGGGAATGCTGCTCGTTTGGTTTGCACGTGTTGGCCTCCACTCCGCTGCAGATCGTTCGCTCGCACTGTCCAGACATCCGAATCCCGGACGGTTTGTTCCATGCCGCGGTCGGTGGCCTGGTGGACGAGCCCTCGCTCCACGACCTGGTCGAAATCGGCCTGGCGGTCGCTTGTGTGTCGGGCGACCGCAGGGCACTCCAACGGTTCGAACGAAGCTACTTTGGGAGTGCACGTCGCGCTGCGGAGCAGATGCTGCGCGATGTGGACGCGGTCGAGGAGGTGATGCAGAGGCTTCGTCATCGATTGTTCGTTCCCAGAGACGACGGTCCACCCTCGGTTGTTCTCGCTGCAGGCCGCGGAAACCTCTCCAAGTTCGTACGCGTGTGCGCTGTCCGACTCACTCTCAACCATTTGCGAGGGGAGCGAAGGCACGGCGCGCGCAACCAACACGTTGGGCAAGCCTCGCTTGGCGAGGTCTTCGAAGACCCCGAGCTTCGGCTCGGCCGTCACGGGTCGACCAAGCTTCTGAAAGAGGCATTCGAACACGCGATCGGCCAGCTGACCGCAAAACAGCGGAACCTACTTCGGCATCAACTCATCGACCATCTGAGCCTGGACCAGTTGGCGGGACGCTATCGCGTACACCGCCGGACGGTCGCGCGGTGGCTCGCGGCCGCCCGCGACGCCGTCGTCCAGGGGACCCGAGCCGAGGTCGCCGGGCGCCTGGGGGAGGCCCATTCCCAGGCGGGGCTGCGTGATCTGGTGCACTCACGGCTCGAGCTCAGCATCACGCGGGTCCTGGGCCGTCACTCGGCCACGCAGATTCCCGTGTCCACGTGACACTCCAGCGGCTCCTCTCCCATCGGGAACCACGCCTCGCAGACCATTCCGCCGGAACAGCTGTTCGGTTCATCGAGATCGCAGAACGACGTGCAGCAGCCTGCGCCGACGCAACCGGGCACGAGGTCGTCCGAGACGCAGGCCGAGCCCGGATCGCAGCCGTTGATGAACGAGCAGGGGGTGTTGGGCGAGCCCTCGTCACCCGATGCATCGGGTGCGCACTGGAAGCTGTCGCCCACCGGATAACACCCCTGGCCGTTCTCGCAGTTCGCCTCACTGTCGAGCGGGTCACAGGTCGGCAGGCACAGGGGGAGGACGCCGTCGTTGGCGACGCTGCAGACGGTGCCTCCGCCCGCGCAGGTTGGCTGGACGGGCCCACAGCCGCACAGCTCGATGCAGGTGCCGGTATTCGTCTCACCGTCGACGTCCCAGCACATCAATCCAACATCGCACGAGTCGATCCCCGAGACGCCGGAGCCTTCCACCGTGCACGGCTGGTCGAGCAGGTCTGGAGTCTGTGGAACTGGCGTGCAGTGCGTCGAGTTCCAGGACGTTCCTCCGTCGTTCGCCACGGGAGCGCACTTCTCTCCTTCGTCGCAGTCCTGCGCATACGGGTCGCATTCGCCTTCGGCGTCGTACAGTGATGGCGTCTCGCAGACCGCCTCGCCCTTCTTCGAGGTGCAAACGGTGTCAATGTCCGTCCCGCCGGTCGAGCCACCGCCGGTCGAGGACTCCGCGCCCGTGTCCTCCGTGCTCTGCGTCGACACGGACCCGGTCGAAGTCGACCATGAGGTACTCGTTTCGTCGTCAGGCTCGCCGGTCGTCGAGGCGCCGCCCGAGGTCGTAGCCGAGGTCGTGCCCTCATCCACGCCCGTGGATGCGTTCGAACTCGTCTCGGCGCTCGTCGATTCGTCATCGCCGGGTGAACTCGTGGTTCCGCCCGAGCCCGATGGGGTCTCGTCGGTGTCGCACCCGCCGGCCAACACAGCGACGACGAGGTAGGTAAGACAATGGGCTTGCTTGAACTCCAACATCGACCCACCAACACCGCCCAACCCCGGGGGGTGGCAGGGGTGCGCAAAGAAAAGTGAAACTTGCATCAGTGGGCGCGAACCCGGAGCCGCAACGCAGTCCGTTTCTGCGCCTCCGGTCTCTCGAGCACGAGTCGAGATACTCGCGGACACAACACTGTCGCGGACGGCCAAACGAAGGACCCCTGTCCGGCAATTCGTGCGCAATGCGACACCGCGTCGCGCGACAGCTTGGCCCCTTGGACTGGCGCGAGCAGCGGCCATATTGCCGGGGTGAAGACGTCGTTTTTGGTTCCGGTCGCGGTGTTGCTCGCGTGCTCGTGTCGAAATACTGGCGACACCGCGCAACGCGGTTCTGGGGCGATGGGATCCTCGGGGAACGCCACCTCGACCGGCTCGACCCCGGCAAGCGTGACCGGGGCCAGCGGCGGGGCCGAGACCTCGAGCGAGGACCCCACGTCGGGCGGCGCGGAGACGTCCGCCGAGACGACGCAGGGCACCGGGGAGGACCCCGTCATCGATCTCCCCGCGCTGCAGAACGTCAACGACGGTCGGTTTGCGACCTCGGAGGCCTGTACCGACTGTCACACGGCGGATGCCTCCTCCGCCGCGATGCGGGACGAAGCCGGCCGGGATGTGTCGCCGTACGCCCTGTGGCAGGCGAGCATGATGGCCAACGCGGCCCGCGATCCGTACTGGTGGGCGATGGTCCGGGCCGAAGGCGCCGCGACCCCGTCGAAGGCGCTGGAGATCGAGGGCGAGTGCACCCGCTGCCACGCACCGGTCGCCGCCGTCCGTCCGGAACTCTGGGAGGACACGCCGATGTCGTTGGACGGGCTACTGGCGGACAACGACCGCGCTCAGCTCGGTCTCGATGGCGTGTCCTGCAGTGGCTGCCACAAGATCGGGAGCGACGACATCGAGGGGGAGTCGCAGTGGTCCGGACATCTCGATCTCCGAGACGAACCGCAGATGATGGGACCCCACGCAGATCCGTTCCCGATGCCGATGTCGATGCACACCGGGTTCGAGCCCGTGGAGGCGGCGCACTTTGACAGCTCGGCGGTCTGCGCGGGCTGTCACACCCTCGATACCCAGACCCTCACGCCGCAGGGAGAGCCCGCCGGGGGACACTTCTCCGAGCAGTCCCCGTACCTGGAGTGGCTCAACTCGGGCTACTCCACCGAGGTCGCGGAACCCGGTCCGCAGGCGCGATCGTGTCAGGACTGCCACATGCCGTCGGAGAGCGAGGACGGTGTTCCGATCTCCACCCGGATCGCGCGTCGACCCAGCGGTGGCGACTTTCCGCCGGTGTCGGAGCGTAGCCCGTACAACCGGCACACCTTCTTGGGTGGGAACACGTTGGTCCCGGCGATGCTCCGCGACAACGCCGAGACCCTCCGGCCTATCGCGTCCTCGGATGCGTTCGATGCGGTCATCGCTCAGACTCTCGATCAGCTCCGCAACCGCACCGCAACGGTGGCGCTGACGGCTCCGGGCCGCACCGGCGACACGTTGGAGGTGACGGCTCGGGTCGAAAACCTCACCGGGCACAAGTTCCCCTCGGGTTTTCCGAGCCGGCGCGCGTGGCTGGAGGTTGTCGTCACCGATGCCGATGGGGACACGGTCTTTCACTCCGGCGGTGTGGATGACCAAGGGCGCCTGGTGGACGCAGAGGGGGCGGTCCTCGCGACCGAGATGGTGGGTGCGGCGACGCAGCCCCACTTCGACGTCATCGACGGGGACTCCGACGTCCAGATCTGGCAAACCGTCATGGCCGGCGTCGACGGTGATCCGGTGTTCCGCTTGCTGCGGGCCGAGAGCGACTTCAAGGACAACCGAATCCTGCCGGACGGGTGGCGCACCGACAGCCCGTTCATGGATCGTATCGCTCCCCAGCTCGGCGTTGCCGACGATGACTTCGTGGGGGGCCGCGACGACGTGACGTATCGATTCACCGCGCCCGTGGATGCCGGCCCCTACGCGATCGAGGCGCGTCTGCTGTATCAACCTTTGTCCGCTCGTTTTGCGGCGGAGCTGTTTGCCCTCGATGCTCCGGAGATCCGTGCGTTCGAGGCGATGTGGGACGCCGCCGATCGGACGCCCGCCGTGGTCGCGACGGCTCAGGTCGAGGGCTGAGCGCCGTCGCTCGTCCGCTCCTGCAGCCCGTCGCCGACGGCGCCGCGGTGCTTGTCCTCCCTGAGCGCACCCGGTAGCGTGCCGCCGCAGATGGCCAAGTACGACTTCGACCTCTTCACGATTGGTGCTGGCTCGGGCGGGGTGGCGGCGAGCCGGCGGGCGGGGGCCTACGGGGCCCGAGTGGCGATCTGCGAGGAGCGGCGCATCGGAGGCACCTGCGTGCTGCGAGGCTGCGTCCCCAAGAAGTTGTTGGTCTACGCCTCGCACATCCGCACCGAGCTGGCCGACGCCGCGGGCTATGGCTGGGACATCGGCGAGGCGACCCTGGACTGGGGCCGGATGATCGAGTCCAAGGACAAGGAGCTGGATCGCCTCGAGGGCATCTACCGGCGCCTGCTCGCCAACGGCAATGTCGAGACCCATGAGGGTCGTGGGGTCATCGTCGACCCCCACACCGTCGAGGTCGAAGGGCGCACGTTCACCACCGAGCGCATCCTGGTCGCGACCGGCGGCTGGCCCACGTTGCCGGAGGTGCCGGGCATCGAGCACGCGATCACCTCCAACGAAGCCCTCGACCTCAAAGAGGTTCCCAAGCGGGTGGCGATCGTCGGCGGCGGATACATCGGGGTGGAGTTCGCCGGCATCTGGAACGGTGCAGGAGCCGAGGTCACGGTGATCCTCCGCGGCGACACCGTGCTGCGAGGGTTCGACCACGACGTCCGCACCACGTTGTTCGAGGAGATGGGCAAGGAAGGCGTCGACGTACGCTGCGGGACCCGGGTCAACGCGATCCAGAAGTCAGCGGATGGTCTCGACCTCCGTCTCGACCGAGGCGAGCACCTTCAGGTCGACCAGGTGTTGTTTGCGACCGGGCGCCACCCGCACAGCAAGAACCTCGGGCTCGAGGCCAACGGCGTCAAGACCAATGCCGCCGGAGCGATCATCGTTGATGAGTGGTCCAAGACGAGCACCCCGGGGATCTGGGCGGTCGGCGATGTCACGACCCGAATGACGCTGACGCCCGTGGCGATCGCCGACGGTCGCGCGTTCGTCGAGACGGAGTTTCACGACAATCCAACTCCGGTCGATCATGGTGCGGTGCCCACTGCCGTGTTCTCGCAGCCGCCGGTCGGTACGGTCGGGCTCACCGAGGGGCAGGCTCGAGATCTGGGGACGGGGCCGATCGACGTCTATCGATCCAAGTTCCGCCCGATGAAGTTCGTCCTCCCGGGTCGGGACAGCAAGACCATGATGAAGCTCGTCGTCGAGCGCGAAACCGACCGCGTCCTCGGTCTACACATGGTGGGCCCGGATGCGGCGGAGATCGTTCAGGGCTTTGCGGTCGCGATCAAGGCCGGCGCGACGAAGAAGCAGTTTGACGCCACGATTGGCGTCCATCCGAGCTCTGCGGAGGAGTTCGTGACGATGGCCACCCCCGTGAAGTGAGGCCCCGCGCCGATCGGCTATGATCGTCGCTCGTGCGGGACTCCCAGACGCCGCTCCTCGATGGGGACGAGACCCTTCTCCCCGGTGGTCTCGAATCGGACGGGGCTCCGATTCCACGTCGCCCCAGTGACGTGGCCGGCGTGGTGCTGGGGCGCTACCGCATCGAACGGGAGCTTGGCCGCGGCGCGTCGGGGGTCGTGTTCCTCGCGCGCGACCCCGAGCTGGATCGCAACGTCGCGCTGAAAGTGCTGCGGCCGCACGTGGGCGCCTCCGGAAAGGGCCGAGAACGCTTCTTCCGTGAGGCGCGGGTTCTCGCGGGGCTGGTCGACCCCGGACTCGCCACGGTCTTCGACGTCGGAAGCGCTCCGCTGGCCGGGGTGTTCGACCTCGGGGAGCGCGATGACGAGGTGTTCTACATCGTGATGGAGTACGTCGCGGGTACTGACCTCGCGAAGTGGCTCGCCGCCCAGCGCCGACCGTGGCGGGAGGTGGTGCGGGTGTTCTCGCTGGCAGGACGCGGACTGATGGCGGCACACCGCCGGGGTGTCGTGCACCGGGACTTCAAGCCCGGCAACGTCCTGATGAGTACCGACGGCGCGGTGAAGGTCGCGGACTTCGGGTTGGCGCGTGGTCTCACGATGCCCAGCGACGAACCCTCACGCCCGGATCCGCCGGGCGCCGAGCAGCCGCTGGATTCAGCCTCGGCCGCCCTCACGCGAACCGGGGGCACCGTCGGGACGCCGATGTTCATGGCCCCCGAACAACACGAGGGGAAACACGTGGGGCCCAGGGCGGATCAGTACGCGTTCTGTGTCGCCCTGTTTCACGCGTTCGTCGGGGAGTATCCGTTCATGGCCGGAACCCTGGCAGGCCTGTGGCGCGAGAAGGCCAAGGGCGCCCCGACGGCATGGCCACCGGGCACCGAGGTCCCACGTTGGGTGCGGGCGGTGGTCGATCGGGGGCTGCAGGCCCGGCCGGCCGATCGTTTTTCGTCGATGAGTGACCTGCTCTCGCGCCTCGAGAAGAGCCCGCAACGTCGGGTCGTCCAGGCGTCATCCTGGTTGCTGGTGCCCGTGGCTCTGGCGTGGGGGGGGACGGCGAGCTACGAAGCAACACGTCCGTGCACGGTCCATCTGGACGTGCGCAGCAGCACCGGAGAGCCGCTTGCAGATTTGGAGGTTCGGGTCGACGGGGATGTGGCCTCGGTCGATGGCGAACGCCTTGGGGTTCAGTCCGGACGACATCTGATCGAGGTCCACGCCGCGCAACATGAGGTCGCGGCTCGGACCGTCGACGCCCGTGCCGGAGGAGACATCCAGCTCGACGTCGTCCTGCCGCGGCAGGTCGGCACGGTCGATGTCTCGGCGCATCCGGGGGCCGCCCGGATCTTCATCGACGGGGTCGACCACGGGTCACGGGTCCGAGACCTCCCGATCCCGACCGGGGAGCATGCGTTCGAGGTCAGACTCGATGGGCACTTCTCGCGTCGGTTCCGGTGGTCGATCGCGAAGTCGGAGCATCGGGCGACGGTGGTGACGTTGCCCGAGGTGTTCAGCTGGGAGCACCCGTTCCCGCAGCCGAGCTCGATCATCGAGTGGCTTCCGGACATGACTGGGGACGGGCGCAACGAACTGATGCTGGCCCGTGCGGGGGTTGCGACGATCCTCGATCCCTGGTCGGACACGACCGTGAGCAGCATTCGCTACGGCCACAGCTTTGTGACCGCGCAGGGGCTGGTGGAACTCGACGGCGACGACGTCCCCGAGCTCGTCACGCTGGCCGCCACCGAGCACGAGCGAACGTTGGCGGTTCACGACCTGGGGGACCCAGAGCGTCCTCGATGGACTACGACGCTCCGAGGGCACGCCGAGGTCATCGCGCACCTGGTGGTGCTCGATCGCGCCGAACCCCCGGTGATTGTGGTGCTCGACCAAGACACGCTGCGGGCGTTCGCGGCAACGACCGGTGAGCCGCAGTGGGAGTTGGAGTCCCCGGGGGCACAGAAGCTGCTCCCGCTCGATGTCGACGCCGTTGTCGTTCAGGCGGACACCGGCGGCATGGTCGTGAGTGCCGGTGGAGAGTCGAGGTGGAGCACGGCCGACGGATCGCTCGTGCCTGGGCGTGACTTGGATGGGGATGGCCGGCGGGAACTGGTCCAGACCCGGCCCGAGTCTCCGTTCGCGGTTCTCGATGGCGCGACCGGGCGAGCGCGATGGCACGGACCGGCGGGGGCGACTGGGGTCCTGCGAACACAAGATGCGCGGAGCGGAGCGCCGGTCATTGCGATCGATGAGGCGGGGGCGCTGGTGCTCGATTCGGTCACCGGCGAGGTCCGACACCGCATGGTCGGCACCCGGCCGCAGGTCTACCCGCTCGGCTCCCAGACGCTCGTCTCCACGATCGTGGACGAGCAGGTGGTCTTCTACGACACCGCGACGGGTCGGGAGACCGGCCGGGTGTTGCTCGAGCACGCGCGGCTGCGGAGTGCCGGAGACTTCAACGGCGATGGTGTGCCCGAGCTCGTGTGGGCCGGAACGCAGGGCACGCTCGAGTTCCGCACGGCGCAGCTCGAGCCACTGGCATTTCTGGCGCTGGAGAAACCCGCGACCCGGCTCGTTTCGACGACCGATGGTGATCACGACGGCGTGCATGACCTGCTGTTCGAGAACCGGCGGGGTCTTCTGCTGTTGCAGGGGCCCAAGCGGCAGTGGACGGTGCGCTCGCAGCACAGCATGAGGGCACCCCCGTTGATCTACGACGGGCCTGAGGGGGCCGAGGTCTTGGCGACCCTCGAGCGCGCCGGAACCCGGAATCTTGCGAGGGTCGATGGGGTGACCGGAGAAGCCTCGCTCACGCCACTGCAGGTTGGCTCCGATCTCCATCGCGAAGCGGGTCGTTCGGGAGACGGATTGTATTTCTCCGCGAGCGGTCGGGTCTTGCGCCACCGAATCTCGGACGGCGAGATGACCGCAGATCAGACGTTGGGCGGTCTGATCTACGCGACCCCCACGGTCCTCGATGTCGATGGGGATGGAGATCGGGAGGTGCTGGTCGGCACGTTCGGACGCGTCGACCCAGAGTTGGTCGTTCTCTCCGAGTCGGTGGAGACCATCCAACGTCGCGTCGCGTTGCCTGAGCACACGTGGTCGCGGGTGGTCCCGTATGAGGTCGACGGAAGCCTCTTGGTGCTGGTCTTCGGGTTGCAAGGAGCGGTGACCGCGTTGGAGCCTGCCGCCGACTGGGCGGTTCGATGGCAGGCGGCCGCGGGTGCCCGCATCAACTTCGCCGGGGTGGTCGTCGAGACGTCGAACGGGCCCCGCATCGCGGTGACGACGATGGCCGAGGCTCCCGAGGATGATGCGTTGGTGTGGTTCGATGCACGGGACGGGACGCGGATCTCCGAACACCGGGGGTGGGGCGCGCGAGGTTCGACCCCGCATGCGTCCGACGTGGACCGCAACGGCCGGGTCGATGTGTTTGTTGCGGACAACGCGGGCCAGGTTCGGCGCTTCGAAGACGGGGCCCTGGTGTGGACTCGGTCGGTCATGTCCGGCTCGGATGCCGATAGGCGCCGCTCGGCATCGTCGCCGCTGGCATCGGGGCGAACCAAGCCCGCAGAGCCCGCGGTCCTGGTCACAACATGGCGTGACGGCAGCGTGGTCGTGGTTGGTGCGCAAGAAGGAGAGACGCAGTGGAGAACCTCGGTCGGAGCACGCATCGAGGGCCGGCCACTCCTGGGTGATGTCGACGGGGACGGCGAGGCCGAAGTCGTCGTTGCGACCCACGATGGCGCGCTGATCTGCCTGCGCAACGGTGCCCCGCGTTGGGTCGAGCTCAGTGGCGCCTCAGACCGTTGAACGGAGAACCTGCGGTGCTCGCGCCGGTTCCGTGCGCGAGCGGGTTCGCGCTGCTATGCAACAAGAGCGCGGTTGATCGCGTTGGACAGAGCAGTGGACGAGAGCGCGATGGACACGCTGCCCCCGACGGGCGACCTGTCGGACGTCGAGATGGCGAGCACCTACGGTGCCACCCTCGATCCGCGTCCCGGCATGGTGCTCGCGGACCGCTATGAGCTGGTGGCGCCGCTGGGTCGAGGCTCGTCCGGCTGGGTCTGGGAAGCTAGGCACACGATCATCCGCAAGTCGTTCGCGATCAAGCTCCTGGCGCCACGGACGGGATCGTTCGACGACGAGGCGGCGGTCCGCATGCTGCGCGAGGCCAAGACGTTGTCCAGCCTCGACCACCCAAACGTGATCGCTGTCACCGATTTTGGCCATGCGCAGGGCGGCACGCCGTTCATCGTCATGGAGCTGCTGCAAGGTCGTCCCTTGCGCGACGTGCTGGGTGATGGACCGCTGTCCTGGCGGCGGGCGCGGGTGTGGGCGGTTCAGATCCTCGAGGGGGTGGAAGCTGCGCACCAGGAGGGAATCATCCATCGGGATCTCAAACCGGCGAACCTCTTCGTCACGGAGAAGGACGACCGGATGAAGGTGCTCGACTTCGGCTTGGCTCGAGCGCCGCGACCTTCCGAGGGCCGCCTCGATGGGTCTCCCGCCGAATCGAGTGCGCATCTGCGCGCCATGGGCGAGGTGTTTGGGACCCCGGCGACCATGAGTCCAGAGCAGATCGGCGGCGGTTCGCTCGATGCTCGCAGCGACCTGTACAGCATCGGGTGTGTCCTGTACGAGATGATCGCCGGCCAGCCTCCGGTGCAGGGGGGACCCGCCGAGCTGCTGTACCAGCATGTCTATGTTGACCCGCCACCGCTTCGCGAGCTGGCGCCGCCGGAGGTGCCCGACGCCGTGTGCGAGATGGTGCATCGGTGCCTGCAAAAGGATCCGAACGAGCGCCCCGGTGATGTCACCCAAGTGCGGGAGGCCTTCGACCGACGGAGCCGAAAGCGCAACGACTCGCAGATTGAAGTTCGGAGCAAGCCTGCCGAGCCAGAGTCTCCCGTATCGAAGCCCAACCCCTTTGTGTGGCGGCTGATCACCGGCGCTGCCGTGGCGGGCGGAGCTTTGTTCGGGCTCGTCGCGGCGGCAACTCCCGGAGCACGCACGCCGGTGCAGTCCGTTGAGCTCCGGCTTCCCAGCGTGACCGCGCCGGCCGTCGGTGTGCCGTCGCTGCATGCGAATCTTCCGGTGGTGGAGCGAGCCGAGCCCAAGTTTGCGGTCGAGCCCTCGCCGCAAGCGTCGCCGCCTCCTCGGGCAACTGCACGCCCCAAGCCGAAGCGCCCACGCAAGTCCAAAGGCCGCACCCCGAGCGCATCGTCGGAGCCGCGCACGGCCGCAGCGGTGAGCCCGACCCGGCCGCGAACGGTGTCGAACGATCGGACGAATCCAGACTTGAAGAACCCGTTCGCTTCGAACTGATTCGCTTCACTGCCGACGCAAGAGCAGCAGGTCGCCGAACTCGGCTTCCGGACGGTAGTCCCGTTGCAGG
>CAJXVA010000223.1 GCA_913061055.1 uncultured Pseudomonadota bacterium
GCGTGCGGATCGACGTGCGCCGCTTCGGAACCGCGCTCGTCCGGCCCGTGCCAGGGCGCTTGCTCGCGCGCTCGGTCGGAGGCGCCGGAACGCGGGCCCGCGGCGGGACTGGCCGCGGCCGTTCTGTCGCGGGTTTGGGAATCCCCGCCTGGTTGGGGACCAGCTCCCCTTGTGCGTCCCGCATGAGCGTCGGGGTGCAGATCGTCGACGTCACAGCTCGACGGCGGCGCCGCGAGAGCGGGGGCGCGGGGACGGCATCCTGGTTGGGGATGAGCTCCCCCTGGGCGTCCCGCATGAGCGTCGGAGTGCATACCGTTTGGGCCCTGGGGCGCCGCGCGGGTGATGGAACGGGTTGAGGGGCATCGACCTCTTCGACCTCCTCCAGAAGAATCGGGACGCTCTCCTCGATGGGGACCTCCGTGTCGATGACGCCCGCAACGGCGGACTGCGGGTCCCAGGCGCTCGCGACCCCGAGCACGGCTCGCGCATCGTCATGACGCCCGGCGTCGATGTAGATCGCCGAGAGCTGAACCAATCGAGCCTGGGCACCAGAAACGTCGTCGTCGGCAGCCTGCAGTCGCGCCAGATCGACGTGGAGTTCGAGCCTCTCGGGGGCCAGGTCCAAGGCGCCGCCGAACATCGCATACAGCTGGCAGGGGTCCTCGACCGGCTCGCTTGCCAAGCGACGAGCGCTCTCGACCAACTCGTCGACGGCCGCCTCCAGTTCGCCGCGGCGTGCCCGAAGGTGCGCCAAGATCAGATGGGCGCGTGCGGATTCGGGGTCCGTGCTAAGCGCGAAACGGATCAGCGCTTCCGCGTCGGAGTTTTCGCCGTTGCCGGCGACCTGGACCGCCATGTCGAGAACAGAATCGGCACCATCCATCGCCTGCGATTAGACGCCAACGCACGCCCGGCAGAAAACCGTTGATTGTGCGGTCTAGCCCACGCCTGCATCGCCGCCCGCGCGCTTGGCGAGCACCGAGCGTTGCCGGTCTCACGCTATGAACAGCCGACTGTCAGGTCGCGCGAAGCCGCGCGCTCGAGATCTTCGACCTCGAAGACGACGTTGACGGACGCAGCAAGATTGCAAAACGGCAACAGCTCGGCGTTTGTGGTGCCCGCGTTGGTGATGCGAGCCACGATGGTGTCTCCTGCAGGCAGGTCGATGTCCAGAGCGTCCTGCGGGCCTCGAACCGAGACGGAAAACTCGAGCTCGGGCCCGTCGGGGAGCACGGTGAGCGTGACCTCGCGAACGGTCGCACCTTCGAGGTCGACGGTCGCTTCGAGTTCGGCGGTGATGTCGAGTTCAGCGAGCCCGTCTGCCGGATCCATTCGAGCCGAAACCCGGGCGGTCCCGAGGGAGACGTCGAGGTCGCGGGGGGTCTCGTCGTCGCCACAGGCGATGAGGCACAGCAGCGTGGAGAGACAAGCAGCGCGAAACTTCATACGCGCGGACTAGTAGCACAACCGGGGCGGTCGTTCTGGAGTTGCGAGGCGGAGTCGAGCTGAGGTCCGTCGGTGCCTGTGACGCCGCCGGAGTCCTGGAAGCGACCGATCGACAGACGCATCTCGCCGCTGGCCGCAACGGCACCCGCGTGATGCGGTCTGACCGGGCAGACTCACTGCGATGGGAGTTCCTTGGTCACGGACCCGCCGAAGCGTTGTGCTCGCGATTGCGCTGGGCGGCTGGAGCCTGGCTCTAGCGCCGATCGTCGACGTGCTTCGCCCGCCCCCTCCAACGTTGGCCTCCGGCCTGGATCGTGCGCTGCAAGGGCCGCTGGCGAGCGCGCAAGAGGAGCGCGCTCGGAACCCCGAGTGGACGCTGATGGCCGATCTGTTCTCCGTCCTCGCCTGGAGCAACGCGGCGCTCGCCGACCCCGCGCGCGAGGCGGTGCTGCTCGAGCACATCGATGCCGCGATTGCCTCGACCCTGCAGACCGAAGCGGAATCCGGGCAGTTTGCGTTGCTGCTTCCTTATGCCCGCCGCGAGGCGTTCGCGGACGCAGCTGGGCGCAGCGTGTTCGTCGACGGCGAGGTCGCGCTGATGCTGGCAGCCCGATTGTCGGTGGCCCGCGACACCGCGCTCGAGGAAGAGTTGCGTCGCCGCGTCCTCATCATCGAGACCGCGCTGGCCCGCAGTCCAACGCTCAGCGCGGAGAGCTACCCGAACGAATGCTGGACGTTCTGCAACACGACGGCCCTCGCGGCGCTGGTACTCTCCGACCGGATCCTCGGCACCGACCACCAGCCGATCGTGCGCGCTTGGGTCGACTTCGCGAAGACCTCGCTGCTCGACGCCGAGACCGGCCTGCTCATCTCGAGCTACACCTACGACGGAGACGTGCTGGACGGACCGGAGGGCAGCAGCATCTTCATGGTCGCGCACAACCTGCTCTTGCTGGACCCCGAGTTTGCGAGGGACCAATACGCCCGGGCTTCGAAGTCCCTCTCGCAGTGCACGCTTGGGTTCTGCACTGCCTCGGAATGGCCCGACGGGGCGGCGGCGCGGGTCGATGTGGACTCGGGCGGGATCGTCCCTGGTCTGGATGCCAGCCCGGGCGCCAGCGGGCTCGCGCTGCTGGGAGCGGCGGCGTTCGGCGACGACGAGATCCGTGATGGCCTCCTGCGTTCCATGGAGTTCGCGGCGGTTCCGACCCGACAAGATGGTGCGATCTGGTACCGGGCTGCCGGAAGAATCGGCAACGCGGTTGCGGCCTACGCTCTTCACTTCGGACCGCTGTGGTCCGACGCCCCGGAGGCCGCATGAGCCGGCGCGGGGTACAGATCTTGGCCGCGGTGATGCTCGTCGCCCTTGCCGTGGTGTGGCTCTTGGGAGGCCCGGAACAGGCGGGAGCTCTCGCCGGTCTGAGCGGCTCCGGTCCGACCGCAGCCGTGGGACTGCTGTGGATTGTGCTCGTTCCAGCGTCCTGTGCATTGGTTCCCGCGCTCGTGATCACGGCCGCTGCCGAGGGGCTGCACGCGATCTGGAGGGCGCGGCACCCGCGGAAGCCGCCACCCGGGCTTGGCAGCCGGTCCGGGCCCAGCGACACTTAATGCAGTGAGCGATTTTCCGGCGCAGATCGGGCGCTACGAGATTCGGCGGGTGATCGCGCGCGGCGGGAACTCGTTCGTCTACGAGGCTTGGGACCCGAAGCACGAGCGCGATGTCGCGGTGAAGTTCTTGTCGCCCGAAGACATTGGCGAGGGGCTGTCGAACGTCGCGCGGTTCAAGCGGGAGGCGCGGATGCTCGCCAAGCTCAGCCACCCCAACATCATCACGCTGCTCGGTGGCGGGGAAGCGCTCGGCGGCGCGTACATTGTGATGGAGCTGCTGCGCGGCAAGACCCTGCGGGAATGGCTCGCGGCGAGACCGGTGTCCAGCCGCGCGCTCGAGGTCATGCGCCAGGCCGGGGAGGGGCTCGCTGCGGCGCACGACGCCGGGATGACGCACCGTGATTTCAAGCCAGACAACGTGATGATCGAGGCGGACGGCCGGGTCTGCGTGCTGGACTTCGGCTTGGCCAAGGGAGGAGCGGGCGCGGCCAAGGAGCACAAACCGGTCGTCGACGGCTGGTCGAGCGTCAACCATTCCCCGCTGTCGCGGCTCACCGAACCCGGATCGGTGCTGGGTACGATCGAGTACATGGCGCCAGAGCAACATCTCGCCGGGCTGGTCGATGCCCGCTCGGACCAGTTCTCCTACTGTGTGACGGTCTACGAGGCCCTGTTCGGGGCGCGGCCGTTCGAGGGGCATGATGTGGGGACGATTCTCCGAGCGATGGGGCAGGGGCTCAGCTCGCGTCCCCCACGTCCCGCTGCGATCGACGCCCGCGGCTATCGGGCGTTGGCTCGGGGGCTCTCGATCGATCCCGGGGCCCGCTGGCCATCGGTGGCAGCGCTGCTCGCCGAGCTACCGGGTCCGTCGGCGCGCCCGTTTTGAGGGGCCTCACACGCGTCCGCTGGGACCCGGAACCATCGCAACCAGTGCGCCGGGGCGAAAGCCATGTGGGAGACGAGCATGGCGGCGGAGAACAGCCACAGGCCCATGACGATCGCGACGCCGATGTGCAGCCCGACCGCCAGCGCGAGGATCGGACCTCGGCTGCGGCGGTGCCAGATCAGCGCCGGGTAGGCGAGCTCGAACAACACCGAGCCGTAGCCGAGCAGATTGAGGAGGTAGGTGTGCTCCGCGAACGGCTCGAGCGGGAAGAAGTTGAACTCCCAGTCCGTCATCGCGTACCAGACGCCCAGACCGTCCCACCAGTCTTCCCCCTGCAGCTTCTCCAGGCCCGCAAACGCCATGATGATCGCCATCTGCACCTGCGTGAGGCGCAGTCCCATCGAGCGCAACGTCTGACGCCACGCAACTCGCAGCAGCGGCGCACGGCGGCGGGCATCGACGGCGAGCGCGTGTCCCATCGGCACGAGGCACTGGATCAGCAGCAGGTTGCTGCAGACGTCGTCGACGCCGTATGCGACCGCTGGAGCCCGGCGCGTGAAGCTGTAGTGCCCCACGAGCAGCACCCACTTCATGACGTTGGGTCTCCAGCCCGCGGTGTAGACAACCGCCGCGACGATCGTCACCCACCATAGGGCCCAGGCTGCCTCGGAGCTGCGGAACACGAACAACAACGACAGCGACGTGGGCTCTTCGGTGAGGGAGGGCGTCAGTGCCAACGGCATCCAACCGTCCTCGGTATAGAACGCGTCGACGTGGGCCGCGAGGGTGGCGTAGGAGAAGAACAACGTCAGGCCCACGCCGACCCGGACCAGGTCCAAGGCGCGCGTGTCCGCCAGTTCGAACCAGAACCGGACCCAACCGCGGACGCACCCCCCGATCCACGGGCGCAGCCAGGCCGCGAGCCCGCTCATTCCTCCTCCGGGCCGCAGCGCTTGAAGTAGAGCTTCTCCAGCGGCATGTCGTCGGTGATGCCGTGGCCGTCCAAGACGTCTGCGGGGGTGCGGTCGACTTGGTGGGCGACGGTGAAGACGATCTTCCGCGGCTCGAGGTCGGCGTGCTTTCGACACAGGTAGGCCGCCGCCCCATCGCCATACGCCTCACCGTCATCGATGACGTTGACCAACAACGTGGTGTAGCGGAAGTACGCCGGGTCCCAGCGATCCAAGGCCTCCATCCACGGGAACCGATGCGTCTTGCCCTCGCCGTCGATCACTTCATACCGAGGCAGGTCGCCCGGGCCCGGGTCGGGCGAGAAGAACCCCCAGTCGTTGTTGACGTTGGCCACCTCGAGCGCCGGGTAGGCGAGGAGGTAGGCGTCGGTGACCAGGTCCGAGCCGGGGCCGGCGGCGAGCAGCAGGCCACCGACGTACAACGCCACCGCGCCGGAGAGGGCGCCGTAGACCCAGGGGGCGTGCGGGAACCCCCCGCTGCAGCGATGCTCGGGCTTCACAGCCCCCGAATCCTACACGCGATGGACGCCGCAGGAGACAGTGGTAGCTTCCGCCGCGATGGATGAGCCTGCGCCCCCGCGAACCCGTGGCCTGTTGATCGGCATCGGCGTGGCGATGGTTGCGCTCAGCGTCCTGTTTGGCTGGCGGACGCTGCAGCAGCGCGCCCAGTACCGCGAGTACAAAGCCCAGACGGTGAACGAGGAAGACCTGCCCTGGACCGGGGCGGAGGTCGGCGTCGACACCTGCGTGGAGTGGTCGGTGGAGTGGGGGATGGCCTGCACCGGGATGGAGAGCTGGTGCATGGGCGAGGCCCCGCGGCTCGCGCTCGCCTGCCTGAGGTCCTCGGACCGCACCGCGTTCTGCGACGATGCTGGTGAGGGGATCAAGTCCACGCACTTTGGCTACGCGCAGTGCGAGGCGCTGCGCGAGGATGTGGAAGGCCGCCACCTCAAGAGGGCCCACAAGAAGTACTGCGCCTCGATCTACCGGGCGGTCGCAGAGCACTGTCAGCACGGCGCCGGGAACTGATCCCCGGCGGCTTGGAACGGCGCATCGAACCCGAAGGCCGCCTGGGCAGCCGCGCGACTGGCCGCGGGATCCCCCGTCGTCCAGTAGGTGTCAGGACGTGCCTCGGGGGGCGCGGGAGCGAAATGCAACCGAGCGAGCGCTTGGGCGGGATCGATGACGGTCTCGAGTTGGGGCAGGGCGGCATGCAGCGCGGGCGCGACGGCCAGGTAGTGCGTGCAAGCGCTGATGATGGCCGTCGCATCCCGGACCGACGACACGACCTTCCGGACCGTGGCTTCGAGTTCGGGCCCCGAGACGACGCCGCGTTCCACCAGGGCGGACAGGGGTTGGGCGACGACCTCGGTGACGCGGACCCCCCGGGGGCGCAGGGCGGCGCTGTAGTGCCCGGAGTCGATGGTCCTGCGCCCACCCAGCACGACCACGTCTTGGACGCCCGCCCGCAGCGTCGCCTCGATGCCGGCCTCGATCACTCCCACGGTGCGCCGGACGGGCAGGTCGCGGAGCGTGGGCAGCACCGTGCTTGCGGCGTTGCAGCCGATCACCACCTCATCGCAGCCGTGCCGGGCGAGCGCGGCCACCAGCGCGCGGACCCGCTGCGCCAGCGCGGCATCCGACTGCTTTCCGTACGGAACCGCCCCGGAATCGGAGAGGTAGACGAGAGGGCGATCCACCCCGGCGGCGCGCAGCTTGGCCACGACGTCGAGTCCCCCGATCCCCCAGTCGAGGACCCCCAGGGCGGTCATGGGTAGGCCATCTCGTGGAGTGCAGCGTTGCAGAACGGACCGGTGTCGAACGCGATCACCTGCGCGCGTCGTCCGACGTTCAGGACATCGAGCGTGCCGTCGGGAAAGCGGCTGCCCAGGTACCAATCGTATTCGTGAAACGCCCGCATCGGATTGAACCGCAGCATCTTGGCCCAGGCCGGTGAGCGGACCATCTGCGCGCGAGCCCGGACGTAGCCGGGGTGTCGGACCTCGATTGCGCGCACTCGAAGCTTGTCGGCGATGAGCCGAGGGACTTCGGCGAGCCCGGCGGGCTTGTCCACCATGTCGATCACCAGCAAGCGCCCCCCAGGCCGAAGCACCCGCTTCAGCTCGAGCATCAAAGGGTCCCAGTCCAGGTATCGAAACGACAGCAGCGAGACCGCCACGTCGAGGCTCGCATCGGGCAGGGGAAGTTTGGGGCCGTCGATGGTCTCGAAGCGCAGCGTGTCGCTGCCGGCATTGCGTCTTCGAGAAAGCTCGACCATGCGAGAGGACGCATCGAGCCCGACGCCGCTGTGGATTGAAGGTGCGAGTTTCTCGAGCAACGCCCCGTTGCCGCAGCCCAGATCGAGCACGTCCGGCGAGCCGCTGGGGAGGTGGGTCTGAAGCCAGCGAAGCTCGTCGCGGCGCACGGCGATGTCGTCAAACACCGTGTCGTAGTCCGCAGCGACCGCGTCGTAGCTGCCGTCGTGTTCCCCGGGCTCGAATGCCACGGGGGTCTCCAACGGCATGCGTCCCAGGTACTTGCGGACGGATGCGCCCGCGCCGTGGGATTTGCGTCCCGGACAACCCGCGACGTACAGCGCGGCGGTTGGCGGATGCCAGGGCGGAACGGGGACGAAGCGATCCGCGGACGCGGAGAATGCCGTGTACCAGTGATAGCCGAGGGTTCGAACGCCGAAGGTTCGGGCGAAGAACGGCGCGAACCACCGGGCGGAGCGGCACGCGTGGAAGTGGGCCTGGGCTCCGGATGCGAACGGGATGTCGAGCTCCCGCCATTCGTGGGGGCTGAACTGCTCGGGCCACGCGGTCGTTCCGAACATCGGTCCGTACAGCCCGCCGTGCCCGACAAAGTGGAACTCCGTGATCTCGGAGGCGGCGGCGAGGACTCGGCGGACACACGCTTTGCTCTCCACCGCCCGACACCAGACGCGCAGCCCCGGCCGCTGCTGCCGGCGCTGCTCGGCCAGCGTCCGCGCGGCCTGGGCAAAACGAGCCCCGCCGTCGCGGTAGCGGGTGGTGTAGACGATGACGATCATCCAGCCCTCGGTACGCCCGAGCGCGCCGTGGCGTTCCCGAGCGTCCCCAACGTCGCACAGAGCCCGGTTCCCGGCCACATCTGTTAGCCTCCGTCGCCGAGATGCCCCTGTCTCCACCGCCACCCTCGGAGTCCCAGGACTCTGACGTACCGGAGTCCGAGGCTTCTGGGTGGGTGCGCCGCTGGGGTCCCAGCCTGGCGCTCGGGCTCGCAGCTGCGGCGCTGTACGGCGCGACGCTGTGCCCGACGGTCTCCTGGTACGACAGCGCCGAGTTTTCCGCGAGCGCGGCCTCGCTCCGGGTCGTGCCGCACCCACCGGGCTACCCGCTGTACACCCTGCTGGGGCATGTCTTCACCTGGCTGCCCGGGGAAGCGGCATGGGGGCTCAACGTGATGTCGGCGGTCTTCGGGGTGTTGGTGGTCGTCCTCATGCACCGGGTCTCGCTGCGGATGGGCTTGGGGGCGGCGGCATCGCTGGTGCCCCCGGTCTTGGTCGGTCTCGCGCCCTCGGTGTGGGGCAACGCCGTCGTGGCCGAGGTCTACACGCCCGGCCTCGCGTTCCTTCTGGGGGCGCTGCTGCTGTGCCTGCACGCGCGAGTGCGCGCGGATCCTCGCATTGCGTGGGCGGCCGCGTGGGTGGCCGGGCTGGGCCTCGGAGTGCACATGTCGATCGCGACGTGGGGTCTGGGGTTTGCGGCGCTCGTGGTCCACGGAGCGTGGCCCAAGCTTCGCGAGCAGCCCCGGGCCACGCTCCTGCGTTGGGGCCTCGCCACGGCTTGCGCGGTGCTCGTGGGCGCGCTGGTGTTTCTGCTGATCCCGTTCGGCCCCTTCGATGCCGTCGCGCCCTTGGGCCCGTGGGAGGACACCTTCCAACGGATCTGGGCGCGGACCATCACGGACGTTCAAGGGGGCGTCTTCAAGCGGTACTTCAAGCCGATGCCGCCGGGCGAACGTTTGGCGCAGATCGGGGCCATCTTCTCCTCCAACCTGGGACCGCTGGGGCTGTTGGGCGCCGCCGCCGGGCTGGCATGGGCCTGGTGGCATCAGCGCGTGCTCGCGGTCGCGCTGGTGCTCGGTGCGGTGGGCAACGTCGCGTTCTTCTTCCGCTACGACGTGCCCGACCTCGACGTGTTCCTGCTCCCAGCCTTGATCTCCTTGGCGTTGCTGGTCGGCTTCGGCGTCGAAGCGGCTGCGCGCCTGAAACCGGTCGCGGGTTGGATCGTCGCGGGGGTCTTGCTGTGCGTCACGGCAGGGGAGGGCTGGAGCGCCTACGACAAACTCGACCGCTCCACAGACCGCACGGCTCGCGAGTACGGCGAGGACGCTTGCGCGGCGTTGCCGGAAGGTGCGGTCCTGGTGATGACCAGCCGGCCTGATGAGTGGCGGCTGTACGGCGTGTTGCTGTACATGCACGAGGCGCAGGAGGGCTGTGCCGGCGTCGAGTTCTGGGGGAGGACAAGCGTGCAGATGGTCGAGCGCGCCCTCCGGGATCGTCGCGCGGTCTACAGCTTCGTCGAGGACCCTCGGTTCGGCTGGCCGTTCTCCATCGAGCCGGCGGGGCCGGTGTTCCGAATCACGCCGTCGTAGGATCGACCTCGCCGCGCGACTCGGTGATGACCTGCTCCCACGCCGCTCGCTCGCTCCAGGTCCCAGCGGAGGGGGACAGCGCGCTGGGACACAGCTCGTTGATCGGGCAGTGCTCGCACTTGGGCTTACGCGCGGTGCAGACGTGCCTCCCGTGGAGCACCAGGCGGTGTCCGATATCGACCCACGCCCGCTTGGGGAACAGCGCGCACAGAAGCGCTTCGATCCGTGTCGCGTCCTTGTCGGCCGTGATGCCGAGTCGCTCCACCAACCGGGTGACGTGCAGGTCGACCACGATGCCTACGCTCTTGCGAAACACCGATGCCAAGACAACGTTGGAGGTCTTTCGGGCCACGCCCGGAAGCGTGATCAGCTCGGCCATCGTGCCCGGGACTTCGCCTCCGAAGTCGTCGACGACGGCTTGGGCGGTTCGCCGGATGGCCTTGGCCTTGTTCCGGAAAAAGCCGCTCTTCTTGACGACCACCTCCACCTCTTCTTGTTCGGCCGCTGCCAGGTCGGCAGGGGTCGGCCATCGTGCGAACAGGTCCGGGGTGATCGAGTTGATGGTCCGGTCGTTGGAGCGTGCCGCGAGGATCGTCGCGACCAGCAGTTGCCACGCGTTCTCGTGGTCGAGCTCGACCTTGGGCGCCGGCTGAGCCTTGCGTAGGCGGGTGTGGATCTTGGAGACCCGCTCCTGCATCTCGTCCGGGATCGGATCGGAGTGCACCGGGGCGGCGCCAGGGTCCTTCTTGGTCTTGCCGGGGGCAGTGCGAGCCACGGCGGGATGATGGCACGCTTGATCGGGTCTGCGAGGACCGGCACGGTGGTTGAGATGACGGCGCCGGATCCATCTGCCCGCTTGCTCGCACTGCTGGCCAAGGAAGGCATCGAGGCCGACTATCCCGAGGCAGTGCACGCGCAGGTGTCCGAGTTCTTGAAGGACCCGGGCTTGGACGACCCCGCACTGGAGGACCGCAGCGACGTCCCGTTCGTCACGGTGGACGGCCCCGGCACCCGGGATCTCGACCAGGCGCTGTTCGTCGAGGGCCGCAGCGGGGGGTACTCGGTGCAGTACGCGATCGCGGATGCGTCGTACTTCGCGCCCGCGGGGACGCCGCTGTTCGACGAAGCCCTGCGCCGCGGTGCGAGCTACTACCTGCCGGGTCAGTCGGTCCCGATGTTGCCTCGGGCCCTCAGCGAGGACCTCGTCTCGCTGGGTCCTGGGGTTCCCAGGCGGGCGATGGTGTTTGACATGACCTTGGACGCGCAGGGCGTCTGCACCAAAACCGAAATCGTGCGGGCCCGAGTTCGAAGCCGGCACAAGCTGACGTTTGCCGACGTCGCCGCGGCACAAGCGGGTGCCGACGGTCCGGTGTCGGACCCCGCGATCGCGGCCAGCCTGCTGGCCATGAAGGCGGTGGGGGCGGTTCGTACCCAGCTGGCGGATGCGAGGGGGGTGGTCCCGTATCACCGCAAGGAGGTCCGGGTGAAGCTTCGCCGGGGGGAGGACGCTGGATTGACCGCGGTGGAAGTGGTGCGCAACGGCGTCGAGGCCGACAACGCGCAGCTGTCCTTGCTGTGCAACGCGCAAGGGGCCGAGGTGCTTCGCACGCTGGGCAAAGAGCATGCCCAGCCGATCTACAAGGTCCATCCCCCGCCGGGGCATCAGGCCCTCGAAGCCCTCGAGGCCCGACTCGACGCGGTCGCAGCAGCGCACGGGCTTGGCGATGACCCCTGGCGATGGCGCCGCGACTCGAGTCCACTGGCGGACTACGTCCGAAACCTGCCCGATGACCCCTCCATGGCGCGCCTGGTCGACGCGATTCGCCGGCAGACGATCATGGTCAACGTTCGCAGCGCGTTTGCGGAGCGACCCGGTCGGCATCACGGCGTCGGGGCGGACGTCTACGGCCGGTTCTCAGCGCCGATGCGTGAGGTGGTGGGGGTGTTTCTCCACAAAGAAATGGTCGAGGGCCTGGCCGGGGCTGGAGCGCCCCGTAGCGACGATGAGGCGCTCCGCCAACAGGTGATCGAGGCCGCGAACCGAGCCAAGATGCTGCAGAGTGCGGTGTCGCGGGCTGCGGATCAGCTGGTGATCGACGACTTGTTCGCGCAGGATCTCGAGCAACCCGCAAGGATGCGACCGGTCCGGGCTGGGACGTTGATGGGGATGCGGCGAGGGCGGGTCTACGTGCACCTCGACGACCCGCCGCTGGATGTCAAGCTGTACACCGAGCGTCTTCCGCAGCCTCTGCAGGGCGACGAAGCCGGCGCGACGCTGACCCGGGGAAGCCGGGTCGCCGCGCGGCTTGGGGACGCCGTCGGGGTTCGCGTTCTGCATCGCGACGACGACGGCCGCTGGGTGCTCGACTTGGAGTAGCGCTCAGCCGCCGCCGGGCCGACTCGGGGAGCCCGCCTTGAAGGACCCGCTCGCTTTGGATTTCTTCTTGCCGCTGTCTCCCTCATCTTCGTCCCCGGGGGGCTCGAGGTTCTTGTCCAGCGGGAAGTCGGGGGCGCGTTCGGGATCGCAGGTGGGTGGGGGCCCGAACTTCTCAGCCTGGAATTCGTACTCGAGCGACCCCTTGGAGGTCCGTTTTCCGTTCTCATCCGTGGCCCGGGCTTCGATGCGGACGGTGTGCGTCCCGCTGCGGCTGGGGGTGCAGTACGACAGCAGATAGAAGCGCTTGGCGTGGTTGTCGATGCGGTCGGCGACGCGGGTGAACGCCTCCTCCACGTTGGCCTCTTCGGTGGCGAGTTCGGTGCCATCGCGGCCGATCTCCCGCAAGGCGCCCTCTTCGAGTTCCGCCCCCACGCCGATGACGTAGATCTCGAAGTCTGCGTACTCCTCGGAGCCCATGACCTCCTGCATCTCTTCGGCCGTGACGCGGTGCGCCCGGTCGGTCCCGTCGGTGAACACCACCAGCGTGCCGAACTTCAGGGGGCGCTTGTCCTTGGCCAGCGCCTTGTCCAGGGTCTCCAATCCCTGAATCACGGCGCCGTGGAGGTTCGTCGAGGGGTCTTTGGGCTCGTAGGCGCGCAGCCCATCGAGGCCTCCATCGACGCTCCCTTTGGCCTCGGTGAACCGCACCACCGGCACGATGTCTTCGCTCCCGTCAAAGGCGGAGACGCCGACCTTCTGGGTCTTGCCCACCCGCTCGGAGAATTTGTGGGCCGCGTCCACAACGGCGTCGGCCTCTCCGGATTCGGTGATGCTGCCGCTCATGTCGAGCAGCAGGTGCGTGTACATGACCGCCGCGACTTCAGGGTTCTGGATGACCTGCTGACTCTCGAACGGGGAGACGAGGGATTCGTCCTCGTAGATCGCGAAGTCCTCGGCGGTGAGTCCCGCGACCGGCTCTTCGTCATCCTCGACGGTGAAGAAGACCCACACGTTGTTGGGCTTGGCTTCGGCCGAGTTGATCCGGGTCACCGACAGGGTGGATCCGCAGCCAAACAGGGACAGGCACGCCAGGGCAGATGCAAGACGACGGAGCACGGCCGAGACTCTACGGCATTCGACGGGCGACTGTGATGTCGTCTTCCCCACTGAAAATGCAGTGCAAGAAAGGTTGGAATCGCGGGGCGCGAGGTGGTCCAATCACGATGTTGCGGACTCGAAGAACAACCGCCAGCGTGGCCACCGCTTTGCTCCTGGGCTACCTCTGCTCAGTCGCTTGTGGGGACGATGGCCCAGACGCCGACGGCTCGGCAGGGGCGGCCTGCGAGGTCCCCGACGACTGCTACGCCGACGCGGATCCCGAGGAGATTCAGGGAGAGGTCGAGTGTCTGGACCGGGTGCCGGGTGGGTACTGCACGCATACGTGCTCGACCGACACGGACTGCTGCGCGGCAGAAGGGGAATGCGACGGGCGTCCTCAGGTCTGCGCGCCCTTCGAGTCCACGGGCGTCATGATGTGCTTCCTGAGCTGCGAGGGCGTCGACGAAGCCGACGACGACCCCGACGGCTACTGCCACGAGTACGCGAGCGAGTCCTTCAGCTGCCGCTCCACCGGTGGCGGATCCAACAACCGAAAAGTATGCGCATGAGACGTCTCGCCTTCATTTCATTGGTCAGTCTCGGTCTCTCACTCGCCGGCGGAGACGCCGAGGCGGCCCCGAGTCCGGGGAAAAAACTCTCCAGCGGGGGTGGGGGAAACTTCGGTGTGGGTCTCAGCCTGGGCGACCCGATGGGTCTGTCGGTCAAAGGATTCCTCTCGCCGAACCACGCGCTTCAGGGGGATCTCGGCTGGGCGCCGCTGCACCATGGCGATGGCCGTCTGGGCATCGACTACCTGTGGCATCCGGGGGTCCTGGCCAGTGGCCCCGTCGCGGAGTTCTTGCCGTACGTGGGCCTCGGTGTCGGGATGATGTTTTGGGCCAACCGCTGCTACTACCGCGATGACTACTACGACTACGACGAGCGTGGCCGTCGGCGGAGTCGAGGCCGCTGCGGTGATGGCGGGGCGGCGATGTTCATTCGGGCGCCGATCCTCGGCCTCGGTGTGCACTGGAAGAAAGCCCCGCTGGACACGATGTTCGAGGGCTCTTGGTCGCCGTACCTGATCTACCCCGACCTGGCGCACGGAGACTTCTCGTTCAAGATTCGCTACTACTTCTAGAGCGAACCGCCGCGCCGGGTCTCACCACGGGTTGCTAGCCGAGCGTCCTCTGGACGGGCCCTCGGCGCATCGTCTCCACAACACCGGGAACGAAACTCGGTCTGCGGTGTCAGTGCCGGGCAGATGCGTCGGTTGTTGCTGTTGTCGCTCGGCCTGGCTGCGTGCTCCCACTCGGTGCCGCGGGCCGCAGTGCCGTCGCCGCGAACGGTGGAATCCCCACTGCACCGGGCGGAGATTCGGGACGCGTTCGATGCCGCGGCGCAGGTCGAAGACCGGCCACCGGCCGGCGCGCAGGCGAAGCTTCAGGTGCTCGACATGCGGCCGCTGGGGCCCAGTGGCGGCGACGTCGTCCTCCGCTTCGACCGCGTGGTCGCGGCCGCCGATATGTTGCCGCCGGCGCGCCTCGTCGTGGAAAGCCAGTCGAGAGATGGCACGTGGAAGTCGATCCCCGGCCAAACAACATGGACACGAACCGACCGGCTTGGGTTCGAACCGGCGGATGATTTTCCGTCCGCCCGCCGGGTTCTGTCTCTTATACACATCTGACGCTGCCGACG
>CAJXVA010000224.1 GCA_913061055.1 uncultured Pseudomonadota bacterium
ATCTACACTAGATCGCTCGTCGGCAGCGTCAGATGTGTATAAGAGACAGCGCTTGGCCGGTGCTTGCTCCGCGGCGACTTCGTTTCGACCGGTCGCGAGTGGCTGACTGCCCGCGGCCTCGAGTGCGGCGAGGAATTCGTTCATCGACTGGAAACGATCCTCGGGGTCCTTCCGCATCGCGTGCAGGACGGCATCATCGAGCCAGGCAGGGATCCCACCGCCGGAGTAGACCTGACCTGGGGGGTCAGGGTCTTCGTTCAACTGCTTGTAGATGACGTCGTACTCGTTCGCCCCCACAAACGGTGGGCGTCCGGTGAGCAACGAATACGCACAGGCTCCGAGCGAGTAGATGTCAGCCCGAGCATCCACATGTTTGCCCTGAGCCTGCTCCGGCGCCATGAAGTCAGGCGTGCCCATGATGACGCCCGTGGCAGTGATAATGCTGTCTTTGGGGCTACTGAGCCGCGCAATGCCGAAGTCGAGCACCTTGATGAAGTCTGGGTTTCCCTCGAACTCCATCCGGTAGAAGTTCGCCGGCTTCACATCACGGTGGATGATCCCGTCGTCGTGGGCGGCCTGCAGCGCAACGCACAGCTGCTTGAGCATGTTGACCACACGCATCCAAGGCACCTTGCCCTCGCTCTTGATCAGAGCCGCAAGATCCTCGCCGTCATGGAGGTACTCCATGACGTAGAACGCGGCGCCGTTGGGGGTCGTGCCGAAGTCCGTGACGTCGACGATGTGACGGCTACCGATCTGGGATGCTGAGCGAGCTTCGCGGCGAAACCGGCGCACCGCTTCGGGGAGCTTGCACAGCGACGGACGAAGAACCTTGACCGCGACCTTCTTGCCGATTTCGAGGTGCTCGGCGAGGAACACCCAACCCATCGCGCCTTCGCCGATGCGCTTCTGGAGGCGGTAGCGATCGGCCAACACCGTGCCGACCAGCATGTCCGCCATGGAATGTCGCAGCGACTTGACCCTCGACGGCCGGGACGCCGGCTGCGGGATCTCGTCTGGCGAGGTGTTGTCGATCGGGGCCGGACCCCGCGAAGGGCCCGACGTTGGCGCCTCGGTATCGGTCATCGCCGTCATTCCTGCCTATCACGAAACGACAAGGGACTCCATCGGGTGGCTCACTCCTGCAGCTAGCAGCCCGTCTGCGTGCTTTTTTGGGGGCACGCGTTGTCGGAGGGTCCGCGTGCGGTTAGCGTGGCGCCGGCGCTTGCGCGCCCAGGATACGAACGATGACGATCAACGTTGGCGACACCGTCCCCGCAGTGAAACTCAAGCGCCTCGGTGCCGAAGGCATGGAGGAAGTCGATACCGGCGAGTTCTTCAAGGGCCGCAAGGTCGTGCTCTTCTCGGTGCCCGGTGCATTCACACCCACCTGCTCGATGGAGCACCTCCCCGGCTTCGTCAACAACGCTGCCGACATCAAGAGCAAGGGCGTCGACGAGATCGCATGCCTTTCGGTCAACGACCCCTTCGTGATGAAGGCGTGGAGCGACCAGCAGGGCGCCGACGGCAAGGTGAGCATGCTTCCCGACTGGGACGGCAACTTCACCAAGGCCATGGGCCTTGACCAGGATATCTCCGTGGCCGGCCTCGGCGTTCGTGGCAAGCGCTTCAGCATGACGATCGAAGATGGCGTCGTGAAGTCGCTCGACATCGAGGAAGGCAAGGGCGTCACCGTCAGCGGCGCGTCGGCCTGCCTCACCAACCTCGGATAGAGCCGCCATGCGACTTCATCGACGAGAACTACTGCTCGCGGGTGCCGGCGCGCTGGCGGCCCAGGCAACGGCTTCGGTCGTCGCTTGTGCCGCGGACCCGGTAGAACCCAAGAAGGCCGACGCCAAGAAGGCCGACGCCAAAGCTGACAAGAAGGCCGACGACAAGAAAGACAGCAAGATGGACGAGCACGAAGGCCACGAGGGTCACGAAGGCCACAAGGGACACGACGCTGCTGCCGCTGGTGAAGGTGGCGACATGGCGCTTGTGAACACGGTCGCGGACTGCATCGCAGCGGGTCAGGCTTGCCTGTCGCACTGCATCCGTTTGCTGAGTTCGGGCGACACGTCGATGGGTGACTGCGCCAAGGCTGTCAACGACATGCTCGCGATCTGCCGCGCCAGCGAGTCGCTCGCCGCCAACAACTCGAAGCACCTCAAGGCGATCGCCAAGCTGTGCATCGATGGCTGCACCGACTGCTCCAAAGCGTGCACTCCCCACGCCGGTCACCACGAGACCTGCAAGGCGTGCAAAGAAGCCTGCGACGCGACCATCGAAGCCATGAAGGCCGTCTGAGGCCGCTGCCAGAGGCAGCGAGCGAGGCGGCTCGATCCGTCTCGCTCGCCTCGGGACCTCCGCGACAGACCGCGGGGAAAGTACTACGGCGATACGACCATTTTCCCGACGGGGTCGAGTTTGGCGATCACTGACTCGTCCTCCCTGACCTCGACTTGCGTGCACTGAAGACTTCGGGATTCGCCCTCGAACTTCGCCGTGGCGCAGACGGTGTAGGGACCCGCTTGCACGCCATGGAACTGCATCTGCGCATCGAGGTCGATCCCCCCGAAGAGGATCCAGCGTCCCTTGATCTCGGGGTCGTCGGCGCGCAGGGTCTTGAGTGCCGGGAAAGAGGAGACGGTCACCTTGCCGGGCAGAAGATCGTACTCGAGCGTGAGCAGGTCCTCACGATCCGGGGCGGGGACTTCAACGACGATGAGAGCCCCTTCATCGGTGATGAAGTCGTGGCTGAGGTCCTTGCCCTCGGGAAGCCGAAGCCGAACTCGAGAGAAGGACGCTGACCCCTGGCTATCCCGAACGTTGAGTTGCGCGGTTGCATCGTACGGCCCCGCAGGCAGCGGAGGAGACCTGTATGAGCCATCGTCCGCGGTCGTGACCAGGATCGTGATCGCAGAGGCGAGTTACCGCAACTGCCCGTCTCCGGAAGTTGAAGCGGTGTGGACCCCTCCACAGGGCTTCAACTTCCGAAGACGGGTAGCTCGTCAGGTGGGAAAGCGGAAGCCGTCAGCGGGTGCCTTCGAACAGCACCTTGAGCGCGCGCAGGTCCGCCTCATTGGCTCTGCGCATGGCGCCGCGCATCAGGGGCGCCATCAGCTTGGAGAAGCCGGTGGGCTCGCCTCGGTTCCGCAGCGTCATACGCGTACGGTCGCCCGGGAGCTTCTCCCAAAGGTAAGTCGTCTCCATCGGAAATGGCCCCTCCGCAGTTCGCATCACGAGCTTTCGGCCGGCTTTGTACTCGACGACCTCGTACGTGTAGACGAGGCGACGTCCGAGGAAGTGGGCGACGAACTTCATCTTGGAGCCCAGGGCGAGCGGCGGAGCGGTGACCCACTCGATCGACTCGATCTTCTCGTACCAGTTCGGCGCGTTGTCGGGGTCGGCGACGTAGGTTGAGACCTCGCGCACCGGTGCGTCGAGCTCGATTTCGGTGACAACGTCGACGCTCATTCCGGCAACTCGATCCCAAGACCGCGAAGGTCGGCTTCCGCTGCGGGTGCCCAACCTCGGTTAGCCTTCGGGCTGGCAGGGCTCGGGTGGAGCATCTGGCCGATCTCGATACCGCGATCGCCGACGACGCGCTCGGCTTGCTTCCTGGCGAAGCCTCCGACGCCCACGATCATCTTCGGCGCGAGCGCGTCGATGGTTTCCCCAAGGGCCTCGTTGCAGATCTCGAACAGAGGCGCCCGTTCTTCTTTGGGCAGCTTGTCCGGTGTCACGTTGCGACCACCCTCTTCCATGAAGGACAGCGGGCAATAGTTGAGCACAAAAAAGCGCGAAAAGAAGCTACGCGCGGGGCCGAAGCGTTCCTTGGCCCACCCCCACATGCGGGCACCGCTGACTTCGCTGCGCTGGCAATCGAGGCCCAGCACTGGGCGCTTGGGGTGCTCGTGCTCCGGCTTGCCGACCTTGGCATCGAGCTTCATCCAATCGCGGACGAACGACACCTCGCCAAATGGCACACCGGTCTGCGCCATTCCCCAGGGCCCGGGGTTCATGCCGAGGAACACGACTCGGCCCGTCTTCTTCCCGTACTTGGTGAGGTACTGCTCGACCGAGGCCTGCGCGTACCGAAGCGGGTTGTAGACGTGCGTGACCGGCTCGCTGAAGGAGAGCGTGTCGCAAGCGTCAGCGAGTTTTCTCGAGATGCGGATCAGCTCCACGGAGCGGACGATAGCGAAACCCGGGGGCCTTGTCTGGCGCGGCGTCAGCGAGGCTCAGCCACCCAGCGGGCGGTAGACGACCCATTGGTACCAACGGTCCGGATACGCACACTCCTGCTCGGGCGGCTGGCGCTCGGCGATCTCCACCGCCGCTTCCAGCCCTTGGGGAAGGGCCTCGCGGTTCTTGTCGAGCACGTCGACCGAGACCCCGTCCAACCCGAAGCGAATGGTCTCGCGGAGCTCTGCCTCGCAGAAGATGAAACCGCCGCCTTGGCGGGGCTCGCCTTGGCATGGGTTGGGAAGAAGGTTCGTGGAGAGCGGGGCGAAGAAGTCGGCGGGGACCCCCTCATCCCCGGGGAAAACGCCCGTGTGGGCGCTCGCCAGCAGCAACGCCCCGGACGTCGAGGTGAGCTTGACCACCGCGTCCACCGAGAACGCATCTCCGGGGACGATCACATCGAGGATCACATCGCCGGTCGTAGGCACGTCCGGAAGCTCGGGGGTTCGGATCGCCAAGGACTGCGTGAGCCCCTCGCACGACAGCCCCACCTCTGTGGTGACGGTCTTGTAGTCGACTCCGGTGATCGTGCAGCTCCAAGAGTACGTACCGGGGGCTACGCCGTTGTTGACCCAGATCGAGGCCTCGAACATTTCGATGGGCCCGCAAGCATCACCACCCGACGAACTCTCGGAACCACCGCTGCTCTCGCCGATGCCCGTGTCGAGTGGTCCCGAAGTGACCGGGCTCGTCGTGACCGGCGGGGTCGTCGTCACGGGGCTCGTCGTGACCGGCGGGGTCGTCGTCACTCCCGCGGTCGTCGGGCCACTGGTCGTATCGGACGTCACGCCAGGACTGGTGCTTGGGCTCCCGGTCGTCTGTGCCTGCCCCGTACTCCCGCTGTTCGACTCCTCTTCGAGCGCAACCGCGGGACCGCAACCGACCAACATCACCAGACCGCCAACAACGCGCCGCATGACGTCATGGTGCCACGAGGACGAGACGGCGAGCGGACGGCGCCTCCACGGTCTCGGCGAACTCGGGCCGATTCCGTCCTACGAGCGAAATGCCGAGCAACCGAAGCTGGTTCCTGGATCCTGTGAGCCGAGACGCCTTCAAGGTACCCATGGGCACCCGCTCCATCTCGCTTCGACCGCGCGTTCCATCGCGGCTTCGGCAGATCGGGAAGACAAGTCTGGAGCAAGCGGGGCATCCATGCGCCACGCTCTGCCTTTCATGTGGATTCCTCCGTCAGCCTGAAGTCGAGTCTGACTACCGTCGGCCGGCGGGAACCGAGACTGGAGGAGCGTGTGCCGCCTGCGGCGACGAGGCGTGGCTGGACCTTCGGGACGACTATGCGATGCAAGTGCTCGCCGACGACGACGCGTTCAGTGGTGCATCGCGCCGCAGTGCGCTCAGCCGCTGGGGAGGGTGGGCTGCACGAGGCGCCGGTGTGCTCCTCGTCGGCGGCGGCGGATTGGCGGCGGCGTTGGTCATCCTGCTCCGCTTCGTCGAGCAGAGCCTCTACAGCCCGTGGTTGGTCCTGGCGCTCGCGCTGTTCATCGGCACCGTCGTACTCGCGATGCGCCTTCGGGACGTCGGCCTCCCCCCTCGTGTGCGGGCCCTTCCCCTGCGCTGGCGGCTCGCGCTTCCGAACCCGGCACTGCCGTCCGTTCCGGAGCCAGCTCAGGTTCTCCCGCAGGAGGACTTCATCACGGCTCCTCTCAGTGGGCGTCCGTGCGTGGCGTACGAGATCGGACTGCGTGAGGACGACGACTCCGAGGGCGCGGACGGTACATGGCTGCTCCTCGAGCAAGCTGTCGGGGCATTTCGAATCAAGGGCTTCGACGTACCTCGCGGCGCCGCGCGGGTTCGAGTCGGCCCGCGGACATTGTTCGACGCTCGCACGGCACAAGACTGCGCGCGCAAACAACGATTCCTTCGGGAGCGCGGCTTCACCGGCCATAGCGTCCGCTTGTTCGAGACGGTGCTCACCGTGGATACGAGACTCACCGGAGCGACCGAAGATGGCGTACTCGTCGTGCAGCGCGCCAGCTGAACGCGGTGCGACACCGTTTCCTCCACAAAGAATGAGGTGTCCGGAGGAGGTGCGCGTTGGGGTGGGAGAGAGAGGCGGGAGTTCGCCTCAACCCAATCATGAAGAAACTCCAGCTCTGTCTCGCTGTCGGTCTCGCCGCCCTGGTCAGCCCCTCCGTCCACGCCGGTGGCACAAACAAGCTCATCTCCGCCTCGCAGCGCGGTGATGGCTTCGCTCGGGTGGTTCGGGTCGGGAACAAAGACGTCGTCGAGGTCCTCGACATGCCTCGAGCGACGGCGCGAATGATCTGCAAATCTGACGGCTTCCGCGTCAACAAGGTGGGACCGCAGAGCTTTCAGCCCGTCAAGACCGACGTCACGCACTCTTGGAACATGGCGGCGAGCGAAGGCCCGTCAGCGGCGGCACTGGGAGCAGTCTGCCGCGCCGGCCGTGCGGCGGCGACCCTCCCGGTCACGGTCAGCGGCGACTGCAAGAAGGTCAAGCCGGTGTTTCGAGTCACGGGCGTCGATCGCCACCAAACGTTGAAGATCCCCTTTGCTGTGGACTGTCGGGGCTACGACAACACGCAGCGAGAAGCCGTCGTCATGCTCAAGCATCCACAGCGCAAGGACAACCTGGTCTTGCCCGCGGGCAAGCTCTGGTACGCCGAGTCACTGGGCTATGAACGCATCCACGTGCTCGGCGACGCTCCGAGATCCGACTCGAGCACCCGCAAGCCCATGCATATGGGCGCCAAGAACGGCATGAGAGGCGCCGCCGCGGCACCCGTAACCATGATCGGGATGCACAAGAAGGGCTGGACCATCTCCCCCAAACCCGTCGGCTTCGTCGAAAAGAACGACGCCGCCGGACGCACCGCGCTGCATTCTTTCTACCACTCCGGGCGCAGAGACTACGCCACCGCGGCTGGGACCGGCCCAGTGGAAGAGCTTGTCGCTCAGGGCTACAAACACCTCACCGTGGAGGGGTTCATCTACCCGCCGAAGAAGTAGACGCCGGTCGCTTCACTTCTCGTCGAGCAGGTGCTCGCGCAAGTCGGCTGCCCAGTCCTCGAGGTTGACCAGCGTGGAGCTGAGATCCTTCGGGTTGTTGGCGATCTTCGCCATCTCCTGTTCGAGAAGCTGCTTGGCGCGGCGGATCCGAGTGCGTGCAGTGCCCTCGGGGACACCGACAACCTCGGCGACCTGATTGGCGGGGAGTCGTTCCCAGTAGTACAGCTCGAGCACGACTTGGAGGTCGAGCGGGATCTGCCGCAACGCCTGGAGGAGGAGCTGCTGCTCGCGGTGCTTGGCCACGATCATGCTCGGCGAAGGGGCGATGTCGTGCACCGAGGTGACGCCAAAGTCGATCTTGTCGCCGTGTCGACGCTTGCTCCGGTAGTGCTTGCCCAGCACGTTGTGCGCCACGGCGAACACGTAGGTCCGAAAGCTGGAGTCGCCGCGAAAGCGGTCGCGGGACTCGACGCAGGCGAGGAAGGTGCGCTGGATGAGATCGTCGATCCCGCGATCGACCTTGTTGCGGAAGAACCGCGCGACCGCGTCGAAGTGACGGTCGAAGAGGGCCTCTCCGGCCTTACGGTCACCCGCGCGCCACTGCTCCAGTAGCTCTGCGTCGTCCGCCATCCGCTGACAAGCTAGCAGCCTGGAGCAACGCTGGCCATGCGGAGGCGGAAAACCTGAGCCCGACGCTGGGTGTTCATCCTTCTGCGATGCAGCTCATGGTGGCCTCTACCGTCGTTCCGGTCTGGGCCGCAAGGCAGGTTTGGGCGCAGAGGCGGAGCTGGCCGGGACCATCGGCGATCCATCCCTCCCCGTCCTCACAGGTGTCGGCGGCCGGGACCGCAGTGCCATCGATGGTCAGTTCCACGCGAGTGGAATCAAAGTGCCCTGGAACCGGTACGGCACAGCTCACCTCCTCGGCGATCGATGCCAGCGCGGCGTCGAGCTCGACTTCATCGAACACATCGTAGAACGGCACGTCTCCGTCTCGCGCGGCGCCGCCGTAGTCGGCAACTTCACTGAGTCGTTCCCACGGGTTGGCGACAGGAAGCTCGAGCAGCTCGTCTTCGATGTCGATCCCGACCACGTAGACCGGGATCCCGGCAGCGAAGGCTTCGGCCGCGGCGAGGGGAAGTGCGCTGTCGTACTGCAGGAACAGGCCCGAACCGATGGAGTCTTCGGCGCAGTTGGCTGCGCCATCGGTGATGAGCACGATGGCCTGGGGCTGCTCGCTCTGGGCCGCCTCGAGGTGTGCCGAAGCCATTCGGATCCCCGCGGTGGCCGGCGTTCCTCCATAGATTGCCGTTGAGTCGGCGGCCGGGAGGGACGCGAGCACGGCATCTCCACCCATCGGCGACAACGTGGCGTCCGGGCCGTCCCCCATCAAGCACGCCAAGGCATTGCTCTCATTGGGCGCGCCGATCGCCGGGAACAGGACGGCGCCCATTTCCATGTGCGCGTCGAAGTCCGTGGTGACGTTCTCTACGACCTGGTGGAGCGATGCCCATCGCGTGATCTCAGGTGTGGCGCCGTCGCGGTCGTGATCCCACGTGTTCGACGCCATCGATCCCGACTTGTCGAGCACGAGCATGACTTGAGGTGTGGCGAACTCGAACGCGATGCTCTGCTCGCCGCAGTTCGGGCCGTCTTCGACCGGAAGATCTTCTTTGACCGGTCGCGGCGGCTCCGGCTCGAGCGGCGGCTCGGGCTCCGGGACAACGATCCCCGGGCCGTATTCGTTCGTGTCTTCGTTGGGATTCGGAGCGTCGCAGCCGGCAAACGCCAACGCGACGAGCACCGCTGCGATGTTCGTTGCCTTCACAAGCACTCCGACGACCAGGGGTCGGTGGGGCTTCGCCGTCGTACATCCGCTTTTCCCAAACGGGCCCTACTTTTCGAACGGCTCACCGAGACGCGCGCAGATCAGGGTCTGCACCTGGTGCCAAAAAGCAAAAACACGCGTAATAGCAGGCACTTGTTGGAACTCCGTCCGCCGCGCACGGTCGGCAGACCGCAATCGCCTACAGTCCGGCGGATGAAGCTGCTGGGCAAGCTCGGCCAGGCGCTCTACAGCGCCGCCATGTGGACAGCTGCCTTTGCGGTCATGGGCCTCGGCGCGTTCATCACGCTCCCGTTGCTGCTCGTTGGGTTCCCCTATCAGAAGGTGCATGGCTGGGTCACCGCGCCGCTGTTCGCGGCGACGTTGCCCATCGCGACGATCCGTCTGCGCGTCCACTACCACCCGGACTTCGACCCCGAGGTCCGCAGTGTGTTCGGCCAGAACCACATCAACCTGCTCGACGGCATGCTGGCCGCAAAGGTCATCCCGCATGCGTTCTCAGGGTTGATGAACGCCTGGCAGTTCAAGATCCCGATCTATGGGTGGTTGATGAGCCTGTCGAAAGGCATTCCGGTCGACAAGAACAAGCGCGAGACCCTCATTGAGGACATCAGCGCGGCGGCCAAGAATCGCAAAGAGATCGGGATGTCGGTTCTGACGTTTCCCGAGGGACACCGCACGATGACCGGGAACGTCGGACAGTTCCGCACGGGCGTGTTCCGGATGGCGATCAACGCCGGGATGCCGGTCGTCCCGATCGCGGTCCGAGGCCTCTACGACGTCAACAACAAGAACATGGGTTGGTTCTTCCGTGCGTTCCAGACCGTGGACGTCTTCATCGGCCCACAGTTCGATACAGCGCCGTACGAGGGCGAGAGCGCGACCAAGCTTGCCAAGCGTGTGCGCGCATACGTTGTGTCGTGCCTCGAACACGGCGAGTTCCCGGCGACGACCGACGTGGTCGCACCGGTCACTGAAGAGCCGGTCGAGCAGCCAGCCTAGGAAGCTAGCAGCGTAGGTCCGCGTCGCGCTTGGCGGCGTGGCCTAAGATTCGCGGGCCGTCGACGGTCGGCGTGGGCGTGGCTCGCCAGCCCCGCTCGAGGCGTGCGTCGAGGAGCGTGTCAGCGGTGGGTACAGATTTCCATACGGCGACCGCCGTGATGGCACCGAGTCACGTCGCGTCGTAGACCAGGTAGTGCTGAGCCTCCATCTCGAACACGACGTCCCGCGTGAACTCGTCCTGATCGATGACATCCAGGAGCCGGTAGCCCTGCGCCAGCGCCCACCGAACCGCGGATTGAAGCGTGTTCTGAGCTGCGACCGCCCTCCGCAACGAACTCAGCGCTTCGGGCGAGAGCCCGGCGCGATCTTCGATGGGAAACGGGTCCACTCCAACAACGTGATGCCGCAGGCGGCGAGAAACAAGGCAATGAAATCGTGCTGAGATGCGCCCGGGGCGAGGCATTCGCTTCCCCGCCGCGTCCCGCCCGCCATTCGTCAGCCCCTTTGCGATGAGGCACCAGGAAGGTTCGCTCGTTACCATCACCGAAATGACGCACCTCCGACTCGCCCGTGGTCTCGCCGTCGCCATGCTGTGCGCGTCCACTCTGGCTTGCGATTCCGCCAGGCCGGAGGCGGACGGAGCCGAGGCATCGGACCGGGCCGCTTTCACGGTCGAGGAGCTCCGCAAGCATCTCGTCGTCCCCGATGCCAACGTCTCTGTGGGGGGCGGGGAAGCCAACGGGCTGAAACTTCAGAGCCTGTCTTGCGCAGCGAAGAAGCGGCCACTTCTCGGTGCGATGGCCATGATCGCCGCCTTTGCCGAACACAAGGCCGCGCTCGATGCTTGTGTGCCCAAGGGCGCTGTTGCGGTCGTCACGTGGAGCGGGGCAGCCGGCGGAGTGACAGATCTAAAGGCGTTCACGACACTGGGGCCCAAGGCCGATGCTTGTGTCACAGCTGCGCTCGACAGCGCGAAGTCCCCGATCGCAGGCCAGTGCGCCGCGGCGGTTCTCTTCGGCGATCGAGACGGCGCGGACACAGCCGCAAAGGCCCTGAGCAACGAGGCCGACGACACGTCCGCGAAGAAATCGCCTTGACGAACTCCGTGGCGGCGCTAAACCGCTCCAGCTTCGAAGCGGACTTCGAGGAAGGAGTCACGTCCCTGTGCTCAACCCCATCTCCATCGCCTAGCTTCTGAAGCGTCGCGTCTCCCTGAGGAGACACGCCGCTCGGATGCTGCGTCTTCTGTAGAGCCTTGGTCGCATTGTCAGCGGCCCTCCAACGCCTCCGCTCTCTCCTCCGGATTCAACGTCCGGGGAGTCGATCGGGTCGAATCGGCACCGAGGGTTCCGTGCATCGCAGCGGCCGAGACCGGACTGATACTCCGACTCTCTGTGAGAACAGAGGAACATCCAGGTTCGACTCCTGGCTCCCCCACTCCTACGGGGGAGTGGCGGAATTGGTAAACGCAACAGATTGAAGATCTGTAGTTCGAGACAACGACTGAACGGGAGCGCGAACCCGACGAGCAACGCAACTTGTTTCGGTGGCCTCGCTGCGCTCCGCGGTGCGTCGGTGCACAGGCTGTGGCCAAGGATGGCCCGCTGTTGCGCTTCACTCTGCGCCTGCGTGCATGCACTCAGGTGGCCGAGGGACGGACCCCGCAAAGCCTAGCCTTGGTTTTCGCTCCCGTTCTTCTCGAGTTCTCGGCCAAGGCTCTGCAGCAGACGCACGCAATGGACCGCTTTCGAAGCAGGAGGAACGACGATGAAAAACGCAGTCATTCAAGAACACCAGCGCGCACTGGTCTACGAAAACGGCGTGCTCACTCGGTTCCTCGGACCGGGTCGGCACCGGGTTCGTCGATGGTTCGCGGAGGTGAACGTCCAGATCATCCCAGCCACCCAGCGGGTCACGGAACTTCTGCCAGGCATGGAGCGCGTGCTCCCTGCTGAAGACGCGCGGATGCTGGAGGTCGCACCGCACGAGCTCGCGCTGCTCTCCTACCGCGGCACGCCGCTGCGCGTGGTCGGACCCGGTGAGTGGGTCCTGTGGCAGTTCGCCGGTCGTATCGACGCCGATGTCCTCGACCTCCGTCCCCTGCACGTCGACGTGCCCGCCCGATTCTGGGCGCACGCCAGCGGGTTCATCCGCACGCTCGTCGTGCGCCCGTGGCAGCGCGCGGTCGTGTTCGCCGATGGTGAGCTGGTCGAGGTCCTGACCGAGGGCTCGTACACACTCAGCAACTTCGACCGTACAGTCGAAACGGTCGTGCTCGACACTCGCGAGCAGGAGCTTCAGGTGAGCGGACAAGAGCTGATCACCGCCGACAAGGCAACGCTGCGTCTCAGCCTGGTCTGCAAGTACCAGATCACCGATCCGGTCCTTGCCGTGAAGGGCACCACCGCGCTTCATGACGCGCTCTACGCGGAGGTGCAGCTGGCCGCTCGTACGGCCGTGGCGGGTGCGACTGTGGACCAACTGCTGGAGCAGCGGGTCGACATCGCCGAGCGCATGACCGCCGACGTCGCACAGCGCGTGAAAGCGTGGGGTGTGCGTCCAGCTCGTCTGGACATCAAGGACGTTGTCCTGCCCGGCGACATGAAGGCGCTTCTCAACCGCGTCATCGAGGCTGAGAAGCGGGCAGCGGCGCAGAACATCCTGCGCCGGGAAGAGACCGCTGCAACGCGATCGCTTGCCAACACCGCACGCCTGCTCGAGAGCAACCCGGTGCTTCTGCGCCTCAAGGAGCTCGAGCTCTACAAAGAGATGGCCGAGAGGATCCCCAACCTTTCGGTCGTCGTGTCCCCCTCCGATGTGCAGCGCCAGCTGCAGCTGAAGGTGGAGGGCTAACCGCCAACCCAACCCCGAACAGGCGCCGCGATCGCGGCCCTGTCTCGGGGTTTTTCGCGTTGTGCGCAACAGCCATCACCGGAAATCGGTAGTTCTACCGATGGCCCCCCTACCCCGCCTCAACGACGATTGCAGGCATGAAACGCGCGGCCTTCTTCGGGATTGGAATGGGGCTGTGGCTCGCCGCGCCCTCCGTCAGCCACGCGGAGACCTACGAGATTGCCGCGGGGGATGACATCGAAGCGGCGATCGCCATGTTGCAGGCCGGTGACGAACTCGTCCTGGGCGGCGGCATGTACGTCGTCACCGAACTGTTCACGGTCGACCTTGTCGGGTCCGAAGCGCAGCCGATCTTGATTCGGGCGAAGGACGGCGAGGTCCCCCACGTTCATCGTCCCGACGCGAATCAGAACATCGTCGACATCAACGCCCAGTGGGTCACGTTCGAAGGCATCGAGTGGTCGGGCGGCTCGGCCGGGATTCGCATCTCGGCCTCCGAGCACCTGACGATCTCAAACTGCGAGGTCCACAGCACCAACGACGTTGCCGTCCGAGCCAACGACGGCGGGGTGACCTACGAGGCGCTGCATATCACGGGCAACGAGATTCACGACACGGGCAACACCGGCGAAGGCATGTACTTGGGCTGCAACGACAACGGGTGTCGCCTGGCGAACTCGGTGATCGAGCGCAACTGGGTTCACCACACGAACGGGCCGACGATCACTCAAGGAGATGGCATCGAACTCAAGGAAGGTAGCTACGGCAACATCATCCGGGACAACGTCATCCACGATACCAACTACCCCTGCATCCTGACGTACAGCGCGGTGGGTAACGGCGAGGCGAACATCATCGAGGGCAACGCGATGTGGAACTGTGGCGACCACGCGATCCAGTCGGCCGCGGACTCGGTCATTCGCAACAACATCATCCTCAGCGCCAACGCCAGTGGCATCTCGCTGCAGCCTCACCAATCCGGCGCGCCCACGAACATCGTCGTGGTGAACAACACGATCGTTGTGCCCGGAAGCCGCGCGATCAACATCTCCGGTGCGGTCGGACCGGTGACCATCGCCAACAACGCGGTGTACTCCGAAGCCGGCCCCGCGATCATGGTCGGCGGCGATCTTGGCCAGGTAGACATCGTCTCCAACGTCGGACTGGGAGGGATGAGCGGCGGCCGGGGAGGATACGTGGATGGGGACCTCGTCGCGGACTTCGTAGACGCCGGCTTTCATGGCGGGACTCCAAACGACGTGTTCCCAGCCGCCGGTGCGCTCCAGGGCACCGGCAACGCCGAATACGCCCCGGAGACCGACTTCAACGGTCTTCCGATCAATGATCCCCCAGACGTCGGAGCCTATGCGTACGGCCCCGACGGCAACCCGGGCTGGGTCTTGCAAGCCGGATTCAAGGAGTTCCCGGACATCGATGGAGGCGACACCGACGGCGACACCGCCGGAGGGACCGACGGCGACACCTCCGGAGGTGACGAAGGCAGCACCGGCGGCGGTGAGTCTGGGGGCGGCGTCGACGATTCGAATGGGAGCGGTGGCGCCGGGAGCGACAGCGGTGTGGATGCCAGCGGCGGAGAGGCTTCGTCGGGTCCAGACGCCGATGGATCGCAAGAGGACGACGGCTGCGGCTGCCGAACCGACGGAGGCTCTGCCCCCCTGGGCGCGTTCGCCCTCGTCATGTTGGGTGCACTGACCCGTCGGCAACGCCCTGCGCTGTCTCTTATACACATCTGACGCTGCCGACGAGCGA
>CAJXVA010000225.1 GCA_913061055.1 uncultured Pseudomonadota bacterium
GCCATCGACGTAGCCGAAGTGCTCGGTCCCCGCCGGTTTGTCGGGAAGGTGCGCGGCATCGTCTCGGCCAACCCGAACGATCGCATCTCCGAGCGAGTCTTCGACATGGTGAATGCCCGCTTCGATGCTGGCGGGGTCGGCCCCCGCGATCGACACCAAGATGTCGACCTCGTCCTTGCCCAGGCCGCCACTCCACTGCGCCGGTGCGCTCTGCCCCTCGTCACCGAGACGGTCCGCGCGCGCCCCCATTCCCTCCAAAAAGGGATCGGGCCACTGCACACCCGCGGGCACAGCCAGCTTGCCGAGGCCGGCGTGAGTGAAGGCCACGGCGAGCACGAACGGTCCCTCGCCCTCGTCGAACTGACTGCAGCTCGTGACCGACGGCAACAGCTTGTGAAGCCACGCAGCCGTACCCGCTGCATCGACGATGCGCAGGTAGGCGTAGTGCTGATACGGGTGGGCTTCGAGCACCCGGTAGCCGCGAAGCACGATGCTCTGGACGTTGTCCAACGCGATGGTGGTGGCCATGGTCATGCCAGCAGGCTCTGGTTGCGGTGGATGAATCGCTCGACGTGCCGCACCAGTCGTTCGCCGCCCGAGGGCGCCTCCCTCGTGAACCAGATCAGCTTCTTGCCCAGCGCGAGAGACTTCTGGATCTCCTTCACCGTCTGGTTCGAGTACGACATGTAGAAGTAGTCGCGCGGCAACCGGCGCTCTTCGAGAAATTCCGCCAATGCAGGTGCATCCGCGGCTCCGCCCGCGGGGTAGCCCTTGGCCCCCCCCCACACCAGGTCGAGCTTCTTGGGGATGTGCACCGCGAAGTCGCTGATGTACTGCTCCCACTCGCCGTCGTACACCGACTCGAAGAGGATCTTCGTGCGCGTGATCTTGGCGAACCGGGCGTAGTGCACGGTGGGGATCTGACGGAGTGGATGGATGTTGAGGTGGTCGAGAAACCACTCACCATCCTTGAGCGTCTTGTCGAGTCGCTTGACCCAATCCTCGTGGATGTCGAACACCATGGTGAACGGGTTCTGACGCTCCGGGGCGCTCAGCGCCGCCGCAGAGAGCTCATCCGCCGCGCCTTCACTATGGGTGTCGATGCGAACGTGGTTGTCCTTGAGGAACGTGGCGTACGACGCCCGTGCCGCCCCGGGGTGCCGCTGCACCGCCTTCACGAACTCCAGGAACTCGAGCCGCAGCGGCGTCGCCTCTCGTACAGCCGGCTCACTCGCCCGGTCGAATGCCGAATAGAGCATCAATGTCGGGGACTCGTGCAACTTCAAGAACGTCCGCATGGCGGCCGTGTCCGAAGCACCTCCGGCTGGATACCCCTGCGTCAGACACAAGACCGGGTCGAGCCGGGTCGCATTCTCGGCCATGAGGTTGAGCAGCGCGTTGAGGTCGGCATCGAAGACGGCCGAGACCAACAGCGTCGTGTCATTGATGGGAAGCATCCGCAGGTAGTGAACTTCACCCACCGGATGCTCGAACACATGCTTCTCGAGCTGGGCGTGGAGGGCCGCTTTGTGCCCGGCCTTGATCGGAAGCAGTACGGCGATCGTCTCCGGAACGACCTTCTCGCCGATGTCCGGGGGGATCACCGGGGGGCGTGGTTTGCAAGCCAACAGAGCGGACGACGCGGCACCAAGACACAGCGTGCGTCGCCTCAGATGGAGGCGGTCAGAAGCTGCCACAGGCGCGCAGCGTATCACCGGCCTGCCCGATCGGTCGTCGGCCGCAAGCTGCACGCAGTGCACGGAAACGAACGCAGCGTCTGCTTTGCGTTCCGACGCTCGGCCGCGAGACACTGCACACTCGGCATGAAGACAACGCGCAGGACACTACTTGGGCACGCGACCGCGGCACCGCTCGGACTCCTGCTGCCAGGCAGCGCACTCGCATGTGCGACGAGCCCAACGGGCAGCACGAAGCAACCCCAGCGCGTCGCCCCGCAAACCTCGGCGATGACCACGTTCACGCCTGCTCCCCTTCCCTTCGACCCCACGAGCCTTCCTGGGCTGTCGGAGAAGCTCCTGCGATCACACCACGAGAACAACTACGCAGGCGCGGTCAAGAAGCTCAATGCCGCGCGCACTCAGCTGAACGCCCTTCCCGCGGATGCACCGGGGTTTGTCTTAGGCGGGCTGGCAAAGAGCGAGCTTGCGTTCAAACACTCCGTCGCGCTTCACGAGCTGTACTTCGGCAACCTCACCGGCGGCGGCTCCGAAGGCTCGACCACGCGAGCTCTTGTGGCAGATCACTTCGGCGGAGACGCGGCCTGGGAGGCCCGTTTTCGCGCGCTCGGCAAGTGCCTGGGCGGCGGCAGCGGCTGGGCGATCCTGGAGTTCGATCTGCAGGAGATGGCCCCGCGCATGTACATCGCCGGGGACCACACCCAAGGCCTGTCCACCGGAATCCCGCTGCTCGTGCTGGACATGTACGAGCACAGCTACCACATGGACTACGGCACGGCCGCGGCCCGCTACATCGATGCATTCTTCGCAAACGTGCACTGGGAAGAGGTCGACAGGCGGACCGAGCAGGCTCAACAAATCGCCACCCTGCTGCGCTGAGGGAGGACCGAGATGTCGACTCCCATCCCCGTCACCGTCGTCACCGGATTTCTCGGCGCCGGCAAGTCGACCCTGCTCGACCAATGGCTGCGCGAGCTCCCGCCCAAGAGCACCGCCGTGCTGATCAACGAGCAGGGCCGCATCGGTATCGATGCCGAACTGCTCGCCGAGCGCGTCTCACGGATCCGAGAGATCACCGGCGGCTGCATCTGCTGTCAGGCCCAGGCCGAACTCGACGCCGCATTGGCGGAGTTCGCAGCCTCCACGCCGACACCGACCCGCATCCTGGTCGAGACCTCGGGTGCAGCCTCCCCAGCCGGCGTCATCCGGGCGCTGACGTGGGGCTCGGCCCGCGAGTCCCTCCGGCTCGACGGCGTGGTCACTGTGCTCGACGCTTCCGCCGCCGACAAAGCGCTGGCCTTCGACCTGACCATCGAGCAGCTCGGATTCGCCGACGTGGTCGTTCTATCTCATGTCGACGCCTGCGACGACGACGAGCTCACTGCGCTCGAACACAGACTCGGTCGCTACGCCCCGGGTGCCGCGTTCGCACGCGGGCGGCACGGACGGCTCGAAGGCGACGAGCACGGCACGCTGCTCGAGCTGCTGGACGCTCGCTCCGAGGTTCTTCGAACAGTGCCTTCGGAGTCGGGCGCCGACGGCCGTCACGGGATCGATGCCGTCTCGCTCAGCCACGACGGCGAACTCGACGGGGATCGGTTCTCCGCGTGGGTGGAGGGGGCACTCGGCTCCGTACAGGCGAGGATCCTCCGAGTGAAGGGCATCCTCGCGGTCGAAGGGGTCGAGGAACGCGTGATCGTCCAAGGCGTGGGCGAGGCGGTGGAAGTGACGCTCGGGCCGCCGTGGGGGGATGGAGCCCGGACGAGCCGCCTGGTGATTCTCGGGCTCGAACTCGATGACCCGTCACTACGCGAAGGCTTTGGCTCGTGCACGATCGCCCCGACATGATGACCAGCGTCCTCATCGTCGGGGGTGGCGTGTGCGGGGTCCGGCTCGCAGGGCTGCTCCGAGCACGCGGCGTCTCCTGCATCTTGGCGGAGTCGCGCAGCACACTTGGCGGCCGCGTTCGCACGGAACGATACGAAACGCCGAGCGCGTACGCCGACCTCGGACCCGCCTGGGTCTGGCCGCATCAACCCCGGGTTCTCTCCCTGCTGCGCGAGCGGTCGCTCCCGACCTTCGAGCAACACACCGCGGGGCAGCTGGTCTTCCAGGACGAGCACGGCGCGACCCGGAGATTCGATATGGCCACGATGGGAGGGTCCCTTCGCATCCAAGGCGGGATGCTCCGCTTGGTCGAGTCACTCGCCGAGGACCTCGAGGCGAAGCACCTCTGGCTGGACGCTCACCTTCAGCGACTGGAGTGCACCGACGCGGGTGTCCGAGCCTCGTTCCGCGACGGCCGCACACTCGACGTTGCACAGGTCGTGCTCACGGTCCCGCCCCGCGTGCTCGCGGCCACGGTCTCGTTCGAGCCCGAGCTACCCAGCCCGCTGCGCAACGCGATGCTTGGCGTGCCCACCTGGATGGCCGGCCACGCCAAGGCGGTGGCGATCTACGACACGCCGTTTTGGCGCGAGGGCGGACTCAATGGCGACGCGGTCAGCCACTGCGGCCCGCTGGGCGAGCTGCACGATGCCTCCCCGCACGACACCTCGGCCGGTGCCCTGTTTGGATTCTTCGGCAAACCGGCGGCCTGGCGACGCGCACACGCGGCGACGCTGCAGGACGAGGTCCGCGCGCAACTGGCAGCATTGTTTGGCGATGCGGCAGGACGTCCTCGGACGCTGAGCATCGTCGACTGGGCCCAGGACCCCCTCGTGGCCACGCCCGCGGACGATGCGATGCTGCGAGAGCACCCCCGCTATGGGCCGCTCCCGCCCGCGGACGGACGATGGTCGAACATCCTGCTCTTCTCGGGAACGGAGCTCGCTCCGACCGAGGGCGGGTACATCGAGGGTGCGCTGACCGCTGCAGAACGCGCCGACAACGAACTCGCCGAGCGCCGGCGCTGAAGCTCAGCCCGACGCAGCTGCGAGCCAAGTCTCGATCGCCTCGCGCTGATCGGCTCGGGCCCGGCCACGCAACAGCGCGGCGGCCTCGTTGGCCAGCGTGAGCGCTCGCTCCGGAGTCTCTTGGGGGTTGGTCTCACGCAGCGCCCGAGCGACGAGGAACTTGGCGCGAGCAATGGTGGGGACCTTCGTGCGCGCCTCCACCACCCGCGCCAGCCCGCGCTCGGCATGTTCAAGCGCCTGCGCCGGGTCGCCATCCGCGAGGGACAGCTCGGCCAGCCCAAGCCATGCCCGGACGCCGTGCCGCGATGCCTGTTCCTCCGCCCGCTCGAGGATCGCCAGCGCCTCCACATAGGCCTGTCGTGCCACCCGTGGATTCCCCATCTTCGCCTCGATGCCCCCAAGAATCGCGGTTCCATCCGCCTCGGCCATCGTGTCGACCCCATTGGATTTCCCGCCGTCGATCAACGCCTGAGCCTGCTCTTTCGCATCGCCGAAACGGTGGAGTTCGGCGAGCAGGAGAGCCCGCATGCGATAGGTCTGCAACGTGTCGTCGTGCGTGGGGCCGGCCTCTTCGATCATGATGTCTGCACCTTGCTCGGCGAGCGAGGCAGCCCGTTCGAGCTCCCCCTTGGCCTGCGCCACCATGGCGAGGTTCAGCAGACCTCTGGCGACGAGCGGGTGTCGTTCGCCGTACGTCGCCTTCGCAATCGTCAGCGTTCGGTCGTGCAGGGCTTCGGCTTCGGCGAGACGATGCTGCCGGTAGTACAAGACCGCGAGGTTGTTGGTATGCGCTGCCACCTTCGGGTGCGCACGACCGTAGGCGTCGTCTACGATCTCGATCGCGCGCAGCAGGGCGACCTCTGAGGCCTCGACGTCGTTGGTATCTCGAAGGAAGGCGCCGAGGTTGCCGAGTGCAGCCGCGGTGTTCGGGTGCTCGGGGCCCCAAGCCCGTTCCGTTGCGGCAAGGGCACGACGCTGCAGCTCGACCGCCCGATCCAGGTCGCCCTGCTTTCGGGCAATCGCGGCCAAGTTGTTCTGGGTGCTGATCGCCTTGGGGTGGTCCGGCCCGAGTTCGGCTTGTTGAAGCGACAGCGCTTGGGTCATGAGGGCTTCCGCCTCTGCATACTTCCCTGCATTCAGCATCACCGCTCCGCGCTGGCTCGCCCAAACCGCCGTCCACTGGCCAGGTTCGGCTTCCATCCTCTCGACGTAGACGCCCTGTGCGGCCGACCAGACCAGCCCTTCACCCGAACGCGCCCCCAAGTACCCAACGATGTACGTGAGGGCTGAAGCGGCCCTGGCTGCCGTCTCGAGTTCATCGATCACCCCGGCCTCGGAGAACGTCGTCCGTAGCGTCGCTTCCGCGTCGTCGTAGTCCCCTTGGCGGAACATGACCTCTCCCAGGGCGAGTCGAGCCCGCGCGAGGTAGGCTGGGTTGCCGAGTTCTTCGGCGTGACTCACAACCTGTACCGCCGCCTCCTTTGCCTCCTCGAGTCGCATCGTCACACGCAGAGCCTCGACCCGCGAGAGTTCTCGACGAAGCGCCCGAAGCGACTCCCGCTGGGCAGGCGTCTCGGCGGGCCATCGACGGAGGGCTTCCGGGTCGGCACACGCCTCGATGCGGGGAAGACGAGCCGACACCGCGACGAGTTCGCGAACCACCGACGCATCGACGTCCACGAGGTTCTCCAGCAAGAGCTCGAGCTGGAACCGCCGGTCCTCAAAGCACTCCGCCCCACGTTCAGCGAGGGCGGGCTCCGCGTCTGCGCGGACACGGTCCGCCTTGCAGCTCTCTTCGCGGTACGCGGTCCACTTCGCCGCCCACTGGTCGAGTTGAGACACGGTGCGCGCCGCGGTGTCGGCCGCGTAGCTCACCTCGACCGCCTGTACACTCGCGGTCAACGAGGCCCGGGCCTCCGGCGACCAAGTCTGCAAGATTTCACGCCCCGCCTCCGCACAGTCCGCCACTCGTTGCTGAGCGCTGGCGCGGTCGAGCACCATGCCCCCGGCACCCACGATCGCCAAAGCCCCAACCCCTGCCCAGAGCGGGCGTCTCCGAGTCCGTCTCAGGCCACGATTCACCGCCTCGCACAGTGCGTCCATCGACTCGAAGCGTGCGGAAGCGTCCCGGCACAGCCCACGTTCGAGCAGCACCCGAAGCCACGCAGGGACCGATGTTGCCCCCGGATCGAGCACGTCTCCCTTGATCACCCGCAGCGCCAAGTCGATGCGCGAGTCACCGCCAAAGGGATGTTGACCGTACACCGCCTGCCACAGCGCGACGCAGAACGAAAACTGGTCGGCCGCAGGGCCAACCTCCTCGCGCATGTGCTGCTCCGGAGCCATGTACGCAGGGGTCCCCATCAAACTGCCCGCCTCCGTGAGCGGCGTCCCCAACTCGCGCCGACCGGATGAAGACTCGCTGAAGACCTCGGCGGGCTCGCTGTCATCCCTGTCGACTTCACGGGCCAGGCCGAAGTCCATGACCCGTACCCTCCCGTCCACGCCCACCATCACGTTGTCCGGCTTGAAGTCGCGGTGGATCAGCCCTTTGTTGTGCGCGGCCGACAGCCCCGCAGCGGCATCCACAAAGCGTTGCAGGACCGCCCGCCATTGCGGACGCTCGCGCGCCAACCAGGCCGCAAGCGTCTCACCGTCGATGAACTCCATGGCAACGTAGACGCCGCCGGAGAACTCCCCGACGTCGTGGACCGAGACCACGTTGATGTGGTCCAACCGCGCCATCGCCTGGGCTTCCCGGAGCAGCCGACGTTGCGCGGAATCGGCGGTGCTGTCGAAGCTCCCACGCTGGTGCTCGTGCAGCAGTTTGATCGCGACCTTGCGGTCGAGCTCCGGATCGTAGGCCGCGTACACAACCCCCATGCCTCCGGCGCCCAAGCGCTCGACGATGATGTAGCGACCCACGATGCCGCCACTGGGGAGGTCCACAGCGCGGGGCGACGGAGGGAAATCTCGTTCCACGGTCGTCGTCGGCGCCTCATCCGGTACAAGATCCGACGGCAAGGCATCCTAGAATAGCGCAGCGCCCAGCGCTCGTGTCGGCCGAGAATGGAGGCCGCCCCGTGCCCTTCAGGGACATACCTCCCGGCACACTGCCCCACGGCATCGCCTCAGGGCAGGTCGTAGCGCGCCACTGACGCTGGCGCTCCTCAGGCCGATGCGGGCATCTGAATGATGCCGAACGTCAAGCCTGCCGGGTCTTGCGCGATCGCCATCCGACCGACGCCCTCGGCATCCCAGGCGGGCGCGACGACCTTACCGCCCTTCTCCTCGATGCTCGAGGCGATCGAGTCCACAGACTCCACCTTCACCCACGCGAGCCACATCGAGGGCGCGTGCTCGTTCATGCCTTTCATCGCCCCCGCACGGGTCCCAGTCTCGGGCGAGAGCATCACGTACTTTCCGTTGGGCATGTCTCGGCTCTGTTGAACAAAGCCCAGCCCGTCCAGCGCCTTGAGGTCGGCGTCGAGGTCCTTGGAGTGCAGGTCGACCCAACAGATGTGGCCGAGGTCGGCGGGGTTGTCCGTGTCGTCCGAGTTCGCCTCGCGGTACAGGCTGAAGTGCGCACCGCTGGGCATCTTCACCGTCGAAAAACGCCCCGGTGGAATGTCCGTAGGCGGGACCAAGACCTCGCCGCCGTGCTTCGTCAGCGTCGCGACGGCAGCGTCGACATCCGCAACCCGAAGGTAGTTGTTCCACCACGTCGGCTCGCCTTCTTCGGGCTGCCGCAAATGTGCAAACTGCTTGCCCTCGTGCGCAAGCATGGTCATTGGGCCGTCGCCCATGTCGATCTCTTCTCGGGTCCATCCGAACACGCCGGTCAGGAAGCCCACGGACTTCGCAGCGTCGGGGGTCACGAGGCCGTTCCAGCAGAAGGTGTTGTTGCTCAGTGCCATGTCGACCCGAAGACGAACGGTCTCGGCGGGAATCGACAGCGCCCTGGTATTTTTTTTCGGGTTTCGTCGACGGGCCCGCGGGATTCCCGCTGGTCTGGATGCGCTCCATTCATGAATGCATGAGTCAGCCTCGGATTCGGCCGTTTCCGGGCCCCAGGCGGGGCGCTACACCGAGGCCAGAGGCTCAGACATGAAGATCTGCATCATCGGCGCATCCGGGAAACTCGGCCAGTACATGACCCAACACGCCCTCGACCGCGGGTATGAGGTCGTCGGCGTGTGCAGAACGCAGAGCGTGCCCAAGCTGGAGCGCTTTGCCGAACGGATCACCATCGTCCCGGGCCCGACGAACGACCCGGAGGTGATCGCTCAGGCCGTTCGCGGCTGCGATGGCGTGCTCACCGTTCTGGCGCCCTGGGGTATGGACGACTACGCGTCGGGCACCGCGCAGGCGGTTCTCGATCACGCTGAGCCCCGGGCTCGGCTGGTGTTCTCCTGTGGCTGGCACATCACCCGCGACGGGAAGGACGTCTACTCCATCAAGCTCAAGGCCTTGGTCAAGATCGGGGGGTTCTTCGCCCGGCTCGCCCGCGTGGTCGACCTCGACGACCAGGTCGAGGCCTGCAACCGCATCTTCGCCAGCGACTCACGCTGGACCGTCGTTCGCGGCAGCGACCTCGAAGAAGGTCCGAGCGAAGGCGTTCCGGTCTGGAGCCGTCACGTCGGTGACCCCATCCTCCAGAGCAATCGCACCCGACGAACCGACTTCGCGTTGTTCATGGTCGATGCGGTCACCAACGACGCGCTGGTCCAGGAGGCGCCCGCGATCGTCAGCCGCACCAGTCCCTCGGCGCAGCGGCACGCCAGCTAACCCTCGGTGACCGCGAGAATGTCGGCCGCGTTCCAGTCCAACGCGTCGTCGGCCAGATCACGGAGCAGGGCCTCGAACGTTGCGGCGTCGGCGGGGGCCGCGGCTTCCCGCCACTGCCGCGACTGCGCGAGCCGGCCCCGCAACGCCGCGGAGAACAGGTCCAACCACGTCGGTGCGCTGAAGGTGAAGTTGAGCGACAGCGCGTCGGTGTTCGCGTGGGTGGCGTGCCAGATCCCCCGCGGCACAAAGAGGACGGACCCTGGCTCGAGCACGATCTCGGTGTGGTCATCCGGCAGCCCGCTGGGCATCGGAAGCCGGGCGTACGACTCGAGCTCGGGATCGAGCGGCTGACCCAGCCGGTGACGGGTCATCGGCCGACTGACGTTGTCATTGGGCGCGAGAAACCACCGTTTGGAACCGCTGAGCTGCAGTACGAAGTTCTCGTTCTGGTCGAAGTGCGTTGCGGTGCCCGTTCCGGCCGGTGTGGCATAGGCGAGACAACGCGCTTCGGTGAGTGCAGACAGACCGAGGTCCGCCCGCATCGTCTCGAGCCAGGGGAGCAGTTGCGGCGCGCATCGCTGCACCTCGCTGAACAGCAGCGTCATCCCATCCGCGAACCGCGTCCGCGCCTCGTCGGCGTCGACCATGCTCGAGCTCGCCTCGTCCGCAACCTCGGGGTGGAAGACCTCGACCGGGTCCGGCCAGGATGCGAGCAAGGTGTCGAGCGACCCAAGAAGCGGGAGCGAGCGCAGCTCGGCGGTGGACGCCGGAGCCCCGTGCACGACGAACGGCTCGCCGTCCCGCATGCGTTCGCGCAGCTCCTCGATAGAATGCGGATGGATCAACGCTTCGATGCCAGGGCTCATGGTCCGTTCCGACTCGCGCCAACATCCCACAGCGAGGAGACCAGGGACACCGCCGAGTTCATCGGTCGCAACGGGACCCAGCGTGAGCGTCGTCGATTCACGACCACCGGCGTGATCGAAAGCCGCCCCCACGGCACTACCCCGGCGAGACTTCCCATGCACGAGCGCCGCATCCTCGCCCTCGCCACCATCCTCGCCGCCTGCGGACCCCAAGTCGAACCGGTCGAATCCGAAGACACCGAGGCTCAGGACGCGAGTTCCGAGTCCGGCTCGACCGGTCGCGCCACCTCCGACGCGACCGCTCCCAGCGCCTCAGGCTCGACCGCCCCGGGCACCACGGACGCCTCCTCATCCACGACTTCCACGGGCCCGGACTCAACCTCGGGCCCCGAGAGCACGAGCGACGGGGAGACCACCGAAGGCCTCGCGGTCTCGTGCGAGTGCCTCATCGAGGACGGGCCATTCCTCTACCCCGGCTGCGACCTCGACGAGCTTTGCGACCCGATCGTCGTCGGCTGCGAGCTCGAGGAGCCCTCGGAGTGCGCGTTCGAAGACCTCACCGTCCTCGACCCCGCGGTCCTCGAGTGCCACCGAGACGCTCTCTTGGCCGGCGAAGCTGGCATGCTTCGCTGGGAACTGCCCTACCCGCCCGACGCCGGTGCGGCGGGACAGCGCGGATGGGTGGTCCTCCCGGGCGAGGGCACCGCACTGTTCTGGCGGGAATCCTGGGGTGCGGGCAGCTATGCGTTCTCAGCCGTCGAAGGCGCGCCGTTGGACGATGCCGCGACCCTCGGCTGCGGCGCCTTGGGGACGCCCGAAGCGATGCTTCCGTGTCTGTACGCGCCGACGACCGACGACGTCGTGACCTGCAACGAGGCCTACGAGTTCCCGATCGGCTGAGCGCGACCCCGAGAGAGGCGACACGAACACCCCTAGGGGATCACCGCGCCCGCGTCGTCCTCGAGCTCCGGCTCATCCGGCACCGGCGGCGCCTCCATCAGCCGCGAGCGCGTACCGGGCAGCGAGCCCTCCTCGCGCTTCACCGCGAACGACTTACCATCGAACGTGATGGTGACCCTCGTGTACGCCACCGCGCGGCTCATGGCCTCGCCGGTCTGCCGCACCGCGAGTTCGGGTAGCCCGGTCGTGGGGGCCTGGAGCGCAAAGAGCCCCGTATCCCCGGCAATGAGCGGATCGCCCAAGTGGGTCCCCGTGCTCGGATCGGCATGGGTGAGGATGAGCTCGGCCTCCAGGTCCTCCCAAACCAGCAGGGTCCAGGTGGATGGGCCATCAAACAGCTGGAGCCGTCGCAGCTCCCGGACCACACTCTCCGCGGGAATGTCGGCCGAGCCATCCGCTTGGTCGAGAAGGCCCGCGAGGTAGGCCACGGCGTGCAGCCGGGCATACCGTCTCGGGTCGTTGGCGCCGGGGCGCCCCTCGCCCGCGGCGATCTTGCGAAGCGTCCGCAGGGCTTCGTCGGTCCGGCCCGTCCCTGCGGCTGCGCGTGCGAGCCGAATGCCCGCCAGCGCGTCGTCGTTCTGAAGCTCGACCAGGTCCTCGTACTGCCGATACGCGCCGTCGTACCAACCATGGCGCAGGAAAATGTCTCCCAGCAGCTTTCGGCTGGTGGCGCTCTTGGGATCGAACTCGACGATCTCGGAGAAGAGCCGCTGGGCTTCGTCGGTCTGCCCGTGCGCCACCATGACCTCGCCCAGCGATTGGGCCAACCCCGGTGTCATCAGTCCCTGCTCCCGCAACCGGCGGCCTCGCCCGACGGCTTCCTCCAGGCGGCCTCCGGCGACCAAGAGTTCCAGGAGCCTCAGCTCCCCCGCAGGGTCGCCCGGAGCCCGGGCGAGTGCGGCGCGAACCACATCGAGCTTGTCGTCCAACTCGACCTCCAAGATCACGCGTCGGTCCACGTCCGCCCAATCGACCACGGTGCCGAACATCGCGCCGTCGACCGAGGCGATGAGCGCGGGGTCGACCAACCGACGCAACAGCGCCCGCGCCACGTAGCGGGCGGCATCGGACTCATCGTGAAAGTGACTGAGCAGCAACTCGATGTCGGCTTCGCTGGCCGCGCCCGCCTGAAGCAGCCGCAAGAAAGTGCGCTGGTCTTTCCAACCGCGAATCTCGCAGCTTCCGGCCGCAGCTTCGTAGTTCTCGAGCGAGTCCGTCATGGTGACGGCGCTCGCCAGTCGTTTTCGCCACAGGATGCGGCGATGCGCGAGCCCGCGAGCGGACGCGTCACTGCACGGAAGCTTGCGCCCCCGCGTGACCGATGACACCACCCGCCGACGCTCCCGCTCCCGCTTCGCCTGCTCGTTGGCGCGCTTCTCATCGACGGCCCCCTTGTCCACAAGGCCTCGGCTCGCTCCGCCGCCGGGGGCATCCAAGCCCGACAGCGGGTCGGCTCCACTGCCCAGGTTGATCTTCTTCTTGCGCGGCTTTGTCACGGCTGGAGACGCAGCCGGTGGGGTCTTGGTGGCGGCCGCCGCAACCTCCGCGTCCCCAGCAGAAACGTCGGTGACCGGCGCGGGGTCTGCCGTCGGCGTATCGACGGCGGAGACGCGACTGCTGCCGGCCTTGCTTGCGGCGTTGCTCTGCGGCGGGATGCGCTTGGCGTCGTCCGCCGTCTGCATCACCGCCTCTTCCTTCGACGACGTGGAGTCGCACCCGAATGGCGCGCTGAAGAAGCCCACCAGAACCTGCTCCGCGAGGCTCGCGTCCTCATCGAACCTCGGCTTGATCGGGACCCGGTCCAGAAGGTTTGCCGTGAGACGAACGCCGCCGATCTGACGTTGCCTGCGCTGGATGCCGGCGCTGGCGTAGGCCTGCTCGCTCTCCAACGCCAGAATCGAGGTGTAGGGACTCATCAGTCCGTACTCCAGACCCAGCGAGAGGACCTTGCCGCGCACCGCGTCCGGGCCGCGGCTGTCGCCGAGCAGTCGCTCGATATAGGCCGCCGCCCACAGCCGCGGCACCACCTGCCCCAACACGCCCTTGGTGCGCTCGAGCTTGTGGACCTTCTCGAACGGTTCGCCGCCGAGCCGGCCACGCACCGTGACCTCCTTGGGGAGGTCGTGATGTGTGCGCGCGAGGACCACGAGTTCTTGGCCGCGCGAGAGTTTTCCGGAGGTGTTGATGAAGACGTCGTCGAGCCCCTCGCCCAGGTCGACCTCGAGGTCGGTGATCGTCGGCGTCTTGAGTGCCCCCGAGAGTTCGAGGGCGCGAACGATCGCTTGCTCGGGCGACTGCACCCGAAGATGCGAGCCGCCGCCGATCCGCGCGAGCGCGTGAAGCAGCGCCTCGTCGACCTCTTGACCCACACCCACGGTGAACAATCGCGCCCGGGATCCGGTCATGCTGCGGCGGAGACGTTCGGCCAACGCATCCCCCGCCCGCTCGCCGCTGGTAGCCATCCCATCACCGATGTAGACGACCGCCGGCTGGTCGAGGCCATGCACGCGCTCCAGCGCCTCCTCGAAGATCGCGCCCAGATCGGTCGCGCCTCCGGTGCCGTGCTCCGCGAGCCGCTCGAGTGCCGCCGAGACGGTGTCGGGACCGGCCTTGGCGAGTCCTGATTCGGGAAAGAGGACCTCCGCCCGAACATCGGCGCTGACGACCGCAAACTCATCGCCTGCGCTCAGGCTGCGCAAGAACGCTTCAGCCACCGCGAGCCGAGTTTGATACTCGGCGGGGTCGCCCGCCGCCGAGGTGTCCACGACCACGACGACTTGGCCCTGCGGCGTGGGGACCTCGTCGAAGTCGATGTCGGGGCTGTAGCGAACCATCGCGTAGCGAGCTTGGTCGCCCCCGGGTTCGAGCATGGACAAGCGAAGCGGCGGACGCTCCGTGCCGGGTCGCTGGCTGAGCTCCAGCTGAAAGTCGGCCCGAGGCGTGTATCCACTGCGCCGCATGGTGACGCGCTTGCCGTCCTCTTCGATGCGCGCCTCGGCGAGCGTTGCGATGTCGTAGTCCTCGGCAAGATCGCCCAACTCGACGGACAGCGCGAAGTCTTCGATGCTGGCGGTCTTCTTCTTTCCAGGCCCCGCCAGGGGGTAGCTGTAGCGAAGCTTGCCGTCGGACTCGGTCAGGAGTTGCTGGTAGCGGGCGACGATCCGGCGGCTGCCCAGCGCGGGAACCGGGAAGATCCGGGCCCGCACCGTGTGCTCATCGATCCACTCGAGCAATGCGGGGTCGTTCGCCTTCTGCACGGTTTCTTCGTAGGTGCGAGCGGCCTTCTTTCGCTCGACAACTTCGCCCTCCACGAGTTGTCCGTTGGTCTCCAACGCAAAGCTGACGAGCTGGCTTCCTTCGGGGATCGTGAACCAGTAGTAGCCCTCGACGTCGCGGCTGGACGGGTTGAAGAAGACCTGCTCGACCTTGGTCCTGTCTCTTATACACATCTCCGAGCCCACGAGACCTCTCTACAT
>CAJXVA010000226.1 GCA_913061055.1 uncultured Pseudomonadota bacterium
GATGTAGAGAGGTCTCGTGGGCTCGGAGATGTGTATAAGAGACAGGGCCGAGACCTCAGCGACCTCAGACCCGGGCAGTGAGAGTGGCGGCTCCGAGGGCGGGAGCACCACCGCCGACGAACCCCTTCCCGATCCAGGTCCTGAGATCGGGTCGTTCCAGCTGACGTACTACTGGGTATCGGACGAAGCCGACCACCCCGGTGGCAGCAACGAGACCCTCTACGACCCCGACTGCAACGCACTGGCGTCCGTGTCCGCGGACTTCGCCGACGCCCTCACGCTGGAGGGGACCGGACGACTCACCGACGGCCGGGTGCTCAACTACTGGAACTCGTGCGGCTGCCCGAACTCGCCGTGTTTCTTCGAGGTCGACGAGGACCACCCGTGGGGCTTCGGAGTGGAGAACCGGGCGCTGCAACCGTTCCGCAGCCTCGCGGTCGACACCGCCGTGCTCGGCATCGGCGATTGGGTCTACGTGGCCGAGTTCGACGGGGTCATGATGCCCGGAGACCCGCCGTGGGGCGGGTTCGTGCATGACGGCTGCGTGATCGCGGACGACATCGGCGGCGGGATCAACGGCCAGCACATCGATTTCTTCTCCGGCCTACGCAGCTTCTACGGCGACCTCGACGGCACACTTGGCATCACACAGGTGACACTGCATGCGCCTGGCGATCGCTGCGGGAACTGAGCAAGGCCTCCGCGAACGGTCGAACCGTGTCCTGCAACGTCTGCTCGCGAACGGCTTCGATCGCCTCCGCCCCGAGGAGACCGTAGGCCTCGAGACCTGCCCCCGCGGGCTCCTTCACCGTCATGTCGAGGCCGGTCGATTCCGCGAACGCGCGGGCCACAGCGCCTCGCAGCGAAGGGTCGATCGACAGCGCCCACTGAACGACCCGCCACGCGAGCGCGGCGTGACGCGCTTCGTCGGCAGCGATCTCTCGGAGCGCGGAGACAACCGCCGGGTCCGAGGCCCGGTGCGCGGCCAACTCGGCATGGGCCGCGGCCAGCGTCTCGCCGACGCATCCCTCGTGCACGGTCGCGACCACCACATCCTCGAGCGAAGTGCTGCGGGCGGGGCCCGCATCCAGCGGCCCGGGTTGAAGCGGCTGCGCACCAAAGCGCCCGGCCAGCGCCAACGCCAGCTCCGCATGCCGAACCTCGTCCCGCATCGCCGCTGCAGTGTCGGCGAGCAGCTCAGCGGGCGCGCCCACCGAGATCAGTTCGAGCGCAAATCGGGCGAACGAGGCCACCGAGGCATGCTCTTCGAGGGCCGCCTCCTGCCAATGCGCGGCCACGGCAGGCTGGACCTCCTGCCGTACGCAGGTGCCCCAACCGTTGCCCGGGACGAGCGAGGCGACGCGGGCGTGGTCGTCGACCATCAACGGCCGCCCTTTCCCGCCGCAGAAGTCCTCGTACACACTTGCGGTGAAGCAGCACTGATCCTCCCAGATCTCGGTGCAGAGGGTTTGGTTGTAGAGGAATCCGCAACCGGGGTTGGGATACGTCTCCGAGGCGAGCAGGGCCGCCTGCCACTGACACTGGCCATCGCAGATGCACTCGCCAACGCTGTTGGGCGAGCCATAGCAGAAATCGACGTTCGGGTAGTCCACAGCTGTGCACGTGCGAACGGGTCCACCGCTGGTGTCCAGAAATCCGGTGGAGACGTCCGACCATCCGGTGCTCGACGTTTCGGCGCTTCCGGTGTCGTCGACGATAGGCCCGGTGCTCTCGGATCCCCCGGTGGAGGACGACGGTCTGCCGATGCCGCTGTGCGATGTGTCGCCGCTGCTGTCCACGACCCGAGCCGTACAGCCCACCACAGCCGGGGACAAACCCAACGCGAGTGCGATCGCCGCTCGAACACCATCCGCCCGATAAACCATGTGCGGAGCATAGGCGCGGGCCCTGCCCACGTCACGCCAGCAGGAGCGCCGAGCCGCAGGCGAACGCCAAGCCGACGACGAGCGGCGAGTAGAGCGCGTCGTCGGCCTGAGCGAAGTCCGTGCTGTGGTCCGCCTTGGAGAAGCCCACCTGCTTTCCGTCGCCGACCGCCCGCACGACGAATACCGCCAGCGCGATCCACAGCAGCACCCGAACCATGGCCGGAGCGGCGGCCACACTGGGCCAGACCAGCAACACCGCGAGCACTGCGCAGGCTGCGGAGACGGCGAAACATGCCCCCGGACCGGGCTTGAAGGCCGGTGAACCGTCGGCACGCTGCGGAACAGCGGCGTTGATTCCCCACCGGCCGCCAGTCCCCCAATACGCGTGAAGCCCTGCGAGCAACCCGGCCAAGACCGCACCGCAAAGCGACAGCCCCTGCGCGAACACGGTCGGCACAGCCCCCGCTGAGACCCACAGACATGCCCCTGCGGCGAAGAAGAGCGGCCACGCGAGGTGCCCGCGCAGCGCGGCGAAGATCACGATGCCGCTGAGAACGCAGACCAAGGCCGCAGCGTGAAGCAGCGGCACCCCGGCCACCGCCGCCGCCAGCCCAACCCAAGCGATCGAGGTCAGGTGCCAAGCGAAGCGGAAGATGCGTTCGGCCGCAAACCGCGGAATTCCGACATCCCAGGGCTTGGAAAACAACGGGCGCAGCAGTGCGGCCTCCCCAAGGACGGAGTGCAACACAGCGATGAGCGAAAGAATCCCGACGGCGGCGTAGGTGAGCATGGTGTCCTTCGCGCGGACCATACGCTGCCGTATGGTCCGTGCATTGCCGGGGTACCATACGCTGGCGTATTGTCCACCGTGGCCAAGCTCTCCGCCGACGATTGGATCGCCGCCGCCGCAGCTCGTTTCGGCGAACACGGGGCGGACGCCGTGCGCATCGAGCCGCTGGCCAAGTCCCTCGGTGTGTCCAAGGGCAGCTTCTACTGGCACTTCAAGGACCGGGCGGCGCTCCTCGGCGCGGTCGTCGATGCGTGGGAGCAGCGCGGGACCCTGGAGATCATCGAAGGCGTCCGCGCCGCCGCGGATGACCCGGCCGATCAGCTCTGGGCGTTGTTCGAGCGCACCTTCGGCACCCCAACCTCCGTCGACATGTTCGAGACCGCGGTGCGCTCCTGGGCCAGCCAAGACCCGCACGCGCGCAAGCTGACCAAGCGTGTCGACCGAAAGCGACTGGCCTTCGTGGCCGGGCTCCTGCAGGCGGCTGGGATCCCCAAAGCCGAGGCGAAGCGCCGGGCGGAGCTTCTGTACTGCACGCTGATCGGGGAGTTCCTGCAGCGAAGCTACGGCAAACAGCGACTCGATCGCGGATCGCTGCGGTCGCTGCATCGACTGCTGCTCACGATGTGACGGTCTCGAGTGGGTCCGACGCAACTTTCGGGATTGGGATGCGTCTAACCGACTGTGGGACCCAACGACGCTCAACCTCGGGTCCGTGTCGCGCTCCTGCTTTGCTGGGTGGTGGCGCAAGGGTGTGCGACGCGCGAAGCAAAGCCTGCGTCACACGTCCCCCAAGAGCCGGCGGCCAGCGAGAGCTCCACGACGCAAGTCATTGCAGACGATACCGAAACTGTGGACACGGCGCCGATACGCATTCAAGTCGTGGGCGATCCAGGAATCGTCAAGCGTTGTGACCACTGGTGGGTCGCAGCAAACATGCACCCTCTCGAGGGCCAACCCGCGTTCCAAGTCGATGAGGAGAAAGAGCTCCGAGGGTTTCTGAACGATAGGATTGTGGGGCCGGTCCACGCATGTTTCATCGACATCAGCCCGGCGGAGGGGGCCTTGGTGGATGCGGACTTCGTCTGGGACGGACGCCGGGTGCGCTTCGAGACCCCGGACGTCCGTGGTTGGCCGGCGTTCACCGATTGCGTTGAAACCGCGGTCAACGCCGAACGGGGAGGACTGCGAAAGCTTCCCCCGGTCGGTGTTCGAGTGCACACCTACCAAGGCGTGTGCGGAACCCCCCTGTAGGACAGCGTGCAAGGAGCGGCTACGGCGACCGCAGGACGCGGCGCAGGAAACCTCGCTGCCGATCCCTGCACGCCGCCGAGACCTCGGCGTCCGGCGCCAGCGTCTCGAAGTCGTGAAACGCCCCCAACACCTCGTCGAGCTTCACGACACCCCCGGCTTGATGCAACCGAGCCGCATAGCTCCGCGATTCCGCCGCGAAGAGATCGAGCGACCCCACACCGATCCACGCGGGAGGGAGCCCGGTGAGGTCCTCGCCGCGCGCCGCCGCGGCGTACTCCGGGACCGAAGCCGCGCCTGGAGGACAGTCGAGGTAAGCGCCCCACGCCGCCGCGTTGCTGCGGTTGTTCCACACGACGTGCGATGTCGGGTCGATCGATGCATCGGCGGCGGTCCGGTCATCGAGCATGGGCCAGCACAACAGCTGCCCGTCGGGCTGCGGCAGCGCACCGCCACGAAGACGCTGACACAACACCGCCGCCAGGCCGCCGCCCGCACTCACGCCGCCGACCGCCATCCGCTCGAGCCCGAGGGAGGCGAGCCAGCGCCAGCCCGTGAGACAATCGTCGATCGCCGCCGGACAGGGATGCTCCGGGGCGAGCCGGTAGCGCACCGAGGCGACGACGATCCCGAGGTCCGCAGCCCACGCTGAGCAGCGCAGCTCGTCTTGTTGTGGCGAGCCCAGCAGCAGCCCACCACCATGCATCCACAGCAGGCCTGCGCGCGCAGGGTCGCCCGCCGGCCGGTACACGCGAAGCTCAATGCCTTCGAAGTGGGCGGTTTCCACCGCGACCCCATCGACGCTTGTCGGCTTCGCCATCGCCGCGGCCGCCCGGCGCATGAGCGGCAGCCGCTGCAGCTTGTGATACGGCAGCTTGGGCGCCCGGGCCCAAGCCTCTCGCAGCTGCGGGTGAACCTCGTGCGGCGCCGGGGCCATCAGCCGTTGATCACAGCTTCGATCTCTTCGCGGCTGAGGGTGTGGTCGGCCTCCTTGGCAAACGAGAACACCTTGTCGACCATGTCGTCGCTGGCCTCGAACCCGTGCGTGCGGAGCCAGTGCACGACGTTGGACTTGCCGCTGTAGTGACCGATCTCGATCTCTTGCTGACGTCCAAACACCCGGGCGGGGACCGAGGAGTACACGCGGTCCGCGAGATCGAGTTCGCCTCGAGCCTCGGCCTTGATCACCGCCGCCGCATGCACGCCGGTCGCGGTCCGGAACGCATCTCGGCCGCTGAGCGGGTACGCAGGGTGAATCGGCACCTCGGTGTACTCGCTGACCTTGTTCACGTACTCGACGAGGCACGACAGATCGTGTTCCTTCGGGTCGAGTTGTCCGAGCAGGTAGAGGTTGAGTAGCAACAGGTCCATCGACGTGTTGCCAACTCGCTCACCCAGTCCGAGGCCACAGCCGTGTACCCGGTCGACGCCGTGCTCGAGGGCGAACAGCGCCAGAGGAAGCGCGTGACCGCGGTCGTTGTGACCGTGCCAATCGAGTCCAACCGTGTCCTCGGCACCCATGCCGCGCAACAGACCTTTGGTGAACGCGAGCAGGTTCGAGACGCCGTCCGGCGTCGCGTGGCCGCAGGTGTCGCACAGCACCAAGCGCGTGGCGCCGGCATCGATCGCCGTGCGGAACAGCCGGTCGAGCGTGCTCGGATGGCTGCGGGTGGTGTCCTCGGTGACAAACGAAGCCGGCAGGTCGTTGCGAACGATGAACTGCATCGCGGCGGCCGTGAACTTCTCGAGCCGTTCCACGTCCCAGCTCTCCGCGTAGCCGCGAATCGGACTGGAGCCGATGAACGCGGTCACTTCGATCGGAAGCCCCACCTTCTGAGAGATTTCGACGATCGGAGCGATGTCACGCTCGATCGTCCGTGCCGCGCAGTTGGGAAGAATGCTCAGCTTCTCCTCCACGATGCACCGCGCCAGGCGCTCGACATCCTCGTAAGCCCGTTTGCCCGCCGCGGGCAGACCAAGGTTCACCACGTGGATGCCCAGCCGATCCATCAACCGCAGCAGGTCCATCTTTTGGTCGATGGACGGATCCCGAACCGAGGGGGACTGCAAGCCGTCACGGATCGTCTCGTCGACGAAGATCGGCTTCTTCGGCAACAGAGGACCGCGGCGGTCCTTTTCGTTCCAGTCGTAGATGAGCGCGGCAGTGTCGGTCATGGAATCAGGCCTGAGCGACGATGATGTCGTCGCGACGGAAGAAGTGCTGGATCTGCTCGAGGAGGCTGTAGAACAGCTCTTCGTCGATCTCGTCGTCCTCGTCGACCTGGGTGAGCAACAGGTCCCGCATCACGACGATGCCTTTGAGTTCGGCCTCATCTTCGTCGCTCTTCGGCGAGCCGAGGAAAATGACGGTGCCGCGAGGGTCGACTCCGCCGGCCACTTGCTCCGCCGAGGCGCGCGCTTGAACCGTGATCGGGGTCGCAGCGACCAGCTTGAGCACCGGGTCGGGAAGCCCTTCGAGGACCTCCTCGAGACGCGAGCGGAGCTCTTGCGTCTCCGCGAAGTCCGGCGCCGGTGGTGCGTCATCACCGAGTTCGGCCCATTCTTCGGTGTCGAGCTCGAGCACCTTCGTCATCGCTTGGCGAGCGCCCGCGTCGTCGCCCACGGCTTCGAGACCGATGCCGACTTGGTAGTGAAGGTCCGCGTCAGCGTCGTCGTGCTCGAGAGCCTTGCGAAGGGTGGTAACCGCCGCGTCGAACTGCTCGTCCGCCAGCTGTGCCGAGCCGAGCGCTCCGAGGTATGCCGGGTGGGTCTTGCGGACCGCGTCGATCGCCTCGAGCGTTTCGAGCGCGCCCGCAGGGTCATCGACGCTGAGCCGAAGCTGAGCGAGCAGCAGTCGGGCATCGTCCGCCTGCTCTCCGGGGACATCCGGAAGCTCGAGAACCTTCCGTACCTGTTCTTCGGCCTCTTCGATCTCTTCCATCGAGTAGAGGCATTCCGCGCAGTCGAAGTGAATCTCGGGGCGACCGGCTTCCTGGTCGGCTGCCTTGAGCAGCGTCGCGGTCGCGTTCTCGAGGTCTTCATTGGCCCAAGCGAGCAGACCGCGGAGGTGGAGAACCCGAGCGTGCTCTGCTCCAGCCATCGCGGTCGCCTCTTCGAGGACAGCCGCCGCGGCTTCGGTATTTTCGTCCTCGACGGCGGCCAGGCCACGGTCGATGAGGGCGTCGATCTCGGACATGGCCGCACCGTAGACCCTTGGACCAGGTCTCGCTCACCGCGTTGTCGGGGGGCCGGGTGAGCGCGCTCATGCACCCTCCGCTTCGCGCGTTCACCGTCGGCCGACGCGCCCGTGATCCCGTGCGATCACGGCACGTAGCGCACGCCCCCGGGGCCTCTGTGAGTCGCCCCACCGTGGGTCCTCAGTGAGCGGCGTCCGGGTGACACAGCGTCAGGTTGCGTCCATACTCCAGTCGCTAGGCGCACCCCCTTTTCCTGTGTTTTATCGGGTTTTATAGGGTTCACACGGGCGCCAAGTCTTCGAAGGCCCCAAGAACGAGAAGAATATGGACACTCCGGTTTCCCAGGACGTGACCCGAAAAACGCTCGAGTCCGTGGTGATCCGCTTCGCGGGTGACTCGGGCGACGGCATGCAGCTCGCCGGTACGCAGTTCACTCAGACGAGTGCAGTCGCCGGCAACGACCTCTCAACCTTCCCGGACTTCCCGGCCGAGATTCGAGCGCCCGCCGGCACCTTGTTCGGTGTTTCGGGCTTCCAGCTGCACTTCGCCTCCAAAGAGATTCTCACCCCCGGCGATGATCCCGACGTCCTTGTCGCGATGAACCCCGCCGCGCTCAAGGTGAACCTCGCGGAGATTCCAACCGGCTCCTTCATCATCATCAACAGCGGCGCGTTCACCAAGAGCAACCTCAAGAAGGCCGGCTACGAGTCGAACCCCCTCGATGATGGCTCGCTCGATGCGTACCGCGTGCTGAGCATCGACATCTCCCGCTTGGCCACGGCCGCGGCCGAGCCCAGCGGCGTGGGTGCCAAGTCGGCGCTTCGCACCAAGAACGTTTGGACGCTTGGCCTGCTGTACTGGCTGTTCGACCGAGACCGCACCTCGACCACCGAGTGGCTCAAGCAGAAGTTCGCCAAGAAGCCAGAGCTGGCCGAGGCCAACATCGCCGCGCTCGATGCGGGACATGCCTATGGCGAAACCGCCGAGCTTCCCGTCGGTGTCGAGCTCTACAAGGTTCCGCAGGCCAAGCTGCCGGCCGGTACCTACCGCAACATCGAGGGCAACACGGCCCTCGCATGGGGCATCGCCGCCGCCGCGAAGCTTTCGGGGACCAAGATCATGTTCGGGTCGTACCCGATCACCCCCGCGTCGTCGGTGCTGCACGCTCTCGCGCCGCTGAAGCACTTCGGCGTCACCACGTTCCAAGCCGAAGACGAGATCGCTGCCGTCTGCTCTGCGATCGGCGCGTCCTGGGCCGGAGCGGTCGGCGTCACTTCGACCTCGGGCCCCGGTATGGCGCTCAAGGGCGAGGCGATCGGCCTCGCGGTCATGATCGAGCTCCCGCTGGTCATCCTCGATGTGCAGCGCGCCGGACCTTCGACCGGCATGCCCACCAAGACGGAGCAGGCCGACCTGTTCCAGGCGCTGTACGGCCGCAACTCCGACGCGCCGCTGTGCGTCTTGGCGCCCAAGTCCGCGGGTGACTGTTTCACGATGGCCATCGAGGCCGTCCGGATCGCCACCAAGTACATGACCCCGGTCATCCTGCTCTCCGACGGCTTCATCGCCAACGGAGCCGAGCCCTGGTCGATCCCGGATTTTGCCGACCTTCCCAAGATCGAAGTTCGGCATCACACCGACACCAAAGACTTCCACCCGTACGTCCGCGACCCGGAAACGCTCGCCCGCGTGTGGCCCGTCCCCGGTACGCCGGGCCTCGAGCACCGCGTGGGTGGACTCGAAAAAGACTTCAAGAGCGGCCACATCTCGTACGACCCCGACAACCACCACAAGATGACGCAGGTGCGTGCGGGCAAGATCATGGGGATCGCGAACGACATCCCCGAGCAGGACGTCGAGATCGGTGAGTCCAGCGGCAAGCTGGCGATGGTCAGCTGGGGCTCCACGTACGGCGCGGTCAACGAGGCCGTTCGCCGGGCTCGCGCCGATGGCAAAGACGTCAGCCAGATCCACATCCGCTACATGTGGCCGATGCCGCGCAACCTCGAGGCGCTGCTGTCGAACTACGAGCAGATCATCGTGCCCGAACTCAACGCCGGCCAGCTGGTCAAGGTGTTGCGATCCGAGTACTTGCTGCCCGCCCAATCGCTACCCAAGGTGGCCGGCAGACCGTTCCGCGTCGGCGAAGTGCTCGACGCCATCGATGAAGCCCTCGCAGGCAAGGAGTCCAACTAATGGTCCCTCTCGATCCTCCCGCAGCCAAGAAGCTCACCAAGAAGGACTTCACCTCGGACCAAGAGGTCCGCTGGTGCCCTGGGTGTGGCGACTACGCCATCCTGGCGGCCATGCAACGCACGCTTCCCGAGCTGGGTGCCACGCGCGAGAAGTCCGTGTTCATCTCGGGCATCGGCTGCAGCAGCCGCTTCCCCTACTACATGGACACCTACGGGTTCCACACGATCCACGGCCGGGCGCCCGCGTTCGCGACCGGGGTCAAGTTGGTCAACCCTGAGCTCGACGTCTGGCTCATCACCGGTGACGGTGACGGCCTCAGCATCGGCGGCAACCACCTGCTTCACGTGCTTCGCCGCAACGTGAACGTGCAGGTGATGATGTTCAACAACCGGATCTATGGGCTGACCAAGGGCCAGTACTCGCCCACGTCGCTCGTTGGACTCAAGTCGCCGAGCTCTCCGATGGGCAGCATCGACGCTCCGGTCAACCCGCTCGCGTTCGCGCTCGGGGCCAACGCCCGCTTCGTCAGCCGCGGCATCGACACGATGATCAAGCCGCTCAGCGGTTTGTTCAAGGAAGCCCACGCGCACACGGGTACATCCTTCATCGAGATCCTCCAGAACTGTCCGGTGTTCAACGACGGCACGTGGACCCACGTGACAGCCAAGGACATCTCGCACGACCTGCAGGTGTGGGTCGAGCACGGTCAACCGCTGCTGTTCGGCAAGGACAAGAACAAGGGCCTCGTGCTCACCGGTGAAGAGGTCAAGGTCGTGACCGTGGGTGAGAACGGTGTCACCGAGGCCGACGTCACCGTCCACGACGAGACCAACCGAGCCATGGCGTTTGCGTTGGCCCAGCTGATGGCACCCGAGTTCCCCATGGTGTTCGGCGTGATCTTCCGAGATCCCGGCCCGGCCTACGACGAGGGTGTGGTGGCGCAGGTTGCCCAGGCCGTGGAGAGAAACGGAGAGGGCGACATCGACGCGCTTCTGCGGTCGGGTCACACCTGGACCGTGGAGTGAATTTCGGCGGGCACGCGGAATTGCTTCAATTCCTCCCGCCCCGCGTCAAAGGCGGCTCCAATCGGGGCCGCCTTTCTTAATTTCGGTGACATCAGGCACTCTTGAAGCGGCGCCTAACATGGCATTGTCAGCCGATGGCGGCCCTCCGAAATGAAACTCGGGGCCACCGCGCCCGTCCCATCCTACAAGGACTCGACTATTCATGACCTCGTCTCGCTCGTTTCGCACCATCCTGCTCGCTCTCTCCGTCGGCGCTCTCGGAGCCATCGGCTGCGTGATCACCGTCGGCGCCCCCGACTGCACACGATGTGACGCCGGCCAGGAGCCGGACCCGTTGTGTCACTCGGAGTACGACGCCTCCAACGATGTGTGCGTCTGCGACGCGGGCTACGTCTTCGAGAGCAGCGATCCTGCTGGCAACAGCAACTTCGAGTGTGAGCGCACCGACTCCAAGCCGCCGACCGGGGAGTGTGGGTCCGACCCGAACAACTCCACCGACGCTGCCGGCCAATGCGTCTGCGTCGATGGATGGCAGTTCTGTACCGCCGATCCGGACGACTACAGCTGCTGCCCCGACGGCGGAACCGGAAACACCGACCCCACGAACGCGACGACCGAGTCGACCACGGGCGGGACGGACACCGACGTGACCGACACCGACGCGACCGACACCGATCCCTCGGCGGACGCCAGCACCGGCGGCGGCACGGGCCCAGCGGACCTGCCGCCTTGCGACGCGACCACGGACAACACCTTCGCGTGCACCAACAACGGCGGTGTCGAGGGGGTCGAAGATGGCGAGCAGTACGTCTGCGCCGACGGAGAGTGGACGCAGATCGACCTCGACCAAGGCTGCCTCGACGACGGCCAGGGGGACTTCTCCTACGGCTGCTACATCGACAAGAACGATGACGTCGCGAACTTCTGCGGCGACGGCCCCGGAACCGACTGCAGCGACGCCGACGACAACTGCAGCTCCGAGACCCTTCTGCAGTCCTGCCTCTTCGGCAAGCTGACCAACGTCGACTGCGAAGACTTCTGCACCGGCAAAGACGCCAAGGTTCAGACCGACTTGGGCACCTGTGAAGCCAAAACCCTGTCGTGCTGCTGCTTCGACGAGGGCGACGAAGGCAACTGCCAGTAGTCCATAGTAGGATGCGCGGCCGGACTCGCTCCGCGCCGCCGTCATGCTTTCCAGCCACGACCTCCACCCCAAGCAGGGCGCCCGTTTCGTCTTCACCCGCGTTGACGAAGCTCCCCTGACCTACCAAGTGGAGGTGTTCCTCCCAGGCACGAGCCGCGTCGAGGCGCAGCTCACCTGGGATGAGAACGGATCACCCGCGATCGAGCCCGCCGCCTTAGACGCGGCCGTGGCCGATCAGCTGGTCAAGTTGGCGCGTGTCCTCAAACGGTCCGCAGCGCCCCGTCTGAGCCGTTGGCGCGACGTTCCATAACGCCCCAAGCCCGCTTGCGGCGACTGGGGAGTTCTGAAACGATGCGTCACCGTGAAGGCCCCTCTGCGTCCCTTCGAGTACATGGCCTGGGCGAAGGCAGTGCCTCAAGGTGCGCGGTACAACCTCACGGCCAGCGGAATGGCGGACGCGGCGTTGTCCGCATCCCATGGCGACGTGGCCGCCCCCGTTGCCCCGGACGGGTCTGCCCCCGACCTGGGCTGGGCCGATGCGATGTCGCGGCGCGATGTTGGATGGGACTCGGTCAGTAACCTGACCCACGCTGTCGCGGAACGATACGGCGTCGACACCGAGCTCGTCACCCCAACGCTCGGCGCAAGTCTTGCGATCACCCATGTGCTGATGGCACTCGTGCGCGCGGGCGATCATGTTGTTGTGGAGCGCCCAACGTATGAGCCGCTGCACCGCGCCCCGGAGATCCTCGGTGCGCAGGTCAGCCGACTCGAGCGCACGCTCGACGACGGATGGGCGGTCGTCCCCGAGCGCCTCGCCCAGCTGTTGACCTCGAGGACCAAGGCCGTCCTCCTCACCAACCTCCACAACCCCAGCGGTGTCGCGATGGACGCCGCCAACCTCAAAGAGATCGCGGAGCTCGCGGCACGGGTCGGCGCGATGGTTCTCGTCGACGAGGTCTACCTCGACTTCGACTTCGCCTCCTCCCCCGACGCCGCGATTCAGCCGGCGTGCCGGGTCGCGCCGAACTGCATCAGCTGGAGTTCCACGACCAAGGCGTTCGGACACTCCGCACTGAGAGCCGGTTGGATCGTCTCCGCCGATCCCGACGCAGCCCGCGCCATTCGCGCAGCAACCGACTACCTTCACGTCTACCCTCCCGTCGCGACCGGTGTCCTCGGCGCCCGCATTTTGCGCAATGCCGGCGACTACCAGCGCAAGGCGCAGGAGATCGCCTCCGCGGGACGGCGCGTCATCGAACGCTGGGTCGAGGCCGAGAAGCGCGTCCAGTGGGTCCCGCCATCCTTCGGCATCACCTCCCTCGTGAAGCTGCCAGACCGAATGTCCGACACGGCGTTCACAGAGCACCTCCGGGAGCGCTACGAAACCCAGGTCGTTCCAGGCTCGATGTTCGAGGCCCCAGGCTACGTGCGGGTCAGCTTCGGCATCGACCCTGGGACGCTGGAGCAGGGGCTGGCCAACGTCTCGGCTGCCCTCGACGATCTGGCCTGACGCAGTGCTCTGGTGAGCCGATGCTCTGGCCGCTCATGGCACTGTTGGTGGGGGCCGACCCCCGCGTGTCCTGGGATGCGCCTTCGAACTGCCCCGACGTGAAGTCGGTCGAGCTTCGTCTGGAGTCCGCGGGCGTTCGACTGACACACCCCGTCGCCGCCCGGGTCGTCGCGCCGCCGTCCACCGGATCGACCTGGCGACTGGAGGTTCGGGTGGGCGACCTGCCCGCGCGGCAGCTCGACGGGGAGAGCTGCGATGCACTGACCGAAGCTCTTGTCGCGATCCTCAGTGTTCAGGCGACATCCGAACTTCCCATCCCCCCGGTGCCCGAGCCTGAGCCCGAACTCCCGCCACCTGCGGTCCCCAGTCCCCCGGCAATCCCGCCTACGATCGAGACGACGACGCCGCCCGCCGCGTCTCCGCCCGCCGAAACTCTTCCCGCCGAATCTCCGCCCCGCGAACCTCTGCCTGGCCGCGACGCCCCCGGGGACCGCGCTCCGCAAATCGTGCTCGGCATCGCTGCAGCCGTACACGGAATCGGAGTGCCCGGCCCGGGCGTAGGACTCGGAGCCGATTCCGGGCTCAGGCTCCCCCACCTGCGGGTCGTCGCCTACGGCCGGTGGTGGTTTGAGCGAGACCAAGACGTCATCGGTAGGATCCAAGCGGCGTATCGGCTCGCCGTCGGGGGAATCGAAGCCTGCGGTGTCGCCAGCTTCGGCAGGATCGACGCCCTGGGTTGCGGACTCGGAGAGTTGGGGGTTCTTCGGGCCGAAGGGCTGTCTGCTGCGCCTTCTCGCACCCAGCGGCACGTGTGGGTTGCCCCTGGAATTCGGCTCGGCGCGCAGTGGCGAACTGAGCACTTCGTCCGATTCGGACTCAGCGCGGTCGGTCTTGTCCCTTTGGTGCGCCGCCGGTTCGTGATCGGAGACGCCCCCGCCGGCCAGGTTGGGCCCGTCGAGCTACGAGGAGTCGCCCACGTCGTGTTCGCAATTCCGACGCGGCGAGCAAAAAAACGCGATGCGCGATGATACTTCGCGGCGCCGGCGGGCAAGAGCGAGTGAACCGGTGCCTACCGAGGCCAGCCATGGCAACGCGGACTCCCCGCAACCCCTCGATTTCGACGCCGCGTATCGCAAGCACGCCGCGTTCGTGTGGCGCGTAGGACGAGCCATGGGCGTATCGACCCTCCACATCGACGACGTCGTCCACGACGTGTTCCTGGTGGTGATGCGTCGGCTCTCGGACTACGACGCCAAACAGTCCATGCGGGCGTGGCTCGCGGGCATCACTCGCCGCGTCGTCTCGCACCTTCGACGAAAGCAGAGCCGGGAGGATCGCCGACTGCGCGCCCTGCCGGATCCCATCCCTCCCTGTGGCCCAGAACGCTCGATGGAACTCCTGGACTGCGAGCGTTTGATGGAGCAGTTCCTTCGCGGATTGGACGACGAAAAACGAGCCGCGTTCGTCCTGATGGAGCTCGAGGGACTGACCGCGCGCGAGGTGGCCGAGGCCTGCGCTTCGAATCCGCGCACGATCTACTCCCGGGTTCGTGCTGCCCGCACGCGCTTCGAAGCGTTTGCAGCCGAGGTGAGTCAGTCATGAACCCCCCCGACGACGCGAAGCAGCTGCTCGCGGACTATCGGCGAGAGATCGCGC